>JAHDWR010000269.1 GCA_023382755.1 Dehalococcoidia bacterium
GCGCATGTGGAGGAGTTCGCGGACGGCGAGGTCCTTCACTTCGTAGACGTGGGTGGCGACGCCTTCGACGATGCCCGGGTCGTGGCTGGCGCAGACGATGGTGCCTTCGTAGCCCTGGAGGGCTTCGAGGAGCTTGCGCCGGGTGGTGCGGTCCAGGTGGTTGGTCGGCTCGTCGAGGAGCAGGACGTTCGTCGGCTGGATGAGGAACTTGGCGAGGGCGACGCGGCTCCGTTCGCCCCCTGAGAGGACGCGGACCGGCTTGAAGACGTCGTCGCCCTTGAAGAGGAACTGGCCGAGGACGGTGCGGAGCTTCACATCGGGGGCGCCGCCAGCGACGGAGCGGACCTCTTCGAGGACGGTGCGGTCGGGGTCGAGCGCTTCGTCCTGGTGCTGGTCGTAGTAGCCGGGGCGGGCGCGTTCGGCCCATTCGAGGGCGCCTTCGGTGGGCGCGACGAGCCCGGCGGCGATGCGGAGGAGGGTGCTCTTGCCGCTGCCATTGGGGCCGATGAAGACCACTTTCTGGCCACGTTCGATATGGAGGTTCACATCGACGAGGACGAGGTGGTCTCCGTAGGTGTGGCCGATGTGCTTCATCATCAGGACATCGCGCTCGGTGCGGCCGTGGGAAGTGATGGTGAAGTTGACCTCGGCATCCTTGCGGGTGCGCTCGATGCGATCGACCTTCGCCAGTTGCTTTTCGCGCGATTGGGCCTGGGTGGTCTTGGTGGCGGAGGCGCGGAAGCGCTCGATGAAGCGTTCCTGTTTGGCGATCTCGCGTTCCTGGCGGGCGGCGGCCTGGTCCTGCGCCTGGAGCTTCGCGGCTTTCTGGCGCTGGTAGCCGGTGTAGTTGCCGGCGTAGCTTTCGACCTTCCGGTCGCGGAGGTCGAGGATGCGGGTAACGACGCGGTCGAGGAAGTCGGCATCGTGGGTGACGATGAGGATGGCGGCGTCCCAATCCTGGAGCTCTTCGGCGAGCCAGGCGCGGGTCTTTGCATCGAGATGGTTGGTGGGCTCATCGAGGAGGACGTTTTCGGGGCGGCGGACGAGGACCTTGGCGAGGGCGATGCGCATCTGCCAGCCCCCGCTGAAGGCGCCGCACTTCTTTTCGGCATCGCCCGGGGCGAAGCCGAGGCCGTTCAGGACGCGGCCGATGCGGGCCTCGATGCGATAACCGTCGAGGGCCTCGAAGCGCTCGAAGAGGTCTGCCTGCTCCTCGATGAGGGCATCGAGGTTGCCTTCGCCGCGTTCGATGCGGGAGGAGATTTCGGCGAGCTGGTTTTCGATGGCGCGGGCTTCGGGGAATGCGAGCCAGAGCTCTTCGAGGAGCGTGTTCTCGTCGTCGAGGCCGGCTTCCTGGCGGAGGTAGCCCATGGAGGAGCCACGAAACCCGGCGCTGCCGGCATCGGGTTTGTGGTCGCCGGCGATGAGCCGAAGGATGGTGGACTTGCCGCCGCCGTTGGGGCCGACGAGGCCCACGTGCTCTCCATCGCCAACGATGAAGGTGAGGTCCTGGAGGACATCGACGGAGCCGAACGACTTGGATACTTCTTCGCAAAACAGCATGCGTGGTCTATTCCGTGGTGGTGGACCGGGCGAGCGCGACGTGCCCGGGGGGAGATCTCAGAGGGTAGCAGAGGGGAGGCTGACGCACGGGCAGACGGCCGCGGCGCGACGTGGCCGCGACAGTGCCGGGTGCGAGCCAGCCGGCCTAGACCGGCCGGGTTCTGGTGGTGCGTTGCGCATCCATGTGTGCAGTGTAGCAGGTAGGCGGGAGTGACCAGAATTGGGCGCGCCCGTCACCCGGGCGGCCAGCGTGGCCATACTCGTGGCACAGGAGGACCGGGCCATGGGAACGAGGATGCTGTGGCGGACGGGAGTAGCAGCGGTGGCGCTGGCGGCGGTTGCCGAGTCGGCCATGGCTTGCAGCGACCGGGCGAACGAAACGCTGGCGGGAGCCGCGGCGGCGAGCACCACAATCGTGGTGCCGGACGTGGCCCGGGATTCGACCACGACACCGGCACCGGCCAGCCCGCGCGCACCGGGGCAGCAGCCCGGCCCAACGGACGGTCCGTGGAACCGCGACCTGTGGGTTGCACATTCGGGCGATGGGCTATCGTTTGGGGAAGGAACGCCGTTTGTGGAACGCGCGGGGGTGCCCTGCGTTATCCGGGACAGCGCGGGGCGGCTGGTGGCGGTGTTCCAATGGTTCCCGTTCGATGACGCGGATGCGTTCGACCAGGTTGCGGTGGCGTTCTCGGAGGACGCCGGGACAACGTGGTCCAGCCCGGCGCGCGTGACCGTGACCGGGTTGCCGGATGATTTGATGCGGCCGTTCGACCCCACGCTGGTGCAGCTCGACGACGGGCGGTACCGGCTGTACTTCACTTCGAACGGCCGGACGGGCGATGGGCGGCCAGCGATTTACTCAGCGGTTTCGAACGATGGCGTGGCGTACACGTTCGAGCCGGGAGCACGCTTTGCGCCGGCCGCGGGGACGGTGGACGCGAGCGTGGTGCGATTCGGCGACGCATGGCACCTGTTCTCCCACACGATGGAGGCGAACACCGGGCGGGGCTTCCACGCGGTTTCGAGCGATGGCCTGGCGTTCGATGCGTTGCCGATGGTAGACGCGGGCAGCGGCCGCCAGTGGATCGGCAACGCCGTTGTTCAGGGCGCGACGCTGCGCTACTACGGCTCGGGGCGGGATGGGGTCTGGTCGGCCGTCTCGGCGGATGGCAGCGCATGGACGCCCGACGCCGGGTGGCGGCTGGTGGGTGGCGACCCTTCGGCCGTGGTGCTGGCGGACGGCGAGGTGATGCTGGTCTACGTGGGGCCCGTGCGGGACGATGCGGGCCCCAATCCCTTCCGGAGCCCGCCCCCTTGAGTCCTGGATGCGTGCCGCTTCAGTCGCTGTGGCCTAGCGCGGAGATGGGCATGAGGAGGGCGATGAGCTGCTCGTCGCTCAACTTCTGGACGCGGTCGCTGATGACTTCCTGGGAGGCGTGGTCGGGCTGTTCCCGGCCGACGAGTTCGCAGGCGAGCATGTGGCTTTCGAGGTAGGCGTGGGCGAGCGAGAGCAGTTCGCCATGACCGAGGGCCTTCAGCGATACCGCGGCTTTCTGCATCGGGGTGGGTTCCATGGTGTTCCTCCGTGGCGTGGTGCGCCGATGGGGACATGCTCGCACCCGGGAGCGCACGCTGGAACGGCGGGTTGGGCCAGCCACCCGGGGCCGGTTGGAGAGGAAAGCGGAAAGCAAGAGGCTACCGGGTGAGCCGGCCGAGGGAGAAGGCGGCGCGCTCGACGCTGGGATAGACGGCGATGCCGCGCGAGGTGAACTGGTCGCGGACGTCGTCGACGAGCTGGCGGTGTTCGCGGTTGTTGGTCTCGGTGGCCCCCAGGACGACGGCAACGGGCTTCGGTGACTTCTCGCAGATCTCCGCCAGGCGGTTGCAAGCGTGCTTGAGGCGGTCGCCGGCGTCGGGGCGGCCGAAGAACCAGTCCTCGCCGACGTTGGCGATGGCGAGGTCGTAGCGGTCGCTCTGGAGCATGAGTTCGAGGAGGCCATTGGAGGAGAGGCCGCTACCGGCGAGGATCGACTGGTCAACCGGGTTGGCGATCCAGCCGGCGAGCTGGGGGGCGCGCTCGCGGACCTTTTCGCGCACGTCGCCGGGCAGGGGGACGACGGTCAGGCCGTTTTCTTCGCAGGCGTCGGCCGACTGGACGCTGCGGCCGCCTCCGCCGCCGACGACAGCGATGTTCCGGCCGGTTGCGCGGGGGAGCAGGGCGGCGCCGAGCATGAGGTCGAGCAGCTGTTCCTGGTTGCGGGCCTCGTGGGCGCCGGCCTGGCGGAGGACGGTGCTCCAGAGTTCGGCCGCGCCAGCAAGGGCGGCGGTGTGGGAGGCGGCGGAGCGGGCTCCGGCGGCGGTGCGGCCGGCCTTGTGGATAACGACCGGCTTCTTGGCGGCGGCGGCGGCGAGGCCCTCGAAGAAGCCGCGACCGTCTGGACCGCCTTCGACGTAGGCGCCGATGACGGACGTCTC
>JAHDWR010000270.1 GCA_023382755.1 Dehalococcoidia bacterium
CGCAGCAGGTCCCACCCCAGGCTGGTCAGCAGGTAGTAGTTCCAGTAGCGCCGGAGCGTCTCGGCCGGCCCCGCTCCCGGCTCGAAGGCGATATCCGGTCCCGCAGCCAGGAATGGCCACGCCCAGAGGTTCGTGATCGCGCCGAACAACAGCCCCCAGGCCATGCCGAACACCACCACCACGGCCAGTTCGCCCCGCCCGCCGATGCCGGCTCGCCCCACTGCTGGCCGCAGAAGCCCCGCGCTCGCGCCCATCCACGCCGAGGCGAACATCTGGAACGGCAGCCACGGCCCGATACCCCCGGTGATGACCGCGCTCAAGAAGAACGACAGCGCCCCCAGCAGGAACCCCATCCGGTACCCGAACGCATACCCGCCGAGGATCACCAGGAAGAAGTAGAGGTTCGCCCCCGCCGGCAGCGTGATCGTCCGCAGCACCGCGGCCAGCGCCGCCAGCACCCCCAGCGCCGCCAGCGACTTGCTGTTCAGCCCGCCACCGGTCAGGTCGGCCACCACCAGCACCAGGCACAGCGCCGCCACCCCCGCGAACACCACCGGCGCATCGGTGTTGTGCGCGAACCAGCCCGAGTCCGCATGCGTCGCGCCCGGTGCGAAGAACGGGTTCAGGTAGGCGAACAGCCCCAGCAGATTCAACGCAACGAACACGAGCGTCCCCGGTTCGAAGCGGCGAAGGACGATCGGCCGTTGGCGCAGCGGCATCGCGCTAATCGTCATCGCGCCTCCCCTTGATAGCTGCGACACCGATCGCGAGGAGCATCAGCCCCGCGATCACGCCGAACCCGATGATCGCGATGGTGCCGTCCCGGTTGGCGCCGGCGTCGCCCTCGCTGTCCGTGTCCGCTTCCGGCGTCTGGCCGATGGTGACCGCGACCGTTGGCGTCGCACCGGCCGTTGCTGGAGTAGCTGGCAGGACGACCGTGCGAGTGGCAGCTACCGCGGGGGTCGATGTCCCCTCGCCCGTCGCCACGGTAGAAGCGGCCGCAGTCGCCTGTTGGACCTGCTGCTGCGCGGGGGAAGGCGTGGGCGTGGCGGCCGCCACCACCGCTGCCCCACCCTCCGGAGCGTGCCCGCACACCTGCTCGAAGGTGATGTCCACCGGGGCGGGCGCGCTGCTCGGGCCTCCGGCGCCCCACTTCCACCCGTGGAGGTCGCCGTCCTCGGCCTTCAGCAGGTTGAACGCCAGGGACGAGTACACCCAGTCCTTTCCGTGTTCGCGCGTGAAGAACGCCCAGTACACGCAGCTCCCGCCCTGGCACTGGCAGAAGCACGAGCTGAACGAACTCGCGTCGTCGCACCCCGTGCCGCCGATGGAGCAGACCGTCCGCGCGCTGCCGCCGAACTGCCCCACCGTGAGGCCCGCCCGCTCCAGCAGCTCCTCCCCGGTGATCCCGTCCCCGGAGTAGGCAATGCAGTAGGTGGTCGCCTCGCCGCCCTCCTGGATCACCAGCCCGACCTCGCCGTCGGCCAAAGCCAGGCCGATCCCCGCCGCAAGGGCGGCGAGCCCGCCCGCGCAAACCATCGTCCACTGCCTCATCGCGCTTTTCATGCCACCACTTCCTCTACCGTGACTGCCCCGGGCACCAGCCGAGCCACCTGGGTCGGCAACGGGCCGTTATGCCCGAGCGCGTCCCGCGTTGGCAGGTCGAACCGCACCGTCCCCCGGTCGAGCGCCACCACCCGCGTCGCGTAACGCGCCGCCGACTCCAGGTCATGGGTGGCGATGATCGCCGCACCGCCGCTGGCAGCGTGCTCGCGCAGCCGGCCCGCAAGCCACGCTTTCGCGGCGCCGTCCGCGCCACGCGTCGGTTCATCCAGCAGCCACACGCGCGGGTCGTGCGCGAGCATCGCCGCGATCGCGACGCGCTGCTGCTGCCCGACCGAGATATCGCGCGGGTTTCGTCCGGCCAGGTGTTCAATGCCCCAGTGGTCGAGGGCCGGCTCGACACCCCCTCGGGCCATCCCGCGGTGCCGGAGCGTGTCCCGCAGCTCGTCGCGGACCGACTCCTGGTAGAGCGCCAGCGCAGGGTCCTGCGGGACGAGCCCGGCGAACGCCGTCCGCTCGCGTACCGGCCCGGGTGCAGGCTTTCCGGCGAATCGCACCTCGCCCGATACTGGCCGCGTCAGCCCCGCCAGGGCGCGGAAGAGCGTGCTCTTGCCGCTGCCGTTCGGGCCAACCAGGGCCACGACCTCGCCCTCGTGTAGCGACAACCAGACTTCCCGCAGGGCAACGTGCTCACCGTACGCGGCGGTCAGCCCGCTGGCGCGCACCAGCTCGTCGCCCGGTGCTCGCGTCTCCATCGTCCGGGAAGACAGGCGCATCCCGGCGAGCGCGCCGCGCGCCTCGTCCACCGTCAATGGCAGGGGTTCGAGCCCGACCCGCCTGCCCAGCTCGCAGACCGGCGGCACTGCGGCCAGCGCCGCCGCCGCCTCGCGCGGGCTCATCGCCGTGGCCACGCCGCAATCGACCGCCACGACGCCATCCACGCGCGCCAGCAACCGCTCCAGCCGGTGTTCGGCCAGCACGATACCCAGGTCACCCCCGGCCCGGAGCGTATCGAGCGCGCCCAGCACCGCTTCCGCGCCCGCCGGGTCGAGCTGCGAGGTTGGCTCGTCGAGCAGCAATATCCGCGGTTCGAGGGCCAGCACCGAGGCGATCGCGACCCGTTGCCGCTCGCCGCCGGAGAGCGTCAGCAGCCGCCGGTAGCGCAGGTGGTCGATGCCGAGCGCCGGAAGGAGCGCCTCGATCCGCCGCCGCATCTCGCCCGCGGCGATGCCCTGCTGCTCCATCCCGAACGCGAGCTCTTCCTCGACCGTTTCGGTCACCGCCTGCGATTCGGGTTCCTGGAACACCATGCCGGCGACCGATGCCATGACGCGCGAGGGCATGCGCGCCGGGTCCAAACCGGCAACCACCGCCTGCCCGGCGAGACGCCCCCCGTGGAACTGCGGCACGAGCCCGTTGAACACCCGCAACAGGGTCGATTTTCCCCCTGCCGAAGGCCCCGCGAGCAGCGTGTAGCTCCCCGCCTCGATTTCGAGCGAGACTGCATCGAGCGCGGGCACTTCCGACCCCGGGTAGCGATAGCCCACACCGGTGAGGCGCGCCAGGGCGGTCATGGCCTCGCCTCCGCGAAAGCGGCCTCAGGTTCCGGAGCTTTCGCCGCCCTGGTCCCCAGCACGAGGCGCATCGCTGGCCATGCCGTGGCCAGCGCCAGCAGCGCGCCGCCCACCGAGAACTCCGGTGCGGGCAGCCCCGCGAACGGGTTGTAGGTCAGGCCACCCAGGCCGGTCATCCGGGCGCCGGCTGCCAGCCCGGCCACGCCAACTGCGAACGCCACCGCCGCCCGGTCCGGGGCCGGTAGCGGTTCATCGTTCAACCGCGTGGCGTGGTGGAGCCGCGCGGCGCCCCGCCACCAGTAGGCCAGGCAGGCAACCGCCACGAGTGCCGCAATGCCCGCGAACGGCCGCCAACCCGGTTCGTAGAACCAGCACCAGGCGGAGGCGATGAGCAGCGGGGCCGAAGCCGCGGCGGTGAACCGTGTCCGCGCCGGGAGCGCCGGCGCCGCACCGTAGCCCCGCGCCTCCATCGCCTCGGCCAGCCGCATCGAACGCTCGAGCCCGCCGATGACCGCGGGTACCACCAGCGAGGGGAGGTCGCGGAGGCCGCCGGGCGCCCCGCGCAGCGCCCGCATCTCGCGCACGCGCCGCAGGTCCTCGATGCTCGAAGGCAGCAACGTCAGCCCGACGGTCACCACCAGGCTCGCCTGGAAGAGCGCCGCCGGGGTCGATCGCAACACCCGCTGAGGGCTGACCGCGCCGTTGAACACGCCGAAGGCGAGCAGGATCGAGAGGATCGCCAACCCACGGATCGCGGCGGCCGCAAGGCCCTCCGCGGAAACCGGGCCGCCCAACCTGAGCCCCCCGAGCCACGCGGGCACCTCCGGTCCGGGGACCGTGAACAGGATGTGCTCGCCGTAGTTGCCGTTGATGGTGGCGACCACGATCGAG
>JAHDWR010000271.1 GCA_023382755.1 Dehalococcoidia bacterium
GTGATAGCAGTAGCCGTGATCATTGGCTGTGTCGTTGGGGCCGTGGCCGGGCTGTTTGGTGGGTGGGTGGATTCGTTCCTCATGCGCATCTCGGACATCACCCTGGCGTTCCCACCGATCTTGCTGGCCATGACCGTCACTGCCTCTCTTGGCCCAGGTCTCCGGAATGCGTTGTTTGCCATGGTCGTGGTTTGGTGGCCGGTCTACGCTCGTTTGCTGCGCGCGCAGGTCATCTCCGTGAAGCAGCAGGATCACGTCACAGCCGCCACCGCGATGGGTGCCGGGCGCATGCGCCTGCTTGTCCGGCACATCCTGCCGCTCTCGATGACGCCAGTCCTGGTCAATGCCACTATGGACTTTGGCCAGGTTGTGCTCCTTGCCGCCTCACTCAGCTTCATCGGGCTTGGAGCCCTGCCGCCCTCGCCGGAATGGGGTTCGATGATCTCCGAAGGGTCGGTGCGATTTTACGAGTGGTGGATCGCCGCTGCTCCCGGACTTGCGATCTTGACTGTCGTACTTGGCTTCAACTTCCTCGGTGATGGCGTGCGCGACTTCCTCGACCCCAGGACGCGCCGCCGCTGACGTTCCATTCGCCCCCGCCTGGAATCCCAGGCCCAAGAACCGTGCCAGGAGGATTGCGCGATGACTACAGCCTCGATTCGAGACCACTCCCGAGACCAGGCGATGCGGAAACGGGCAGCGGCCGTGATCCCGGGCGGGATGTACGGCCACCAGAACGTCGCCGCGATGCCCGAAGGCTTCCCGCAGTTCCTGGAACGCGGTCGCGGCAGCCACATCTGGGACATAGACGGCAACGAATACATCGACTTCATGTGCAGCTACGGCCCGATCCTGCTCGGACACGCCCACCCGAAGGTCGACGCCGCGGCGGCCGCCCAGCAAGCCGAAGCCGACTGCCAGAACGGGCCATCTTCGAAGATGGTGGAGCTTGCCGAGCTGATGGTGGCCACCATTCCGCACGCCGACTGGGCGACGTTCGCGAAGAACGGGACGGACGCCACAACGTGGTGCGTGACCATCGCCCGCGCCGCGACTGGTCGCAAGAAGCTGCTCGCCGCAAAGGGTGCCTACCACGGGGCCGCACCGTGGGCCACGCCGCGACTGAATGGCACGACTCCGGAGGACCGGGCGAACATCCATTACTACACGTACAACGACCTCGAAAGCGTGAACGCTGCCGTTGCCGAAGCCGGGGATGATGTTGCCGCCATCATGGTTTCGCCGTTCCGGCACGACGCGGGCCTCGATCAGGAGCTGGTCGACCCCGCCTTCGCGCGCGGCGTGCGCGAGATCTGCGACCGCGTTGGCGCGGCACTCATCCTTGATGACGTGCGTGCGGGCTTCCGGTTGCACATGGGCGGCAGCTGGGAATCCGTCGGCGTCCGGCCGGACCTCAGCGCCTACAGCAAGGCGATCGCGAATGGCTATGCCCTCGCGGCCGTAGTCGGCAATGACAAGTTCCGCGATGGGGTCCGCCAGGTGTTTAACACCGGCTCGTTCTGGTTCGCGGCGGTCGCCATGGCGGCATCTGTTGCCGCGATCGAGGCTATGAAGGAGGAAGGGGCAGTGGAGGCGATGTCCACCACCGGTGGCTTGCTCCGCCACGGCCTTGCCACGCAGGCCGAGAGCTACGGGCTGCGCGTCCGCCAGACAGGCCCGGTACAGATGCCGTTCCTCACCTTCGCCGATGACACCGACTACCGGAAGGCAATGCTGTTTACCGGTGAGGCCGTGAAGCGGGGCGTCTACCTTCACCCACGCCACAACTGGTTCCTCTCAGCCGCCCACACCGCGGAAGACATCGAACAGGCACTCGAAGTGACGGACGTGGCATTCGCGGAAGTCCGAAAGGTATTCGGCGAGGGGTAGTTCAACCACAGCAGAGGGGGAACATGGAAATGGCTGAAGCAACCGTAGTCCGTGAACTGCAGAGCCGGGCAGCTGATCTGCGCCGCCATATTGTGTCGATTGCGGAGGCGCAACGATCCCACCTCGGCGGGTCGATGTCGAGCGCCGACTTGATGGCAGCGCTCTTCTTCCGGATCCTGCGCTTCGATGCCAGCGGCAACGCCCACGACCACTTCCTCCTGAGCAAGGGACACGCCGTGCACGTGTTCCACGCCTGCATGGTGGAACTCGAGCGGGTCGCGGCATCTGAACTACCCCTGAGCGGGACGTCGGGGAGCCGGCTGGGTGGGCATCCCACGTTCCGCGCACCGGGAGTCGAATTCGCAACCGGCTCACTGGGCCACGCCCTGTCGGTCGGTGTGGGGATGGCCCTGGGCGAAGCATTGAACGGGTCAGACAAGCGCACGGTTGTACTGCTGGGAGATGGCGAACTCCAGGAAGGTTCAGTCTGGGAGGCGGCCCTTTGCGCACCCCACTTTCGGTTGAACCACCTGATCGCCATCGTCGATGCGAACGAATTCCAGGCTTCGGGCTCGACCGCGAAGGTCATGCAGGTGGAGTCGATCGCTGACAAATGGCGAGCCTTCGGCTGGAGCGCCATAGAGATCGATGGGCACGACATGGCCGCGGTCGTGGATGCAATGGATTCGGCCTGGAACGCGCAGCAGCCAACGGCCATCGTCGCGCACACCGTGAAAGGCAAGGGCGTACCCGGGGTGGAAGGTACAGGCAGGGCGCACTACACGCGGCTGACACCCCAGGAGGCCGAAGCGACCCTGGCGTCGCTCGGGACAACGCGATGAGCTCCTACATGAGCTCCCCTCCGCACCTGGCCGCAATCATGGAACTCGCCCGCGCAGACGCGAATGTCGTCGTCGTTTCCCAGGATTTCAGCGCCGGCCCGTTCACCGAGGCGTTCCCCGAGCGCCACATCGATGTAGGCATATCGGAACAAAACCTCATCGGCGTCGCCGCTGGGCTCGCCCACGTGGGCAAACTGCCCTTCGTGCTTTCGATGGCGCCATTCGTGAGCATGCGCGGCTTTGAGCAGATTCGCGACGACTGCGCCTACAACCGAAACGGCGTGAAGATCATCGCCCTGTTCACGGGTCTCGAGGCGGGGCCCTGGGGTGTCACCCACCATGCGATGGAAGACATCGCCCTTCTCCGCACCATCCCGGGGATGACGGTGATCGTGCCTGCTGATTCGAACCAGGTTGCCCAGGCGGTACTCGCGGCCGCAACGATCGATGGCCCCGTCTACATCCGGATGGCCGGCTTCGCCGCTGATATGAGCCCTATCGCAGGACTGGGCGAGCTGCACCCCGGCGAGGCGGAGCAGCTTCGGGACGGGTCGCACCTGACGATGATCGCGACCGGCACGGCGGTGCGGACAGTGCTCGCCGTACACGCCGCGTTGGCCAAAAGCGGAATCACGTCCCGCGTCCTCAACATGCACACCGTGAAGCCCATCGATCGTGAAGTGGTGGTCCGCGCTGCCCGGGACACCGGGCGGATTCTGACGGTTGAAGAGCACTCGGTGGTCGGCGGACTCGGCTCAGCCGTCTCCGAAATCGTCGCCGAACTCGGTGCGGGCCGGGTGCGACGCGTGGGTATTCCCGACCGCTTCGTCACCGAAATCGCTCCCTACGCCGAGATGGTCTCGCTCTGCGGGCTCGACGCCACTGGAGTCGAGGTTGCCGCACGCGAACTGATCGGCTCGCCGTAGCGGCTGTCCGGAGCGGGGCGGGCTTAGTCGAGCGTCAGCGACCAGTCAAGGCCGCCGTACCGGAGCCAGGAATTGGCATCCCGCGGGACGATGCCGAAGCGGCGCAGCGGGTTCTTCGTGGCCGAAGGTTTACTTGGCCGAAACGGCGATTCTGCATCTCTGCAAACCTCAATCCGGCGAGGAGATGCGTGCTGAGGAGTACATTGTGTGCGTTGACACGATGATGTCGGCCTGGATCCGTGAGACTTCGGACTCGCCTGAGTGAGTTTCACTCACCATTGCACGAACATCGGCATCACCACGTGCACGTAGCCCGGCTCTGATACCCCGTTCTCGT
>JAHDWR010000272.1 GCA_023382755.1 Dehalococcoidia bacterium
TCCGTTCGTGGTTGTTGTTCATGGCCGTGCTCCTCGCGCTCGGCCTGGCCGACCTGGTCCTTCAGCCATCGAGCCGGGACGCTCAGCTCATCACGCTCGTGCTCGCGTTGTGGGCGACGGTGCTCCTCGCCGGCCTCCTGGTGATTGCACTCGCCCAGGGCGCCCGCGGCCTGCGCCTGCACCGCACGCAGTAGCGCCTGGGACGGAACCGCGCATGCACACGCTCCCGCGCCAGCCGGACCCTGGTCCGCCGAGGTATAATTCAGATTGTGACGACGCGAGACTCCCTTCACCGCTTGCTGGATCGGCTCACCGACACCGAGATCGAGGCGCTGGCATGGAAGAAGCGAAGAAGGTCGTGCTGGCAAAGCTTGCCCCGGCTTTCGGCAAACGATCGCGGTCGCTGAAGAATGTGGTCGTCGAGGGAGAAGGCGGGCAGGAAGCCTGGAACGTCCTGAAGCGGCGCGTCCAACTGGTGAAGAACCTCAAATAACCCACTCCAGTATCAGCGGCCCAAGGCGACCCCTTTCCTCTTTCCTCTTTCCTCTTTCCTCTTTCCTCTTTCCTCTTTCCCCTTCCTATCTCCCCCTCGGCCCCATCCGCCCCAGCAGGAAGTCGCGCACGCCCGCGAACGTCGCTCCCGCCAGGTCCCGCCGCCCCTCCCGCAGCCACAACGCCGTCCGCGCCGTCCGCGTCGCCAGGTAATACGCGAAGAACGCCCCGAACCGGGCCCACCCGAGGTGCTTCCGCATGAGGTACGGCCGGTTCCGCGCCAGGTAGTAGCAGCCGAAAGCCGACATCTGCCCGCCGAGCGTCGCACCCTTCCGGTGGAACACCACCGAAGCCGGCTCGTAGAACAACCGGTACCCGCCCTCGATCGCCCGCCGGCAGAAATCCGTGTCGTCGTAGTACACGAAGAACGCGTCGTCCAGCAGCCCCACGTCGTGGAACGCGCTCACCGGTACGAGCAGGCACGACAGGTTGGCCGTGCCGACCGCGTGCGCGTAGCGGTCGGCCGGGCCTTCCGGGCGGCCGAGGACACGCTTCCGCCACGTGCCGCGCCACCAGTCGAACTCGCCCACCGAGTCATCGAGGATCCCCGGCCGGCCTGAAAGGTACGTCTTCGGCGCGACCATCGTGTGGCGGTCCGCCAGGGCCACAAGCGGCCCCAAAAACCCCGGCGTGACCTCCGTGTCGTCGTTCAGGAAGAGGACGAAGTCCACGCCTTCCATGTCGCGCAGCTGGAGCAGGGCGCGGTTGCAGGCGCCCGTAAACCCCTCGTTGTGCTCGTTCTCCAAGACATGGGCGTCCGGCCTGCGCGCCCGCACAAGGGCTGCCGAACCGTCCGCCGAGGCATTGTCCACCACCCAGAGCGACCACTCGTGATAGGTGATGGCATCGAGCGCGTCCAGGTAGGCCGCCAGGTGGCCGGCAGCGTTTGTGGTGACCGTGAGGATGGCAACGTGGGGGGAACGGTTCATCCGGTGGGGGGCTCCACGGCGGCATCGGCCTCGCCCCTGGCCTGCTTCTCCGCGAGCAGCCGCTTGTATTCCGGGTGTTCGCTGAGCGCCTCGTCGAACCGTTCCTTCGCCTCTGGCGATGTCGCGATCAGCTCCTCGATGCCGTCTTCAAGCGCCCGGCGAATCTCGGGCGATGTCTCGGCGAGCCGTTCCAGGTGGCGAGTCACCACCTGCTGCGGCTTCCCGATGAGCACCATCCGCCCGCGCTCCATCAGCGCCGCCCGGTCGCTGAAACGCTCCACCGCGCTCAGGTCGTGCGAGACCATGATGATGGTTACGCCCTTGCGCTGGAGGGTGCCGATATGGTCATAGCACTTCTCCTGGAAGCGCGCGTCTCCCACCGCCAGCACCTCATCAACCAGCAGGATCTCCGGCTCCATGAACGCGGCGATGGCGAACCCGAGGCGGACGTACATCCCCGACGAGTACGTACGCATCGGCTGGTCGATGAACTCCTGGAGGCCCGCGAACTCCACAATCGCGGGAAGCAGCGCCTCCATCTCGGCCCGGGTCATCCCGATCAACAGCCCGTTGAGGATCGCGTTCTCGCGGCCGCTCACCTGGGGGTGGAAGCCGCTGCCGAGTTCCAGCAAGGTGCTCACGCGTCCCTTGCTTTCCACCGTCCCGGCGGTCGGCTTCGAAAGCCCGGCCAGCAGCCGCAGCAGCGAACTCTTCCCGCTGCCGTTCGCCCCGATGATCGAGAAGAACTCCCCCTCGCGAATGTCGAACGAGACATCGCGCACGGCCCAGAGGTCGCGGTTCTGGTGGGCGGTGCGCCAGGCCCGCAGCGGATGCACGAGCATCGTCTTGAGCTCCTGCCCGGGGCCCACCATGTGGAAGCGCTTCGAAACGCCCCGGACCGACATCGCGACGGGCGCTTCAGATGGCATCGGCGAACGCGTCCTCGAGTTTGCGGAACGTGAACCAGCCGGCCGCCAGCAACACCGCCGTCAGGCCCGCCGAGATGCCCAGTTCGGCCCCGGGCATCTCCCCTTCGAGCAGGATCGACCGCCAGCCCTCCGCCAGCGGCGCAAGGGGGTTCACCCTGGTCACCCACTGGTAGCTATCGGGTACCCGGTCGGCCGCGTAGATGATCGGCGTCGCATAGAACAACAGGCTCATCGCGACGTCGGTGATGTGCTCCAGGTCGCGGAAGAACACGGTGATGCTCGCCACGAAGAGCGCCGCCCCCATGATCAGCGCGAGTTCGATGGCGAACACGAGCGGCAGCGCCAGCCACGCCAGGTTCGGTCCGTGGCCGGAAAAGATGAGGAAGCCGGCAAGCACCGGGAGCGAAAGCACGAACTGCATCGTGTTGCCGAGCACCACGCTCACCGGGAGCACGGCCCGCGCGAAGCGGACCTTCTTCAGCAGCCCGCCGTTGCCCACGAAGGTGGTGGTCGCAGCCTGGATGGAACCCTGGAACCAGAACCACGGGAACAGCCCCGCGAGCAGGAACTCCGCCGTGATCCCCGTGCCAAGCACCTTCCCCAGCGCGAAGCTGAGGATGATCCCGAGCGCCAGCGGCCGCGCCATGGACCACGCCCAGCCGAACACGCTGCCCTGGTAGCGCAGGCGCAGGTCCCGGCTGGTCAGCGCCGCCACCAGTTCGAACGAACTGCGCAGGCTGCGCTCCCCCGGCGTACGCATGGCTCCGGCCGCGGTTGTCACCAGCGCAGTATGCCCGCCGCCACGGTTATCCGTTAGGTCTGCGTCACCCGCCGGAGGAAGTTGCGCGCGCGTTCCGTCTTCGGGGCGCCGAAGAATTCCGCCGGGGGCGCCTCCTCCTGGATCACGCCCTCATCCATGAATACGACGCGATGGGCCGCCTCGCGCGCGAAACCCATTTCGTGCGTCACTGCGAGCATCGTCATGCCTTCCGCCGCCAGGTCGCGCATCACCGCCAACACCTCGCCGACGAGCTCCGGGTCGAGCGCGCTCGTCGCCTCGTCGAAGAGCATCAGCTTGGGGTTCATGGCCAGCGCCCGGGCGATTGCCACCCGCTGCTGCTGGCCGCCCGAAAGCTGCGCCGGGTACACGTGCAGCTTGTTCGCCAGCCCCACCCGCGTGAGCATCGCGACCGCCGTGGCGCGCGCTTCGTCCCGCGACTTGCCGAGCACCTGTACCGGCGCCTCCATGACGTTGCCAAGCGCGGTCAGGTGCGGGAAGAGGTTGAAGCGCTGGAAGACCATCCCCATCTGCGCCCGCATCCTCGCGATCTCCCCCTCGCGAAGCTCCTTCAGCTTCCCGTTCACCTCGCGATAGCCGACCAGCCGCCCTTCGAACAGGATGCGGCCGCCGTCGATCTTCTCCAGGTGGTTGATGCAGCGCAGGAGGGTCGATTTGCCCGACCCCGACGGGCCGAGGATGGCGACGACCTCGCCCTGCGCCACCGGCATCGTGATGCCGCGCAACACCTCGAGCTTCCCAAACCGCTTGTGCACGTCGATGACGT
>JAHDWR010000273.1 GCA_023382755.1 Dehalococcoidia bacterium
GAGGGCTCGACGGACATCGGCGGGACGCGCGCCTCGCTCGCCATGCAGCTCGCCGAGACCCTCGGTGTCGACTACGAGACCATCCGGCCTTCGGTCGTCGACACCGACTCCATTGGACATAACGACGTGACCGGCGGGAGCCGCACCACCTTCGCGTCGGGCCTCGCGGTCTACGAGGCCGGCCTGGACATCCGCCGCCAGATGGTCGCCCGGGCGGCCAAGCTCTGGGGCGTGGCCGAGGAGGATGTCGTCTACGAGTCGGGCGTGCTCAGGTGCACGAAGGACTCCACGAAGGAACTCACCTTCAAGGAGATGGCGGCCCAATCCGCCCGCACGGGCGGCCCGATCGCGGGTAAGGCGTCGCTCCTTGCCCGTGGGGCCGGTGGCGCGTTCGCTACCCACATCGTCGACGTGGAGGTCGACCCCGACACCGGCAAGGTCACCATCCTCCGCTATACGGCGATCCAGGATGTCGGCACCGCAATCCATCCGTCGTACGTCGAGGGCCAGATCCAGGGCGGCGCGGTCCAGGGCATCGGCTGGGCGCTCAACGAAGAGTACTTCTACGACGAGACAGGCCGGCTGGCGAACGCGAGCTTCCTCGACTACCGCATGCCGACCACCCTCGACGTGCCGAACATCGACACGATCCTGGTCGAGGTGCCGAACCCGGGTCACCCGTATGGCGTCCGGGGCGTGGGCGAGGTGCCGATCGTGCCCCCGCTCGCCGCCATCGCGAATGCCATCGCCGACGCCACCGGACACCGCTTCACCGACCTCCCGATGTCTCCACGACGCCTGGTCGAGGAGCTGAACGGGCTGTCGTAGTGGCGCTGGTCATCATCCCGGCGACCCTCCGCCACCTGTGCGGGGGGTCGCCGCAGCTGGAAGTCGACGGCGGCACCATCGGTGAGTTGCTCCGCGCGCTCGACGTGCGCTGCCCGGGCTTCTACGGGCGTGTGGTGGAAGAGGGCCGGCTGCGGCCCGAACTCGCCTTCGCGGTCAATGGCGAGGTCGGGCCGCTCGCCCTGCACGATGCGGTGAGTCCGGGCACCGAGATCACGATCGTCCCGGCGATCGGCGGGGGCTGAGCGTCACCACGGCTCGCCGAAGCGTTCCCGATAGGTAACCTCGCGCACCAGTCGGCGGCGGTTCTTCCCGTAGGCGCGGTCCGGCCAGCCCAGGGGGATGATGGCATGCACCGCCATGGTTTCCGGCAGTCCGAGCAGCGGCCGGAGCTGCGGTTCCCTCGACTTCCATCGTGTGGTCAGCACGGCGCCCAGGCCGGCCGCCTGTGCTGCCAGCAGGAGGTTCTGCACCGCCGGGTAGATCGACGCCCCGAGTGCCGCCATCGCGGCCTCGCCCTCGCCGAAGGCGTATTCGGAGCAGACGGCGATGAGCACCGGCACCTCCTCCCACGGTGTGCGGTCCGGGGCGCCCTGGCCGTACAGCCGGGCTCCCAGGTCATCGAAGATCGCCCCGAGCTGGCGTTTCGTTTCCCGGTCGCGGATGACGATGAAGCGCCAGGGCTGGACGTTCCGGGCGCTCGGCGCGCGCGAGGCTGCGCGGAGGATGCGCGCCACCAGCGCGTCATCCACAGGTTCCGTCGTGAACCTGCGAATCGCCCGCTGACGGGCCATGAGGTCTTCCAGCAGTTCGAGGTTGTTCGCGTCGGGCATCGGTTCGGTCTCCCTGGAATGCGAATGCCCCTCCCCGCGGGCGGGCGCGGAGGGGCACTCGAAATGGGCGCGCCTGCTAACCGCGCGGCAGGCCGAGGCCTCGCGTGGCGATGATGTTCCGCTGGATCTCGCTGGTGCCCGCGGCGATGGTCGCCGGGACCACCTGCAAGTACTCCATGGCCGAGCTCGCGCCTAGCGCCTGCTCCAGTCCATCCGACCGGCGGTATTGGCCCTTCATGCCGGTCACGTGCATCTTCGTGAGCGCGATGCGCTGCGAAAGCTCGGAGCCGTACATCTTGCACATGCTCGCCTCCATGTTCGGGACGCCACCGCGGGCCTGGATGGAAATGACCACGAACGAGAGCAGTTCGCAGATGGCCGTTTCGATCGCGCGGTCGGCGATTTCCAGCTTGTACGAACGGGTGATGGGCTGACCGGCCGCATCTCGCGATTTGGAGTACTTCGCCAGCTTCTCGACGTTCGTGCGGGCGGCGATTGCGCGGGCGATGTTCGAACGCTCGAAGTCGAGCGTCGTGGTACCCACGTACCAGCCGCGGTTCTCCTCACCAATGCGGTTGCGGACCGGCACGCGCACGTCCTCGAAGAAGACTTCGTTGAAGACGTGGCCATTCGCCATGTTGATGAGCGGCCGGACGGTGATGCCCGGCTGCTTCATGTTCACCAGCAGGTAGCTGATGCCGCGGTGTTTCGGCGCATCGGGGTCGGTGCGGGCCATCATGAAGATCCAGTCGGCACGATGAGCGCCGGAGGTCCAGATCTTCTGACCGTTCACGACATAATCATCGCCATCCCGGGTCGCCCGCGTCTGGAGCGAGGCGAGGTCGCTCCCCGAGCCCGGCTCGCTGAAACCCTGGCACCAGGCGACTTCGCCGCGGAGCATGGGCGGCAGGTGTTCGGCCTTCTGCTCGTCGGTGCCGTGGAGCATGATCGTGGGGCCAACCAGGTTGAGCATCTGGCGGCTGGTCGGCGCGCCGGCTTCGTGCAACTCCTGGTTGAGCACGAACTGCTCCAGGACAGACATGTCGGCACCGCCGTACTGCTTCGGCCATGCCGGCGCAAGCCAGCCGTTCTCGGCGAGCTTATCGAGCCAGACCTTCGTACGGGACTCGTCGGTCGGTCCCTCCATCGAGTCCTCGTCTTCGTTCGGTTTGGCGTTCGCCCGCCAGTTTGTATCGACGAACGAGCGCACCTGGGTGCGCCACGTCGCCAGATCGGGTGTGTCCTGGAATCGCATGGGAAGAGCCTCCGGATATTGCGGGCGGATTCTACACGTTCAGGGGGCTCTCCGGGCGGCTACCCTGGCCCGAAGGCTTCGGCGGCGGCCTCGCCCGAACGCACGGCGCCTTCGATACACGCCTGGTGCGTCCAATCGCCCGCGAATACCAGCGGCGGACGCCGCTGGTAGGCGGCCATCCGGGTGAAGTGGCCCGGCGCCATCACCGGCACCGCATGCTCCCAGCGGATGACGTGGCGGACATTCCACGACTTCAGCGCTGGCAACCCTGGCGCGAGTTTTGCGGCCTCGGTCCAGAGGTGGCCGGCGACCTCATCATCGGGGAGGTTCGCCAGGTGCCTGTTATGGGCTTCGTTGCCGCAGATCAGGGCCCACTGCCAGCCGTCGGGGCACTTCCCCCAGGCTCCCTGGCCGCCCGATTGCCACTCCACGCTGGCGATCAGCCCCATGGGCAGGGGCCGCCGGTGGACACGCGCGGGTGCCTCGCCCGGCATTGCCAGGTAGAGCCTGCACTGGCCGGAGTAGCGGACCTGCTCGTAATCGAGTTGAGCGACCCAACGCGGCTCGATCGCCCGCGTCACGAAGCGCTTGCCCATCGGCGGGGGTACCGCGGCGACGATGCCGTCGAATTCGGTACCCATGCTGTTGGCGACGACTTCCATGCGGGTGCCGCCCTGCCGGATCATCTCCACCCGCGCGTTGAGGCGCACGTCCAGGTGGCTGGCGACTCGCTTCCACGGTGCGTCCATGCCCTCGTGCACCTGGAAGTACTGGACTCGGCTGGCGGCTATCCACGAGCGCAGGAACTCCGCCGACTGCTCGGCCAGCGGCGCGAACAGGCCCTCGAACATTGGGGCGAAGAGGTAGCGTGCCGCGGCCGGACTGACCGGCGCCAGGTGGGCTTCGGCGGTCTCGTGGTCGTTGAAGGTGCGGAAACCGAGGGGCGGATAGCCTTCGAGCCAGCGCAGCCAGTTGCGGAGCCGTTCGCGCTCTTCCGCCGGGACGAGGTGTTCCCCGGCCG
>JAHDWR010000274.1:0-2256 GCA_023382755.1 Dehalococcoidia bacterium
GGCCGCCCGTTACCCGGCCGCGCTGCCCGCCGGCAAGGAGGCACACGCCGTCCTGGTGGACCTGTGTTTTCGCGCGTCCGAGGAGCTCTTCCTGAGGTCGGGGGCATGCCTGCAGACTGTCGGGGGCCGAACCGGGCCACTGGCCATCTACGCCGGCGCGTGGAACGGAGACGATGCGCTCCTGGTGGGGACCCTGGCACTCCAGGGCCGATGCCTCTACATCGTGGACCCGGCCGGCTATTCGCCAGCGCCAGCCGGCGGGCCGTTGCTGCTCGCGTTCGGCATCGGCACGGGCTGGGACGGGAAGAGCGAGACGGTCAGCTACGCGGGCCGCGAGCTGCGCGTGGGAGAGGTGGTGCAGGTCGGCGGCTCGGCGGTCAGGAAGAGCGCAGCCTCGACGCAGTGGCTGGTGCCGCCCGCGCCGGAATGCGAGAGCGAGCTGATCTGGTTCGTGGGAGAGCCGTTCCCGGCGAAATGACGCTGGCGCTCGCGCTGTCGTTGACGGCACGGCACCCGAAAGCGACGATGGCCGCACTTTCCGAAGCCTGTTCGGCTTCGAACCCGAGGCGTACCCATGAGTGAGCGCAAGCCGGCACCCGACATCACGCTGAAGTCGGTGGTCTCGAACAGGCAGGTGAACCTGCGCAAGCCCGGTGCGGTGCTGGTGCTGGTGATGCCCACGCAGGCGACCACCGAGGCGGTGAACCCACTCCGGGCGGCGCTGCGCGAACGCTACCCGGACCCGGCGAAGGTGGTCATCGCGAGCGTGGTGGACCTGCGCCAGGTGCCCCGGCTGATGCGGAAAATGGGCGAGAGCGCGCTTTCGAAGCGGTACGACGAGGTCGCTGCCGGGCTGCAACCCGGCCAGGACCCGGCGCAGTACGTGGTGATGTGCCCCGACTGGAACGGCGAGGTGCCTGGAAAGCTTGGGCTCGGCGACGTGGGTTCGGAGTTGGGCGTGGCGGTCATTGCGACGGACGGCACGATCGCGGGCGCGTACCGCGGGATGGAGCCACTGGAGACGGTCGCGGAGCAAGTGGCCGCGGCCCTGGGCTAAGGCGGGCTGGAGGTTTACGGGGAGGTTGCACGGGCTTCGTTGACAGCCTTTCGCGTGGGGCGAACAATACCCGGGCATCGCCCCGGCCCGGGGCCGGTTTCCATGCTCCCGGCCGAGGGACTTGCCACTCTGAAAGGGGGTTTCGCTTGGCTGAAGCGACCGCGGTGGCGCCCGAACTGCGCCCACTCGTCCCACACCTGACCCTTGGGGCCACACGGGAAGAGGATTACCTGAACGGGTCCGTCTGCAAGAACTGCGGGACCAAGTATGTCGGCCCACGGCTTTTCTGCGCGAAATGCAGCAGCCCGGGCCCATTCGACACGGTGAAGCTGGCCTCGACCGGCGAACTCCACGTTTTCACGATCATCCACCAGGCCACGCCCTACGTGAAGGCGCCCTACATCGCCGCGATCGTCGACCTGGATGGCGGCGGCAGCATCAATACAAACATCGTCGGGATCGAGCCAAAGCCTGAGAACCTGCAATTCGGGATGCGCGTGAAGATGTTCACGGAGAAGGTCTCGGAGGACAACGAAGGCAACTCGTATGTTGCCTACCGGTTCACGCCGGCCTGACAGCATTCCCCGCCCCCAAAACGAACAGGGGGTGTGATTCGCACGAAGGAGGAAGCCAGTGCGAGAAGTAGCCATCATTGGCGTTTCGATGATCAAGTTCGGGCGGTATGCGGACCGGGACTTCGCCCAGCTCGGCGCCCAGGCAAGCCTTGAGGCCCTGAAGGACGCAGGCGTGCAGATGAACCAGATCGAGGCGCTGTACAGCGGCAACCTGTACTCCACGTCTGGTTCGGGGCAGCGCATCCTGCAGCAGATGGGCCAGACTGGCATCCCGGTGGTCAACGTGGCCAATGCCTGCGCGACAGGTTCGACGGCATTCCGCGAGGCGTACTTCGCGATCGCCTCGGGCGCGTACGACATCGCCATGGCCGTTGGCACCGAGCAGATGGGCAAGCAGGGCCTCCTGGGGTCGCGCGGCGACCCGGCGACCAGCCTCGAAGGCCGGGTTGGCTCGTACATGATGCCGGCTGTGTTCGGCATGGCCGGCATGGAGCATGCGCGGCAATACGGCACCAGGCAGGAGCACTTCGCCCTGGCGAGCGTGAAGAACCACTTCCACAGCACAGAAAACCCGCTGGCCCAGTACCAGAAGGAATCGCCGCTGGACGAAGTGATGAACTCGCG
>JAHDWR010000274.1:2356-3910 GCA_023382755.1 Dehalococcoidia bacterium
AGCCAGGTCGAACTGCACGACTGCTTCGCCACGGCGGAGCTGTTGCACTACGAGAACCTGGGGCTTTGCGGCGACGGCGAAGCCGGCAAGCACGTGGCGAGCGGTGCTCCCTGGATCGGGAACAGGATCCCGACGAAGTACCAGGAAGACATCGCGCCGCTCCAGGACAAGACCTACCAGCCGAAGACCACGGCGGTCGTGAACGCCAGCGGCGGCCTCCTTTCGAAGGGCCATCCGCTCGGCGCGACCGGCGTCGCCAACATCGCCGAGATCGTGTTCCACCTGCGCGGCCAGGCTGGTGGGCGCCAGGTCGAAGGCTCCAAGGTTGGACTCGCGCACGTCATCGGGTTGGGCTCGTCGTGCACGATTAACATCGTCCAAAAATAGGGTCTCGCACGCTCCAGGCCCCCTCCCCGTCATCCGGTGGGGAGGGGGCTTTTTGCTGGGCGCATTTCCCGTGTAGGGTTCGCAAGCATGGCTGGCCCCTACGACGCGCTGGACTTCCACGAGCACATCCGGAAACGCCTGATCACGCGTGGTATCTCCGAATCGGAAGTGCGGTACGGGTCCAATTTCCCGCGGGAGGACTGATGAAAGTCGAATACGACGCCAAGCGAGACCTCCTCTACTTGCTCCTGGCGCCAGAAGGCAAGAGGGCAGCCCGTACCGAAACCGTGGCCCCGGGCGTGCATGTCGATTTCGACCGCGACGGGAAGATAATCGGGATCGAGGTCGTCGAAGCATCGAGCGTGGTCGGTGCGGATCCGAGTCTCGAAGTTGCGCTGAGACCCGCGAGCTAAGAGTGCGCGTCTCCTTCGGCTGCGACGCTTTCCTTTTTCGGCGGTGGGAGCGAAGGTGTCGGTGTGTCGCAAGAGATTGGCGAATCAGTCCCCGAGGAAGTCCTCTGCGCGTTCGGGCTTGCAGGCGCAAGTCAGCGGATGTTCGCCGATGGGAACGTGAACCGGCACTGGCGGGTGGAGGCGGAGGGCCGCACAGCCGTGGTGCGGCAGTACGGCGTTCCACGGGGGCTCCCATCCATCGCGTGGGAACAACAGTTGATGGCGTTCGCGGCGACGAAGGGGTGGCCTGCTCCCGTAGCCGAACCACATGGCGGGGGCGGTGCCGCGGTTGAGCACGGCAGCGGCGTGTGGACGTGTCACCGTTTCCTGGAAGGTGAGGCCACGGCCGGAGACACGCCGGCATCGCGTCACATCATGGGCCGCCTCCTTGCCCGGCTCCACAAAGACCTTGCGGGCTTTGACGTGAGTGGCCAGCGGCCGGGGTTTGGAAAGACATGGGAATTGGATGTGATGGTGGAACCGGCCGGGGCGGGGTCGTTCAACTCGTTGCTCGCGGCATTCGGGCGGGAGTACTCGGACCTCGCTGGAAGTATCCGGAGACAGCGATACCGGAACCTGCGCGAGCTCGCGCGGCTGCACTACCCGGACCTGGCCGACCACCCGATCCACGGGGACTTCTCGCCGCGAAACCTGCTGTTCAAGGACGGGCAACTGACCGGCGTGCTGGACTTCGATTTCGCGCGGCAGGACGCGT
>JAHDWR010000275.1:0-2590 GCA_023382755.1 Dehalococcoidia bacterium
GCCGATGAGCCGCCGCCCGCGCTCCCCCAGAAAGAAGCGCCCGCCAAGCTGGGCGGCCCAGGCATGCGTGTCCTCGGCGTCGGCAACCTGCTGACCACCATGGCCCGCTGCTGTAACCCCGTCCCCGGCGACCAGATCGTCGGCTACGTCACCCGCACCCGGGGCGTCACCGTCCACCGCGCCGATTGCCACAACATCCTCAACGAAGAAGAGCACGAGCGGATCGTCGAGGTCGAATGGGGCACCGTCACCAAGCTCTACCCCGTCTCCGTCCGCATCGAGGCATGGGACCGTGTTGGTCTCCTTCGCGATATCACCACCGTGGTCACCGAAGACAAGGTCAACATGGTCGGGGTGCGCACCAACGAAAACGGGGACGGCTCGGTGAGCATCCTAGCGACCCTCGAGACGAGCGGCGTCGAGCAGCTCTCGCGCCTGCTTTCCCGCATCGAGATCATCCGCGGCGTGCGATCGGTCGAGCGCAACCAGGACCGCCGGCGGGCCCACGGGAGCGAACCAGCCCCGCTCCGCCGCGCCAACTGACTCAGGCCGCCTTCCGCCGAACGACCCGGATTTCGAGCGTCTCGGCCCGCCGTCGATGTGCGGGCCGCTGTCGCGGCACGCGCGCCGCGCGCGTCGACCCGACGTGTGGCTCGCGGCTCACCAGGTACTCGGTCGCCATCGCCGAGATCAGCGCCAGCGCACCGCCGATGAGGAAAAGGTCGAAGATGATGGTGAGCACCGGGTTGACCATGACTAGCACATCCGTTCGTAGTGCGTGAACACTACTCGCACATGCGTTCGCATGTCAACACATCTGTTCTAAACTCGTCATTGTTTGTCGCGTTTGCTGACGGGCTATACTCGCCGGAACCCCACCCATGGAGGCTCCCGTGGCCCGATCGCGCGGATTCTTCGGTCCTTCGGAAGGCGCCCTGGAGTTCGGCCGCCAGTACGCCGAGGTACTCGCCTGCTGGGGCGAGCTGTTCGCCGCGGCCGCCAGGCTCACCACCGCGAACGTGAAGCTCGGCGAGATGACCGCCGGCGCCTCGAATGAGTTCGACCGCTGGGTGAAAGAGACGGCTAACGCCCCCTGGGCATGGATGAATCCTGAGACTCTTGGACGGTTCATGGGAACGACTCCTGCGAAAGAGGAGTAGTGCTCGGGCTTACGGCTCAGTGCGCACCTGGGTCTGCGAAGCCGTCGGAAAAGCGAGAGCTTCGCTCGTTTCCGGTTCACGCCTCTTATCTTCGACGACCCACCCGGCTGGAATCATGCGTCCAAATCTGGTCGTAGAGGGCGATGTGCTTTCGAACCACCTCGTCCCAGGTGTACTGTTCGGAGTACGCGCGGCCGCGTTCCGACATCGCAGCCCAGTGAATCTCGTCCGCCAGCAGGCGCCTGATCGTTGCGATGGCCTCGTCGGCGTTGGCGGCAATCTCCACGCTCGACCGGATTGCCTGCGTCGTGTGTCGACCAGCGGTTGTCACAGTGGGCAGGCCGCAGCCAAGGCTCGCAAGGAGCGAACCTCTTCGCTCCGAAGCGCCGTCGGGAAATGGCAGGTAGGCCACGCGTGCCCGCCGCAGCTCGTCACCCACGGCCTCCGCACCGAGACCGGTGACCCAACGTATGGGGGTGGCCGCATAGTCCGCCTGGAGTTGACGGGCGTATTCGGTGCTGTTGAAGACGGGACTGCCAATCACGAGGCACTCGAGGCCGGGCGTTGCTTCGGCCATTGCGGTTGCCACACGGAGAAAGGTTTCGAGCCCTTTGTCGGGCCGCAGGTGGCCGAAGTAGACCAGTCTCTGGGCTCGCGGCCCCGGCGTCCCGGGCCGAACGGGGATATTGCTGGCGAGAGGGATCACTACGATGCGGTTCCTTACCCACCAGGCGAACCGGACGACGTAGTGCCGTTCGAACTCCGAAGTGACTACCACCCGGCGTGAACGCAGAAGGAAGGGCAGGAGGCGGGCGCGCCCAAGAACCGGGCCGTACCGGCTGGCCTCGTGTAGGGTCGCTACCCCGGGCCTGATGAGTGTCAGCAGTTGCGGTGCAAGAGACATCCCGTAGACCGACTGGGGGTGTTGGACATGCACGAGGTCCGGCTGAACCCGATCGAGTTCGCGAAAGAGCGCGCGGAGTCCGCGAATTCCCCAGTCCTGGTGCTGAAGGTGCACGGCCGGCAGGCCCCGCTCTCGCAAGCCACTGCAAAGGTGCGCTGTGTAGTCGTTGATCGCGTTGTGGCCCTCGCGGCTGCCTCCCGTGATTAAGGCGACCCGTGGATGGCTCCGGCCCAGGTCGTAAGGCTCACGTTGCATGCACGGCGGAGCATGCGGTGCTCGGCCCGAAAACGCTACGGCCCTTGAGTGCCATTTGCCACTTTCCCCAACCGCTCAGGAGGCGACGACCGTCTGCCGGCGGAGTCACCCATGGTCAGGGTCGTCGGTGGTACCCTGCACCGCGCCATGCTCTATCGCTTCGACAGCTGCGAGCTCGACACCGCCCGCTTCGAACTTCGAAAGGACGGGGTCCCTCAGCCGATGGAGCCCCAGGTGTTCGATGTCCTCGCCTTCCTGGTTGCGAACCGCG
>JAHDWR010000275.1:2600-3808 GCA_023382755.1 Dehalococcoidia bacterium
CAAAGACGAGATTCTCGACCGCGTCTGGCCCGAACGTTTCGTGACCGACAGCGTGCTCAGCAGCCGCATCATGGCCGCGCGCAAGGCCATCGGCGATAACGGGCGAGATCAGCGGCTCATCCGAACAATCCACGGCCGCGGGTTCCGCTTCGTCGGCGAGGTCGTTGGCGCGGATGAGGCAACGGCGGCTCCGCAACCCGTCTCGGCCGCCGAAGCAGGACCACCGGTGGTCATGCCGTCGATCCGTTACGCCACCACCAGCGATGGGCTCAGCATCGCCTATGCCGAAACTGGCTCCGGCCCTCCCCTGGTCAGGGTGCTGGGGTGGTTCACCCACCTCGAAGTCGAGTGGAAGTGGGCGACGGCCCGGCGACTGTGGGAGCGACTCTCCGAAAGGCACCGGCTGGTCCGCTATGACGGCCGCGGAATGGGACTCTCAGACCCGGCCACAGAGTTCTCCCAGGACGCCCGCCTACGCGACATAGAAGCCGTCATTGATGCTCTCGGCGCCGAGAAAGTGACGCTTCTCGGAATGTCTCGCGGCGTCCAGGACGCCGTGCACTACGCGGCTCGCCACCCCGAACGTGTCGAGCGGCTTATCGCCTACGGCGGCGGGCCCGAGCCCCCCGACCCCGGCGAGCGCGAGCAGTGGGAAGCCCAGGCGCGGCTTCGCATGGAGATCGTCCGCCAGGGCTGGGGGACCGACACGCCGGCGTATCGCGTGCTCTTCACCCACCTCTTCCTGGGTATGAACGCCTCGCCCGCGGACATCGAATACTTCACAGAGATGCAGCGCGTCTCCACCACGCCCGAACGAGCCTACGAGTACTCGAAGTGGACGTTCCCGGTCGGCCTGGACGAAGCGGCCCGGAACGTCAGAGCCCCTACTCTTGTCCTCCAGCGCATCGGCGACCGGCTGGTCCCCATGTCCCGGGCGCGGAGGCTCGCATCGCTGATCCCTGGCGCCATCTTCCGCACCCTGGACGGCGATAACCACTGGCTCCTGTACGACGACCCGGGCGCCCCCGAGTTCGTACGGGCGATCGAAGAGTTCACCGGCGTGGCGTAGCGCTTCCCCCAGGTCCAACCTCGTGGCCGCAACTCGAATCTCGCAACTCGGATCTCGTAGCTCACCCGGTTGACCCCCTCCCCATACCGCCCCAGAATCGCCCCGTGCTCGCGAAGGTCCTCAGTTGTGCGGTCGTGGG
>JAHDWR010000276.1 GCA_023382755.1 Dehalococcoidia bacterium
TCACCGCCCCCGCCCCGCCCAACACCGGCAACGCCCCCGCCCCCGCCCAAGGCGGCGCCACCGCAGCCATCCCCGCCGCCGGCCTCGCCATCATGCTCCTCGGTGCCTCCGCGCTCGTGCTCTCAGCCGGCAGGCGCGCCCCGCGGGACCGATAGTCCGGTCCTCGCGCCCAATCATCGCCGGCGGGGCCGCACCCCGCCGGCCAGACCCCCAAAGTTCACCTCAGGAAAGGAGAATCCCCATGCGAATACTCAGTGTCCGATTCAAGTCCACCCTCCCCTTCAGCGACCTCGAAGCCCCATGGCGCCAGGTGGCGGTGGATATCGCCAACGTCCCCGGACTCCTCTCCAAGACCTGGATCCACGACGGCGACTACTTTGGCGGCATCTACACGTTCCGCGACCAGGCCAGCCTCGATGGCTACGCGGCGGGTCCGATCGTCGCCTCCATCGTGAGCAACCCCGCCTTCTCGGATTTCCGCCTCGAGCAGTTCGACGTCCTCCAGGAACTCTCGGCGCTCACCCGCGGCGTCCCCGCTGCTGTCACAAGCTCCTGAGGCAGCCTCCCCCGCACCGCATTCCGAGGCTCGCTGACCCCCTCAGCGAGCCTCTTCCTTTGCCTCCACTCCCCGGTTCGACAACCGCCAACCTCCCCCTGAAAATGGGCCCGGCGAGGAACACGACTGCATGATGACCGGCGAACACGGCTACCTCACGATCCACGGGCTCCGTCACCACTACATCCGCTGGGGCGACGTCTCCAACGACCCCGTCGTCTTCCTCCACGGCCTCATGAACAACGCCCGCTACTGGGAGCACATCGCCGAGCGCTTCATCGACCGGTGGTCCGTCTATGCCCCCGACCTGCGCGGCCACGGCGAAAGCGAACACGCCCCCGGCGGCTACCTCGTCTGGGCCTTCGCCATGGACCTCCGAGGCTTCGTCGAAGAGATGGACTTCGAAGCCTTCGACCTCGTCGCCCACAGCATCGGCAGCCGCGTCGCCATGTCCTATGCTCGCGATCACAGCCACCGGCTCAAGCACCTCGTCCTCGCCGACATGGGCCCCCAGATGGCCGACCAGGGCGCCCGCGGCATCCGCCGCACCACTGGCGACGCCCAGAAAGCGCCCGGCTTCGCCACCGACGTCGAAGCCATCGAGTACTACGCCGGCCTCTACCCGGGCCGTCCCCGCGAGTTCCTCGAGCGCCAGATGGCCGCCTCGCTCGTCCTCGATGACGCCACCGGCAACCTTGTCTTCCGCTTCGATCCATCCATCCACCAGGCCACCGGCCGCGGCGCCATCGCCGAGATCCCGTACCTCTGGGAGAGCCTCGAACACATCACCTGCCCCACCCTCGTCATCCGCGCCGGAAAGAGCAAAGTCCTCTCCCGCGAGATCGCCGAACAGATGGTCGAACGCCTCCCCAACGCCCGCCTGGTCGAGATCCCCGATGCCGGCCACCAGGTCCCCCTCCACCAGCCCGAAGCCTTCAGCGCCGCCATCCGCGACTTCCTCCAGGAATAGCCGCCCACGTGGGCTGGTACACGGCACACATGGCGACGAAGACACGTCTCGCTCTTGCAGAGTTTCTCGCGATGCCAGAGGCCGAGCCACCGCTTGAGCTCATCGACGGAGAGGTGGTGCAAAAGGCCATGCCAGGCCCCAAACAGAGCAAGATGGTGACGGAACTCATCTACATGCTCATGTCGTTCCTGCGCGACCGCAACGACATCGACGTCGACACTGAGCTTCGCCACCTCCGCCGCGATGAGGAATGGACTTTCCTCCCCGACATCTCCGTGACGCTCCGTGCCCGGAGAGGCAAATCCGCCGGCGCAATGGGCAACGAGCCGATCGAAGTGATGCCGGATTTCGTCATCGAAGTCCTCTCGCCCGATGACCAGTCCGGACGGACTACCCAGCAGATCTCGCACTACATGGATGCTGGGGTGCGCCTGCTCTGGCTCGTCGATCCCGACATCGAACGCGTGAGCGTCTGGATGCCCGGCGCACCAGGCCGCGACGTTGCGCCACCGGCCACGCTCAGCGCCGCCCCCGTTCTTGACGGCTTCGAAGTGGACCTCCGGTCGCTCTTTGCCCGCCTTCACTCGTAGACGCCTACCGCCCCGGCAACCCCACCCACGGGCCCCCCACCGCGTAGGGGCGGATGGCAAAACGCCCCCCCCACTCCCGCAACCCCATCCGCCTCGCCCGGCCCCGCACCACCGACCACGGCCCCCGACCCTATTGCCCCTCCGCCACCTCGATCACGATCACGTCCTGGAACTCCACCCCGTCCACCTGGATCACGTAACACCCCGGCGCCTCAAACCGGATGTACGTGACGTACAACCGCGACCCCTCCGGGAGCCCCTCCGCCCACTCCGTCGCCTCCAGGCCGAGCCGCATCTCCTCCGCCGGCGCCGGCCCATCCCCGAACCGCACCGGGTGGCCGCCGCTCGTCGAGACCCCTCGCACCAGCGCCTCGCCCGCCACCCCCGGCGCTGCAAGGAATGCCGTCTTCTGCCCGCCAATCACCGCCCAGTCGCCCGCGCGCGTCACGTACGTCATGCGCCCGTCGGCTCCCGAGGCCAGGTACACGTGCTCGCCCCCGGTCCAGTGTTCGAGTCCCGTCCCGGGAAGCGAACCCGCGCCCGCCGGGCACGCCCCGCCCGCTAAATCGCGAGGCACCACCAGCGGCCGCCGCAGGAACTCCCACCGGGCATGCTGAAGGTCGGCAGCCGGCGCCATCGCCCCGCCGCGGACGCCCGGTGTCTGTACGCCCTCCGCGTCGCGGGCATCCCCGGATTGGACCAGCAACCCGCCCGTGAGGAACACCCCACCAGCCACGACAACTCCAGCGAGAACCAGCAACAGCTTCATAGCCGTACTACACCGCCCACCGGTCTGGGGTTCCCGCTCCAGCGCACTTGCCACTCACCCCGGGCGATGGTTCGCTAGGAACGTGAGTAGCGAACCCGCAGCCGGTGCGCCGAAGGTCGAAGGGATTGCCGGGTACGTCACCCCCTACCCCTACCTCGACCGCCTCCAGGAGAAGATGGAGGAACGGCTCGACCGCCGCGTCCCCGCCGCTGGCCGCTTCTGCGGCTTTTGCTACGCCCGTCTCCGCAACGACGATACCCGCTGCCCCTTCTGCGGCACCCTCACGAGCGAACGCGAAACCGTCCACGAGATCCCCCAGCCCGTCCTCCGCGCCTATAAGCTCAAGCAATCCACGGAGGCGCGCTGGGTCCACTCCGGCGCCTTCACCGGCATGATCATCGCCTCCCTGGTCTTTGTCTGGATGGTGACGTGGGGCCCCGGCCTCCTTGGCCACCCCGCGTTCGCCTTCGCCGAACTCCTGCTCGGCGGCTACTTCCTTGCCCAGTTCTTCGGCCCGCTCCTCTTCGCCCAGGTGGGCTACCGCAGGGGCGCGCGCAAACGCGATGAAGCGTGGGCACGATTTCTCAGTGAACGCGACGGCCCAGGGCCCGCGCACTAGCGCCGGCCGACGGCGGCACCGTCAGGCCCCGCCGTCGCCGTCGCAGGATTCCTACGAAACCCCGGCCATCTCCTGGTGGGGGACCATGCCTTCGAGCACACGTTCGAGGGCCATCGTGTGGCTGCAGACGCTCCAGGCCGTGAAGAAGTCGCACGTACACGACCACTTCCCGTCGTGCAGCGATACGTCGTGGTCGCTGTTTTCCCCGTGGAACGCAACGTGAAGGTCATCAACCTGCATCCGGTGGCGCTCCTGTGCGTAGACCTTCGCCTTCTCAACCTTGCCAA
>JAHDWR010000277.1 GCA_023382755.1 Dehalococcoidia bacterium
CCATCAAGAGCGCCACCGACCGCGTCTTCCGCAGCCACCGGGGCGGCAAGATTGAGGTCCGCAACAAGGTCCCCGTTGGCACCCTCCGCGACCTCTCGACCGTCTACACCCCCGGCGTCGCCCGTGTCTGTCTCGCCATCGAAAAGGACCCGGCAGCCGCGTATTCGCTGACGACCAAGGGCAACAGCGTCGCCGTCGTCACCGATGGCACCGCGGTCCTCGGCCTGGGCGACATTGGCCCCGCGGCCGCCATGCCCGTCATGGAAGGCAAGTCGATGCTCTTCAAGGCGTTCGGTGGCGTCGATGCCTGGCCCATCTGCCTCGACACGAAAGACCCCGACGAGATCGTCGCCATCGTCAAGGCGATCGCCCCCGGGTTCGGCGGCGTCAACCTCGAGGACATTTCCGCTCCGCGTTGCTTCGACATCGAAGAACGCCTCAAGAAGGAGCTGGACATTCCCGTCTTCCACGACGACCAGCACGGCACGGCCGTCGTCGTCCTCGCGGCCCTCCTTAACGCGCTCCGCATCGTCAAGAAGGAGCCTGCCGACCTCAAGGCGGTCGTGCTCGGCGTCGGCGCGGCTGGAGTGGCCTGCGCGAAGATGATCATGGCCGCGGGGGTGACGAACATCGTGGGGTGCGATCGCTCGGGCATCATCTACAAGGGCCGCCCGGAACACATGAACCCGATGAAGGAGTGGTTCGCCGCCCACACCAACCCGGGCGGGCTGCGCGGCACCATCGGTGACGCTCTCGAAGGGGCGGACCTTCTTCTCGGCCTCGCTGGGCCTGACCTCGTCACCGTAGACGACGTTAAGCGGATGAACCGCGACCCGATGGTCTTCGCCATGGCCAACCCCGACCCGGAGATCCGGCCGGAACTCGCCGCACCCCACGTCGCCATCATGGCCACCGGACGCTCCGACTTCCCCAACCAGATCAACAACGTCCTTTGCTTCCCGGGACTCTTCCGAGGTGTCCTCGATGTCCGGGCACGCGACATCAACGAGGAGATGAAGCTCGCCGCCGCCTACGCCATCGCCGACTCGGTCTCGAAGACCGAGCTGAGTCCGGAGTACATCATCCCGAGCGTCTTCCATCCCACCGTGTTCAAGAACGTCGCACGTGCGGTTTCCCGGAAAGCCATCGAGACCGGCGTGGCGAGCGACCCGGCCCGGGGCGGCGGCATGGTCTTTCTCTGACGAGCCCCGTTACCGCCCCGCCGCGGCCCGCAACTCGGCGATGTTCTCGGCCACGCTCTTCTGCGCGTTGTACACCGAACTCCCGCATACCACCACGCTCGCCCCCGCCCGGGCACACTCGGCGATGTTCCCAACCTTCACCCCGCCGTCGATCTCGATCTCCGCGCCATAGCCGCCGGCATCGAGCATCGCGCGGATGCGCGCCACCTTCTCCAACTGGCGCGGGATCATCTGTTGCCCGCCCCAGCCCGGGTTGATGGTCATCACCATCACCTGGTCCGCATCAGGCAACGACTCCTCGATCGCCGCCACGGATGTCCCCGGGTTGATGCACACGCCCGCACGCTTCCCGAGCTTGCGGATCGCGTCCAGCGTCCGGTTGATGTGCGGCGAGACCTCGATGTGCACGTTGATCGTGTCGGCCGTATCCGCGAACTGGTCGATCAGCCGCTCCGGCTCCACCGTCATCAGGTGGAGGTCGAACGGCAGGCTCGTCACCTTTCGCAAGGTCTCCACGAGCAGCGCCCCGAACGTGATGTTCGGTACGAAACGGCCGTCCATCACGTCCAGGTGGAGGATGTCGGCCCCCCCTGCCTCCGCCGCCCGCACCTCGTCCGCCAGCCGTCCAAAGTCGGCGGTCAGGATCGAAGGGGCGATTTTCAGGTGCGCCATCGCCCCATTCTACGTGCTTTCGCGCCTACGTTTATACTTGCCTGCGTAGGCGCCTGAACAATTATGACCGTCCGCATCGTCACCGACTCCACCTGCGACCTCCCGGCCGAAGAGGTCCAACGTTTCGGCATCACCGTGGTGCCCCTCTCCGTCTTCTTCGGCGACGAGGGCTTCCTGGATGGCGTCGACATAACCGGCCCGGAGTTCTACGACCGGATGGCCTCCTTCAAGGGCCTTCCCCGCACCAGCCAGCCCTCCGTCGAACTGTTCCAGGATGCCTACCTTGGCCTCGCCGGCGACGGTGTTGAAATCGTCTCCATCCATGTCTCGTCTAAGCTCTCGGGCACGCTCAATGCCGCCTCGGTCGCCCGGGAAGTGGTGAAGCACGAGGTCCACGTCGACCTGCTCGACTCGTACAACGTCAGCCTCGGCCTGGGCCTCATCGTCTTGGAGGCTGCCCGCACGGCCCAGGCCGGCGCCTCGGTACCCGAGGTGGTCGCGGCTGCTCGGCGCGCGATGGACCGCGTCTCCGTGCACGTCGTGGTTGATACGCTCGAATACCTTCAGAAAGGCGGCCGCATCGGCCGGGCCCGCTCGCTGCTCGGGTCGGTCCTCAGCATCAAGCCCATCATCCGCGTCGAAGATGGAGAAGTGGCGCCCTTCGAGCGCGTCCGCACACGCTCGAAGGCCGTCGAGCGGATGTTCGAACTGGCGTCGAACATGCCCCGCGCGAAAGAGATGTTTATCGGCTGCAGCGGCGACGACACCGACGCGCTCGCCCTCATTGAACGCCTTCGCCCGCTCCTCCCGCATACCGATCTGAAGCTCGGTTATCTCGGCCCGGTCGTCGGCGTCTACACCGGACCGAACGCACTCGGCATCGCCGCCCTGGAGCGGGAGTGAGCGCCGTGGCCACCGAGGCTGGCCGCCTCATCCGGGTGTTCGAACTCGAACGCGACCGGGGTTTCGACAACCAGGCCGTCGTCGGCGGCCTGGACCGTATGCTCATCCAGATGGTGGAAGACGGCATCATCCGCCGAGGGACCGCGCTCGAAGCTCGCCTCCATGCGTTGCCGGGTGGGGGCTACCGCTCCCTCGATACCGCCGGTCGCGAGTCCTGGGTCGCCGGGACGCTCTCAGCGCTGCGACGCGAGCAAGCGCCGGCGGCCACGACCCGCGATGCGCAGCCCGGATCCCGCCCGCGACCGTCCCGGTCGGCCCCTCAGCCGAGGGCAGCTACTCGCGCAGTCTCAGCTACCCCGTCCGCGCACCCGGACGATGTCCCGGGCTCCGGTCTTTCGCCATCATCCCCGGTCTACCGCCTCCCGGGCGTCGGGAAAGCCGCCGCTGAGCGCTTCGACCGCCTTGGCGTGGCCACGGCCGGCGAGGCCGTCTTCCTCTTCCCGCGCCGCTTCAACGACTTCACCGACCTGCGGAAGATCAGCGAGCTCCGCCCCGCGAGCGCGCCCCAGACTGTCGTCGGGACCATCTTCACCCTCGGCGAGGTCCGCTTCGGCCGGCGAGTCCGCGGCACGCAGGCGGTCATCACCGATGGCTCCGGCATGCTCAAGGCCATGTGGTGGAACATGCCCTTCGTCGCCCGCGCCCTATCGGAGGGCCAGCGCGTCGTCCTCTCCGGGCGTGTCCGCGAATACCGCGGCCGCATCCAGATGGAGAACCCGGAGTACGAACCGGCCGATGACGACGCATTCGAGGCTGGTCGTCTCCAACCGGTCTATCCGGCCACCCAGGGGCTCGGCCAGCGCACCATCCGGAACGCCGTGAAGGCAGCCGTCGAGGCGCTTGCGGACCAGGTTGCCGACCCCGTGCCCGAGTGGCTCCGCCGGGAGGAGGGCCTTTCGCCCGTGGCCGAAGCCATCCGCGCCTACCACTA
>JAHDWR010000278.1 GCA_023382755.1 Dehalococcoidia bacterium
GCCGCCGTAGAGCCGCCAGACGTTGCGCACCAGGACCTGCGGGTCGTCATAGACCGGGCGCAGGTAGGGCTTTTCGAGCAGGTGCTTCGGAAACTCGACCTCGTGGATGACCCGGTCGAGCGTGCAGCCGGTGTTCATGAGCGCCAGCACCTGCGATTCGATCGAGTCGAGCAGTTCGGCCGAATCGAGCAGGGCCACCCGGATGCGCTCGGCCCCGAAGATGGGCAGCCCGTGGCCGGAGAGCATGATCTCGGCCCCGAGCGCGGCCATGCGCCGGAGGGCCGCGGCCCACTCGCCCGAGTAGCGCTGGACCTTCTGCGGGTTGCCCGCGTTCGGCACGGCGTAGATGAAGAGGTCGCCCGGCGATAGCAGCTTGCGCTCGGGGATCCAGGTCCAGGTGGCGTCCTCGGTCTCGCCGCGGGCGTGGTTCAGCTCGAAGGTGAGGTCGCCGCAGGTGAACGTGAGCCTGTCCTTGTAGGTGACATCGGCGTAGCGGTAATGCTCCTGCCACTGGAACTGGGGCAGGTCGATGGCGAACTGGCGGCGGTTGATGGCGGTGTTCCAGCCGCGGCTGCGCTTGTAGCGGTCGAAGTGCCAGGCGAGCGCCTCGTGGCCGTAGACCAGCGGACGGCCCCAGCCCCTGGCCTGTGCTTCCTGTTCGAACGGCCCGGTGCCGAAGATGTGGTCGACGTGGTGGTGGGAGAACACGGCCGCGCGCAGCGGGGCCTCGGGCCGCCACTTCCGCACCTCGGCGTGGAGCGGGAGGGTGTCGTTGATGGCGCCGGTATCGAGCATGACCAGCCCGTCGCTGGTATCGATGGTGTTGGCGCTGGCGATGCCCTTGTAATAGAGGAGGCCGGGGGCGATCTCCTGGCCCTCGGGCTGGCGCCAGCCAACGGGGTGGACCTCCTGGGTGGAGACCTCGCCATTCCAGATGCGTTCTGCGAGGTCGCGGATGTCTACCATGGGGTCCTCCGTGGGAATTGCTAAGTTGTCTACACTTTTCTAGTGGGGCTGAAGATTGAGACAAACTTTTCTCGATCTACGGCTGAGACTAGAAAAGTAATGGCGCATTCGCGTATGCTTTTCTAGCCTCGCTGAAGAACCGGCCAGACTTTTCTAGTCTGTACCAGAAAACGAGAAAAGATGGAGCCAGCGGACTTTTCCCGGCCATCGGGCCGCGTGATCCTACGCCACTCACCGGCGACTGGTAAGCCGTACTGGGCCTTCGTGCCTGCGCCGCTGGCTCCGGAACTCGAGCACGACGCTTTCGCCGCGAACGCGGCTCTCCTGGCCGAAGCGAACCGCAAGCTGGGCCAACTCGACGGCATCGGTCAATTCCTCCCCAATCCCGACCTGCTTGTCCAGCCCTACATGCGGCGCGAGGCGGTGCTGAGCTCGCGCATCGAAGGGTTGCACACCACGCACGCCGAACTGGCGACGCTCGAGGCAATGGGCGAACTGGAGGCCTGGTCCGATACGAGGGACGTCCACAACTACGTGGTGGCCCTGGACTATGGGCTCAGACATGTGCCTGAAGCGGGCATCACGCGGGGACTCGTCCTCGAGATGCACCGCAAACTCATGCAGGGGGCACGAGGCGAGGCGTTCTCCACACCTGGCGAATTCCGGACCGTGCAGAACCACATCGGAAACACCCGGGAGCACACCGACGCCCGGTTCGTCCCTCCCCCGCCCGACGAACTCCACGATTGCCTGGATGCCTTGTTCGGCTACCTCGCTGCAGCGAAACCCCAGACTCCGGCACTGGTCGAGGCCGCATGGCTGCATTACCAGTTCGAGGCGATTCACCCATTCCTCGATGGCAACGGCCGCGTTGGGCGCGCTCTCCTCCCGCTCCTCCTCGCATGGCGCCTCCAGCTCAGCCACCCGCTGCTGTATCTGAGCCCCTACTTCGAGCGCGACCGCGGCGAATACTACGATCGGCTTCATGCGGTAAGCACCGGGAGCGAATGGAGCGAATGGCTCCGTTTTTTCCTGCGCGGGGTGGTCGAGCAGGCCGATGAGGGGGTTGCGCTTTCGCGGGATGTAATCAACCTGGGGGCGGACTGGCGGCGGCGGCTCGATGCACATCGCGCGCCGCGGAGCGCTCACCGGCTCGCCGACCTCGTACTGCAATTCATGGCGGTCGACGCAAAGATGGCAGAGCGCATGCTCGGAGTTTCGACACAGACGGCCTACAAGGCGGTGGCCACACTGGTGGAGGCCGGGATTCTCGAAGAGATCACCGGCCGTCCATGGGGCCGCGTGTACCTTGCGCCGGAACTCAACGCCATCTTCAGCCGGTAAGCCGATATCGCTCACCCGGGTGAACCGATATGCACAACCTCCAATCTGCCGCCCGCACTTTGGAGTTTTCGCCGCTTTTTCCAAACTGACCGCCGCTATGGCGCCGGCGCGAACCGCGGCTCCTCGTTCGGCGCGCGGCCCATCTTGCCCGCCGGCCACCAGCTCGCCATCGCCTTGCCCACAATCAGCTCCTCGCGGACCGGACCGAACACGCGGCTATCCTGCGAGTTGTTGCGGTTATCGCCCATCACGAAGTACATGCCGGCGCCGATGGTCAGTTCTGGCAGGTCTCCCCGCCAGGCCTCCTTCACGTACGGTTCGATGAGCGCCCGGCCGTTGATGTAGACCACCCCGTCGCGGATCCGGAGCCTGTCGCCCGGGAGGCCGATAACGCGTTTGACCAGGTCCCGCTCCTGGCCTGCAACGGGGTGATGGAGGATGACGATGTCGCCCCGTTCGGGGCCGTGGAAGACGTGGCGCCGTGCCGGCTCGCCGGGGTCCCAGAACGGTACCCACCTGGCGATCGCCTCCACGTCGACCTCCGCATAGAGGAGCGAGTTCACGAGCAGGAACTCGCCGTCCTCCAGCGTCGGGTCCATCGAGTGGCCTTCCACACGGTAGTGCTGGACGCTCGCCCGGACCGAGAGGAACACCAGGATCGCGAGCAACGCGGTCTCGATGATCTCGCGCGCGAGCAGGCGTCCGGTGATCTTCTCCGCGCGTGCCTCCGGCTGTTCCTCGGGGGCCGGACGGAAACCGGGCAGTGCGTGGGGCATGGGTTCGAGCGGCAAGAAGGCCCCTGGCAGTGCCGATTCCGAGCGGCCGGCGACCCCGTGCTGGGGCGCCCAGCGGCGCGTGTCGCGCAGGAGAACCGGGGCTGCCGGTCCGCCGGGCGAAAGGGTGGGCTCGACCGCGTCATCGGAAATCCAGTTGCCCTGGGGGTCGCCACGGTCCGGCTGATCACCGGGCACGGCGGGGCGCCAGTCATGTGGCCACTCCAACCGCCGTTGGGGCTCCGGCGTGTTGCTCATGGTCTGATTAGGCCACATGGGGTAGGCAGCGGCCAGTTAAGGTTGCCAGCGGGTGACAGCACAGCATCTTCTTCAGGTTCGGCGGTCACCCAGGCGCTCAACACATCAGCCCTGCTCCAGCCACTGGTTGAAGCGCGGCTCGCGCCGTTCGCGGAAGGCAGCCACGCCCTCGCGGGCATCGGGGTGGTGGTCGCCGATGGCGGTCTTGGCTGCGATGTCGTCGAGCGCGTGCGCCCAGGTCATCTCGGCGGCGTTATAAATGGTGCGTTTCAGCAGCCGCATCGCCACCTGCGGGCCGTTTGCCAGTTCTGTCGCGAGCGCCATCGCCCGCCCGGCCAGCTCACTCTGTTCCACCACTTCGTGCACCAGCCCGAGTCCGAGCGCCTCGTCCGCGCTCACGATGCGCTTGTGCATCAGGAAGTCCAT
>JAHDWR010000279.1 GCA_023382755.1 Dehalococcoidia bacterium
TCCTGGTAGATCACGTTCAGCTCGGCCATCCGCGTCGAGAACTCCTCGCTCCGCATGATCGGCTGCCCCACCCACAGCACCATCCGCCCGTCGCGTTTCAGCAGGTCCATCACACCCGCCACGCGGCGCCGGTATTCCACCGCCCACCCCTCGTCGCCCGGCTGGTAGATATCCCCCGAAGGCGTCTTGATCCCCTGCGAGTCGTTCGCCCCGAACATCACCACATACACGTCGGCGGCGTCGCTCGTCACCAGCCGGTTGAACTCGCCCGGCCAGTCGAAAAAGTCCGGTCGCGTCAGCCCCGAAGAGAGCTGCGACTCCTGCGCCGGCGTCATCACGCCCGTCTCCGATGCCTGCCGCACCAGCGCTTCGCCCAGGATCTTCGACATCGAGTCGCCGCCGACCCACACCCGCAGCGGCGCGGTCGCGTCCGGGGTCCGGACCAACTGCTTCGGTGGCGTCGGGGTGGGGGTTGGTGTCGGCGTGCGCTCGGGTCGCGGCGTCGGGGTCTGGTCCGTTCCCCCCTTCGCAGGGGTGGGCGTCCTGGTTGCGTCGCCGTCGGCGTCCGCGGGCAGCTCGAACAGGTCGCCGCCGCTCTCGCGCCCCAGCGCCTCGTCCGCCCACTTCCGCGGCTGGTCCAGGTAGAGCGCCCGGCTCACCGCCGCGAACGGCTTCCACACCGCCACCCAGAAATCCCGTTCTTTCCCGAAGGGCTGCTTCTTCGCGCCATCCTCCAGCCACGGGGCGTTCAGCAACACCGCGATTAGCAGCGCGCCCACGATGACGCCGAACACCCGCCCGGGCTTCGCGCCCAGCCGTTCGCCACTGCCCAACCGCCGTTCCTCTCTCGCCACCTGCCCTCCGGGACCCTCAGAACTGGAAGTAGATGAACGGGGCGACCCCCTCGGGGCCGAACACGTCGATGGCCACCAGCCCCACGGCCAGCGTAGCCGCCTGTGCCGCAGGCGCCAGCCGCGAGAACTCCACCTGCGCACGGTTCCCGAGAGACCGCGGTAAGAATTGGACAAGAATGCTCCCGGCGATCACCGCCAGCATCACCGGGGTCACCGCCGGCGATGCCTCGCCCCACGCCGTCCACATCCGCCCCAAAATCTCCCACGCAGTCCCGAACGTCTCCGCACGGAAGAACACCCACGCCAGGCAGACCACATTGAACGTCACCACCCACTGCACCACCGCCGTGGCCCGCCCCAGCGTCAGCGAGGTCCGCTCCCGTATCTCCCGCTCGATCACCAGCCCGAACCCGTGGATCGCGCCCCACACGATGAACGTCCACGCGGCCCCATGCCACAAGCCGCCCAGCACCATCGTCAGCACCAGGTTGCGGTAGATAAACGCCTTCGTCCCCCGGTTTCCCCCCAGGGGGATGTACAGGTAGTCCCGCAGCCAGCGCGAGAGCGTCATGTGCCACCGCCGCCAGAAGTCCTGTATCGAAAGCGCCCGGTATGGCGCGTCGAAGTTTTGCGGGAAACGCAGCCCAAGCAGCAGCGCGCACCCGATCGCGATGTCCGTATACCCGCTGAAGTCCGCGTAAATCTGGATGGCGTAGGCATAGACCCCCACCAGCACCTCGAAGCTGCTGTGCGTGCCCGGCGATGCGAACACCGGGTCCGCGATCTCCGTCGCCAGGTAGCTCGAGATCACGACCTTCTTGAACAGCCCGAACAAAATCAGCTGGAAAGCCGGCGCCGCGTCGATCACTCGCTGCCGCATCGGCTCCCGCAGCTGCGGCGCGAACTCCGTCACCCGCACGATCGGCCCCGCCACCAGGTGCGGGAAGAACGAGAGGTACAGGGCGAAGTCCAGCGGGGCCATCGGCTCCACGTCCCCCCGTGCGATGTCCACCAGGTAGCTGATGGCATGGAACGTGAAGAACGAGATCGCCACCGGCAGCGTGATCTCCATCAGCGGCAACGGAAGGTCCATACCCACCCGGTCGAACGCGCCCACCATCTCCGAGGCGAAGAACCCGTAGTACTTGAACCACCCCAGCGTCGAAAGGTTCGCCGCCACGCCGAACCCCAGGAACCACTTCCCGCCACGCCCCAACCCTTCCGGGCCGCGCATGCGCGCCAGGTCGTACCCTATCGCCCAGTTCGCGGCCGTCGATCCCACCAGCAGCAGCACGAACTTCGGCTCCCAGAAGCCGTAGAAGAACCAGCTCGCCCCCACCAGGAACACCCGCCACCACAGGTGCCACGGCCGGATCAACCAGGCGACCGCGAACACCGCGACGAAGAAAACGGCGAAGTCGATGGTCGGGAAGAGCATCGGTCTCCAGTTGGCTCCCGTGGCGGTCAGGCCGCGCCCGGCCCATTGTGAGAAGAGTCACACAATCGCGCGAATCGCGCCCTCACCCGCCCGGGGGCCGTTGTGCCGATCTGCCGGGCTCGCTACCGTGATCGTGATTCCGATCGAGTGTACGGAGGGCGTTCGGTGGTGGCGGTGGTCGTAGCGGTAACCGGTTCGCCTGCATGGCCGGCCACGCTCTCGCCCGGTGGCCCGCAGTGAGCGCGTTGGCCGCATTCTCCCACCGCTCGCACATCGTCTCCCTCGCCGTTATCGGTTCCGCGGCAATCCTGGCCGTGGGTGTCAGCGTGGTCGAACACCGCGATCCCCATCCCCGGAGTAGCGTCGCCCTGGCGAGTTCCGGCGGCAGCCGCGTCTCCTTGCCCGTGCCCGGCATCGCCTTCGATGGCACGCCCGAGCCCACGCCAACGCCCGTCCCGACCCCCACCCCTGTGCCCCGCCGCTTCCCCGCGAGCCCCCAGGGCCTTCGCCTCTGGTCCGACGGCGACTCCACCTCCTACTTCATGACCGATGCCCTCTTCGCCGAGTGGACGGCCCGCGGCGGCACCCCCGTCCGGGGCGCCGATTACAAGATCTCCTCCGGTCTCTGGCGAGATGACTTCTTCGACTGGCCGGCCTACATCCAGTCCGAGATGGCCATCTATGACCCCGATGTCGCCGTCTTCATGATCGGCGCCAACGACGCCAACCAGGTCTCCTCCTACGACGACTACGCCGCCCGCGTCGGCCACGTGATGGACCTGATGTACCGCGAGGGACGTGTGGTCGTCTGGGTCGGCCAGCCCTGCATGGGCAACGCCTCGCTCGCGGCCACGGTGCCCGCAGTCAACCGTGTCTTCCAGGAGCAGGCCGCCCTCCGCCCCTGGGTGCTCTATGTCGATACCTGGTCGCTCACTTCCTGGTCCGATGGCTCCTACAGCCAGTACCTGCCCGATGAAGCCGGGATCGACCAGATGCTGCGCTACGCCGATGGCATCCACTTCACCGGCGCCGGCGGCCGGCGGCTTGCGCTGGGAGTCCTCGCAGCGCTCTTCCCACCCGGCTGAGCGCGCCACCGGCGCCGATGCATCACCGGGGAGGTGCCTTTGCTAGGATGAGCACTCGATGTCGACACTCCCGACCCCAACCACGCGCGTCGAGGATGCGGCCGACCCCACCAGGGAGCCGCCCTATCACCTCATCCTCCTCGACGACAACGAGCACACCTACCAGTACGTGATCGCCATGCTCGGCAGCGTCTTCGGGTACGCACCCGAAAAGGGCTTCGCCATCGCCTGCGTCGTCGATAGCCAGGGCCAGGCCATCCTCATGACGGCCGGCCTGGAAGAGGTCCGGCTCAAGCAGGACCAGGTCCATGCCTACGGCGCAGACCCCCTGATGCCCGGCTGCAAGGGCAGTATGACCGCCGTCATAGAACCCGCTGAGTAAACTC
>JAHDWR010000280.1 GCA_023382755.1 Dehalococcoidia bacterium
AATCGATCCCCGAACTCGCTCCACCCCTGGCGGCGGCCGGGAAGGCCATCCGCGAAGAGGCGAATGTCATGGCCCCGCTCATCACGCTCTTCCCCTTCCCAACCGGGGGGCACGGCAACGTGAATAACCCCGGCCTGCGCCGGGCGGCGGCCATGGCACTCCGCCGCGCCGCCCAGCACGAACGCACCGCCGCCGCCGCCATCGCCGAGGCACTGGCGATGTTCGCCAGCTGACCGCACACTTCCCAGGATGAAAAACTACCCCGCAGTCCCCGAACTTTCCACCCCGCGCGGTTACAGCTACGTCGTCACGGCAACAGGCAAGATGGTCTTCGTCGCCGGCCAGATCGCCCTCGACGGAGACGGCAACGTCGTTGGCAAGGGCGACCTCCGCGCGCAAACCGTCCAGGTCCTCGAAAACGTGAAGGCCTGCTTGGCTGCCGCCGGCGCCACCTTCGCCGATGTCGTGAAGCTCAACACCTACGTGGTCAACCTCAAGGCCGAGGACCTGCCGGTCATCCGCGAGGTGCGTTCAGGCTACCTTCCGGCTTCGAACGCCCCCGCAAGCACGATGGTCGGCGTGACCGCCCTCGCCATCGAGGGCCTCCTCATCGAGATCGAAGCCGTGGCGGTAATCGAGTAGGCAGCCGTTCGCTATACTCAGGTCCCGAGGTGGCAGGCATGAGTTACGCGGCCTGGCGCCTCCAGGAGTCCGAGCTACCCATCCCGCGATGAAAGTCGTCCTCGACATGAACATGTCCCCTGAGAGTGGGTGGGCCCCCTCGTCGACGAGGGCATCGAGGCGGTTCACTGGTCCACCGTGGGGGATTGGTCCGCGGATGACGATGACATCGTCCGATGGACAGTACCCACGGTTACGTCATCGTCACGAAGGACCTGGACTTCGGCGCAAACCTCCGGGCTCTGAGCATGGATCAACCCAGCGTGATCCTCTTGCGGTCTCGCAACGGCCGGCCTCACCGACAGGTCGGAGATGTCGTCGCGCTCCTGCAGCACTTCCGCGTCGACCTTGAATCCGGGGTCGTTCTCGTTCTGGATCCCGATCGCCACGGGGTCCGGAAGCTGCCCCTCACGTAGCGCTTAACCCGCCGTTTCGCGCCGCTCCACTCTCCCCGCCTTTCACGCTACGATTTGTGACGCAAGGAACGAACCGTGGCAGACCTTTCCATCTACCTCTTCTGGTCCGGCATGGCTACCGCGGCGATCGCCGCCCTCCTCTACGTTGCGTACGTCGCCAGCGCCTCTCTTGCCGTCCGCCGCGTCAGCGCCCAGACCACCGCCGGCACGGTCACCATCAGCACGCCCAGCGGCACCGCGAATCCCGGCATCGGGCGCCTGGCCACGGCCTTCACCGGCATCACGGTCATCTTCCTGGCGGGCCAGGTCGCCACGCGCTGGTCGGCCGTGGGGCATGCCCCGTTCTCGAACCTCTACGAGTTCACGGCCGCCTTCGGCTTCGCCATCGCCGCCGCCTACCTCGCGTTCGAGGCCCATACCCGCAACCGCCGCTTCGGCCTCATCGCCCTCCCCATCGTCCTCGGCATGCTCGTCATCGCCTCGCTCTTCCCCAGCGACATCGTCCCGCTCATCCCAGCCCTCCAGAACGGCCCGCTCCTCACGATCCACGTCAGCGTGATGATGCTCTCCTACGCGGTCCTCACCGTGAGCTTCTGCGGCGCTTTCGTCTACCTCCTCCAGGGTGGGGAAGGCCGCCGCCGCTATGCCGCCCTCCCCTCCGCCGAAGCCGCCGGCGACCTCGCCCACAAAGCCGTCATGGCCGGGTTCCCGCTCCTCGGCCTTGGCATTGCCCTCGGCGCCTGGTGGGCCAATAGCGCCTGGGGCCGCTACTGGGGTTGGGACCCGAAAGAGACCGCCGCCCTCGTTACCTGGCTCAGCATCGCCGCCTACTTCCACGCCCGCGCGGGCAGCGGCAGCGTGGCCGGCGCCCCCGGCATCCGCAAGATCGTCCCGGAGCGCGTCCGCCGCGGCTGGCGCCCCGACCCCATGTGGTGGCTCGTCGCCATGTGGGCGCTCGTCATGTTCACCTACTTCGGCGTCAACCTCTGGGTCAGCGGCCTCCACAGCTACGCCGGCGTCTAGGATGAGGTCGATCGCGTACAATTCGGCTTATGACGGTCCGCATCGCCATCGAAGACCTTCCGCCCGAGGCGAGGCGTGCCCTCGAGAGGGGCGACTCCGTTGAACTCGAACGCGACGGGGAAATCGTCGGCAGGCTCGAACCAGGTGCCACGCCCCCATCCGGGTGGGCACGCTTTCTCGAACTCCGGCACGAAGCACCCCCACTCGACCACGACGACTTCCTCGAAGACTTGAAGCTCGTGCGCGGCCTGCTCAACCAGCCCGCACCCCTGGGGCCGTGGGCACCGTAATCGACACATCGGTCGTGGTGGCCATCGAGCGCGCCCTGTTGGAGCCAGGCTCGGTCAGCCTCGACACCCTGCCCCACGACTGCCTCATCCCCTCCATCGTTCTCATGGAACTGAGGGTGGGCGCCCTCCTGGCGGACACCGAAGCCCGGCGCTTAGCGCGAGAACGATTCGCCAGCGATCTCTGCGAGGCGTTCCCGATTGGTGCCTTCGGTGCGGCCGAGGCCAGAGTGGCTGCGGATGTCCTGGTCGACCTTCGCCGTCGCGGACTCTCCCTCGGGGAGCGCGACCTGCTCATCGCCGCAACCGCGCTCACGGGAGGGCACAGCGTCCTGACGTTGAACATCGCCGAGTTCCAGAGGGTCCCCTCGCTCGTGGTCCTCCCTCCTCCCCTCCACCGCCCCGTTAGCCCCCACGCGGTACAATGCCTCTCGTGGATGGATTTACCGTTTCCGAGGTCCCCGGCCTCCGCTCTCCCGTCGTCATCATGGCCTTCACCGGCTGGAGCGATACCGGCACCGTCACGACCGATACCGCCCAGCACCTCGTCGATGCCTACAACGGCGAACAGTTCCTCACGGTCGACCCCGAGGACTACTACGTCTTCACCGACTCCCGCCCCCATGTCCGCATCGATGAAGAAGGCGTCCGCCGCCTCGATTGGCCCAAGAACGAGGCCTATTTCGCCCGCCTGCCCGATGCCCCGAACGACCTGGTCATCGTCATGGGCGCCGAGCCGAACCTCCGCTGGCGCACCTTCTCCGAACGCCTCACCGATGCAATCTCGGCACTCAAGCCGTCCCTCATCTGCACCCTGGTCGCGCGCCCCGCGGCCACGCCCCACACCCGACCCATCCCCGTGACCGGCTCTTCGGCCGATCCGCGCCTTGCCGCCCGCTTCGGCCTGGGCCGCTCGCTCTACCAGGGCCCCACCGGCATCCTGGGCGTCCTCCACGATTCCCTCCGCCGCCGCGGGGCGAACCTCATCAGCCTCGCCGCCGGCGTCCCCCACTACCTCAACGTCGAGGAGAACCCGCCCGCGACCCTCGCCCTCCTCCACGCCCTCGAACCCGTCCTTGGTATCTCACCGCCGATCGGCGACCTCGAAGACGAAGTCACGGCCTTCGCCAGCCGCGTCGAGGAAGCATCGCGCGGCGACGACCAGATCGCCTCCTACGTCCGCACCCTCGAAGAGGGCTACGGCGAAGGCGACGAGGACGAGGTCCAGCCCGAGGCCGGCGGCGAACTCCCCTCCGCCGACGACATCCTCCGCGACGTCGAGGACTTCCTCCGCGGCGGCGACCGCTAACCACGGCTCACCGATGACCCGCCCCAACAACTCCTCCCGCCTCGT
>JAHDWR010000281.1 GCA_023382755.1 Dehalococcoidia bacterium
GGTCGCGAACCTGGAGGCGATGGTCCGGGACGATCACCCCGCCGAGTACCTCCAGATAGACGAAGGCTACCAGGCCCACACGGGTGACTGGCTGACACCGAACGAGAAGTTCCCCTCGGGGATGCAGGCCCTCGCCGGCTGGATCCGCGAAGCCGGGTACCGGCCCGGGCTCTGGCTCGCCCCGTTCGTGCTCAACGAGGAGTCGGCAGCACTGCGGGAGCACCCGGACATGGTGCTGAAGACGCCGGCCGGCGAGACCGTCTTCGTGCAGACCTGGCTGGGGCGCTGCGCCATCCTCGACTGCACCAACCCGGAAGCCGAGGCGTGGCTCCGGGAGGTGGTGGGCACGGTCGTGCGCGAGTGGGGCTACGAGTACTTGAAACTGGACGCCTGCAGCTATGCCGCCAGCCCGGCATCCCGCGTGAACTATCACGCCCCGGGAACGACCGCGGCCATGAACCTGCGGCGCGGGCTCGAGATCATCCGCGACGAAGCGGGCGAGGGCACGTTCATCCTCGGGTGCACCTGCCACTTCGGGCCGGCCGTTGGGCTCGTCGACGCGATGCGCGTCGGGCCGGACGTGAAAGAGACCTGGGCCGCCGGCCCCAACCCCTCGGTCAAGCACGCCATGCGGCTGACGCTCCAGCGCAACTGGATGCACAACCGCTGGTGGGCGAACGACCCGGACTGCCTCATCGTGCGCGAAACGGATACGGAACTGAACGAGGCTGAGACGCGCTTCCTCGCGACGGGGATCGCGCTCAGCGGCGGCATGGTGGTTGCGAGCGACGACCTGCCGAAGCTGTCCCCGGGACGCCAGGAGATGGCGCTCGCACTGTTCCCGCCGCCGGGCGTGGCGGCGCGCCCGGTCGAGCCTTCAGACGGCCCCGTGCCCCGGGCGTGGCGGGCCGACCTCGGAGAAGGGCGGGCCCTCATCGGCATCCTGAACTGGGACGACGCACCGGTCTGGGTGCCGTGGGGTGAACTGCTCGAACCCGGCGAGGTCGCGTTCGATGTGTGGAGCCGGCGCATGCTGCCAATGGGCGACGTGTACCTGCGCTCGCACGAGGGTGCGCTCTGGCAGGTCACCGGCCGCGGGAAGACGCCCCGGGTGGTCGGCGATTCGGGGAACCTGGCGTATCACGGGCTCTACCAGCGGCAGGTCAGCGGGCGGCTGCAGGTGCGGAACGATGGACCCCGGACGCGGACCATCGCCATCCAGCACCGGGGACAGGCGTGGGAAGTGGACCTGGCGCCCGGCGAGATGCGCTGGTTCGATTAGCAGTCTCTGTGGACCGCGCCGAGGCCTCCCGGTGCAGCGAGTAAAGGAGCTTGACAACTCTGATAGGATCCAAATCGTAATACTCTGTATGCGAGGTTTGAACCGTGAACAAGACCGCCGTGCGGGTCACAATCCGCGCCGGATCTGTGGGCATCCTTCTGATCATGGCAATGTTCTCCGGATACAAGTTCGCCCTCAGCTACAACAACTACGATACCCCTGCATGCAAGCTGCCATATGGCGGAGGAGGCAGCTACCTCACGGTCTACTGGCAGGATCACCCCAGTTACCCGCCCAGCGGCTTCTACTCATCAGCGTTCATTAATGGCCGTTCTGCTTGGAATGGAGCACCGACTCCTGTCTGGTTCACAAACGGTGGTGGACCGACCTTGGGTCTCGGGGCGCTTCCACCCGGAAATCCAGGAGTTGTATCTTATAGTTGTGTTGGCCAAACGTTTGTGGCCTCAGCTCTATGGGTTGATTCTGGGCAGTTAAGTTCATACCCGGACGCGATCAAGCAGAAGGTGGTCTCACATGAATTGGGCCACACCGTCGCGCTCGGCCACAGCTACAACTATGCCGTTCTCAAGACCGGAGCCACCAATGTCCCATCCTATCCTACAACTGATGATGAGTGCGCCGTGAATACGAGGTACATCTCTTCTTCATGGCCTGCTGCCTGGTATTGCTTCATTTAGCGAGCTGCATTTGGGGGCTGTAATCATGACATGGATCCGAAACTTACTGAGGCACCATAGAGGACACCGGCTTGTCGTTATTCTCGTCCTCGCTTGCGCAATTGCTGGCTTTGTACTCGCCAGGGCCAGCACCCAGCCCAATCGCAGCACTATCTTCGCGTCTGATAGCGCCATTGGAACTACATCGCTGGAGGAGTTGTCAGCGGTGTCTCACGTGATCCTGATAGCGAAGAGTGTCACGGCGACCACCGAGACCGTGGACATGGCATCACCCGTTACGCCGGGCGTTGGCACGCTTCTCACCGTCATCAGGTATGAGTTGGAGGTGGCGGAGGTGCTGAAGGGGCAGCTCGAACCGGGTTCGAGCCGCATTCCGGCGTTTGTGGTCGTGGGATCGAGTCCCTACGGTGCTCGTGAAGGGCTTCCGGAGTGGAGGGTGGAGGCACCTCTGCTGAAATCTGACCGCGAGTATGTCATTTACCTGCAGCTTCGCGATGGCCGGCCTAACACCAGTGGCGCGCTCGCAACCCGCCACCTGGAGTTCACGTCCCTTGCGGTAGCTGAGTTCGACGGCCGCGTGGCGGAGTTCGCCCCCGAGGCGACGGTTAAGGGAGTCACCGTGTCTGGGAACAGCGGGCAACCAACAGTGTTCGGAAAGAGTTACGCGCTCACGGACGTACGACAAATCGCCGCGAGCGCGACCCTTCCCTTACCGGACGCTGATGCGCGAGCGGCGGCTCAGCTAGAACGCGGAGCCGCCCTCGAAACGCTCCTGGCCGAGGTCGCGCAACTGCGCACCGAGGATGCGGTGGTGAATCGCATGACCGAGCTGGGGCTGGATCGTGCTGTCGCCGAGGATCCGGCCTTCTGCCGAAAGGTCGCGGGGGGGCTGATGCAGTTCGGCAGCCCGATGGTTTCACTCAATTGCAAAGACAATCAGTGAGCAAGCAGGCAGCTACCCGCCGTACTTCACGCCCAACTCTTCGAGTGTCAGCACCTTCGATTCGCGCTTCAGCACCGCGTGGGTGACTTCACCCACCACGCAGCTGTGGTCGCCCAGGTCGACCTCGCCGACCAATTTGCCTTCAACGAAGGCCGGTGCGGCGCTGATGACCGGGGCGCCGGTCTGGTGGCGTTCGATGGCCTGCCCGTTGATGGTGTCGCCGTCGACGGTGGTGGGCTTGAAGAACGCGTACCCTATGTCGCCCTGGCCGGATTCGAGGAACGAGAGCGCGAACTGGCCGCTCTCCTTCAGGAGGGCGTAGGCGCCGCTGTCCTTCTTGACGCCCATCACGATGAGTGGCGGGGTGAACGAGGTCTGGGTTACCCAGTTGATGGCGGCGGCGGAGACTTCGTCGCCCTTCTGCACGCCGAGCACATACAGGCCGTAGGGGATCATGCGCAGGATGGTCTTCTTCGCGGCGGCGGTTTGTTCGTCCATTGGGGCACCTCGTTGAGTTCGTTTGGGCGCGATTCTACCGGGGGGCGGGTGGGGGCGCAGGCGAATGACGAGGTGCGAAGTGCGAAGTTCGCCGCGGCGACGGGTGGTTGCGGACCCGGCGAGACGGTACGCTCGGCGGCCATGGGGATTCGCGCCGTCCTGTTTGATGTCGGCGGGCCGCTCGATACCGAGGTGCTCTCGGAGGCCATCGTCGACCGCCAGATCCGCGAGGCGCTCGCGGCCTGCGGCGTGGTGGTCGACCAGGACGCGATCGCGATGGCGAGCGACTGGGCCGTGGCAGCCTTCGCCCCCGACGCCTACCGGGCCATGATCT
>JAHDWR010000282.1:0-1916 GCA_023382755.1 Dehalococcoidia bacterium
CGGTGAAGTAATGGCGCACCACCCCGAGGCCGCGCAGCGCTTCCCCGTGCTCCACGAGCCGCTCCCACGCTCCGGCACCATCGATGTGCAGGATCACCGGCAGCCCCGCTTCCCGCGCAAGCTCGCACTGTCCCCGGAACGCCTGCGCCTGTGCCGCCCACTCCGGCCCCGTTCCGTCGAAGCCGCACTCGCCGACGGCAACCACCCCCGGGGGCCGCGCCACCTCCGCGAGGGCCGCCTCATCCCACTCCGCGGCCCGCAAAGGGTGCATGCCCACCGCGCACCCCGCGATCCCCTCCAGCCCCACCACCGCCCGCGACGACGCCAGGTCCACCGCCACGGCCACGATCGCCACCCCGGCATCCTTCGCACGAGCCACGATCCCCCCGCGTTCGGCGGGCTCGTACCGGTCGAGGTGCACGTGCGTGTCAATCCACACAGGGTCCACGCGCACCATCCTGCCACGCCTGCGTAGAATCCGGCTCAATGAGCACCCTCGTCATCCGCGGTGGTCGCGCCTGGGACGGCCTCGCCGGCCTCTCCGTCGAGACCAACGTCGCCCTCGACGGCGACCGCATCGAAGGCTGCGGCACGAGCCTCGGCGCCGCCAGATCCCTCGACATCTCCGGCTGCACGGTCGTCCCCGGCCTCATCGAAGGCCACGCGCACCTGTGCTTCGACGCCACCCCCGGCTGGCGCGCCACGTTCGATGGCGACACACCGGCCCGCATGCTCCTCCGGATGGCCGGCAACGGACGCCGCATGCTCGAAGCGGGCATTACCACCGTGCGTGACCTCGGCGCGCCCACGCCGCTCGCCATCGAATTGCGCGACGCCGTCGCCTCCGGGCTCACCGAAGGCCCCCGCCTGCTGGTCTCCGGCGCGCCCATCACCACCACCGGCGGCCACTGCTGGTTCATGGGCGGCGAATGCGATGGCGAACTCGGCATCCGCAAGGCCGTCCGCGAACGCGTGAAGGCCGGCGTCGACTGGATCAAGGTCATGGCCACCGGTGGCAACATGACGCCCCGCACCAACACCTTCGCCCCCCAGTTCACGGTCGATGAACTCCGCGCCTGCATCGAGGAAGCCCACCGCCTGCGCCGCCGCGTCACCGCCCACGCGCACGGCATCGAGGGCATCCGCGTCGCCGTCGAGGCCGGCGTCGATGGCATCGAGCATTGCTCCTTCACTACCGCCGGCGGCTACGAGTTCGACCAGCCGCTCATCGACCAGATCGCCGCGAAACGTATCGTCGTGTCGCCGACGGTCTCCGTCGGCTTCCGCAAGTGGCCCGACGACGGCCGCCGCGAACAACGCGGCCGCGTCCTCAAGGCCCTCCTCGATTCGAACTGCCGCGTCCTCATGTCCACCGACTGCGGCATCCCCGGCGTCCCCCACGAAGCGCTCGCCGGGGGGATGGAGGTCTTCGCCGAAGCGGCCGGGGCTTCCCCCGTTGAACTGCTCCGCCTCGCTACCAGCCGTTCCGCCGATCTCCTCGGGCTGAAAGACCTGGGCACCATCGCGCCCGGCGCCATCGCCGACCTCCTCGTCGTCGAAGGCGACCCCACGGCCAACCTCGCCGACCTCGATCGCGTGCGTTACGTGCTCCGGGGCGGACGCGTTGTCTTCGCAAACCCGGAGTAGCCCCATGCCCGACGAATGGCATCCGCTCACCGCCGAACGCTGGGCCGACTTCGAGCGCCTCTTCGGGCGCAACGGCGCCTACGGCGGCTGCTGGTGCATGTGGTTCCGCCAGACTGGAAAAGAGTATGCAGCCGGCCGCGGCGAAGCGAACCGCGAGGCCATGTGCTCCCTCATCGGACGCGGCGAAGTCCCGGGCCTCATCCTCTACGCCGCAGGCGAACCCGCCGGGTGGGTCGCCGTCCAGCCCCGTGAGGCCCTCCCGCGCCTCG
>JAHDWR010000282.1:1926-3716 GCA_023382755.1 Dehalococcoidia bacterium
CGCTCGCGTGCCGCCAGACGCCCCGACGACGCGCCGGTCTGGTCCGTCGTCTGCTTCTTCGTCCACCGTAACCACCGCGGCCACGGCATGATGCGCCGTCTGCTCGATGCCGCCGTCGCCCACGCCCGGTCATCCGGCGCCACCATCCTCGAGGCATACCCGAAGGACCTCGAAGAACTCTCCCCGAGCACCGATGCCGCCTACACCGGGCTCCTCCCGGTGTTCCTTGAAGCAGGCTTCCGCGAGGTAGCCCGCCACGCGAAGGGCCGACCCATCGTCCGCCTCGCCCTCTCCTGACCACACTCCCCTTCGCAAGTTGCCACCCGCCCCCTCGCGCTCCTACAGTGGCGCCCGCAGGAGTACCCGGTGTCCGCACTCTTCCCTGGCGAGTTCACCTACCGCGTCGTCGAGGCCGCGGGCATCGGCAGCGCCGACCTCGCGACCGTCCAGGCGCTCTTCGCCGAGAACTACCGCGAAGCCAACCTCACCTACCTCGAAAAATCCCTCGGCAAGCTCCGCTACCTCGCCATCGCGACGCACCTCTCCGGTGCGCCCGCCGGATTCGCCCTCGGCGAGTCCCGCCTGCTCGACCTCCCGCTCCTTCCGCAAACCACCGTCCGCCTCGCCGGCCTCTGCTGTGTGAGCATGGCCTTCCGCCGCCAGGGCCTCTTCGGCCGCCTCGAGGGCATGGTCCTCACCGAGGGCCGCAGCGTCCACGGCGACCGGTGGTTGGCCACCGGACGCATGGCCCACCCCGGCAGCTTCCGCAGCATGAGCAAGAACGGCTCCGTGGTCCCTCGCCGCGGGGTGCGCCCCACCCCGTGGCAGCAGGCCGTAGGCGCCGCCATCGCCGCCGCCTACGGCTCCCCCTTCGACCCCGAGACTTTCGTCTGCAAGGGCAGCGGCGTGCCCATCGGCTACCCGGTCATCGAACTCGACTGCACGCCCGAGGAGTGGGAACTCTTCGCCCCCGTCGACCGTTCGAAAGGCGACTCCCTCCTCGGCATCAGCTGGAACCCCGACCCTCCACCCGGCTGGGACGACCCGGAGGTCACGCCGTGACCCTCGACCGCCTCTTCCACTGGGCCCGCGTCCAGGGCGAAGGCCGCACCTACCACCCCCTCCTCGCGGGCATCCGCGAAACAACGTTCCCCGCGGTCGAACGCGCCGGCGGCCGCCCATGGGGCGCCTGGTACGGACTCTTCGGCCTCCGCTCGAACGAACTCATCGTCGTCACGAGCTGGGCCATCGACGCCGCGCCGTCCGGGCTCATTGCCGGGCGCCTCCCGGCCGGCGCGAAGGTGCTGGAGCAGCACAGCTTCGTCCCCACCGTCCGCCCCGACACCGATACACCCATCACGCGCCCGGGCCTCTACGTTTTCCGCTTCTTCGATGTCCACCACCGTGATATCGACGAGGTCGCCGCCCTCTCCCACGAAGCCTGGACCAGCTTCGAAAACACCGATGACTACCGGGCCGAACCGCAGGCCCTCTTCGCCGAACGCGACCGCACCCGGGATCCGGACGACACCGCCGCGACCGGCACGATGCTGCTCCTGACCTGGTACGACGGCCTCGAATCGTGGCAGCGCTCCCGCACCCCCGCCCCCGAAGCGCGCGAGAACTTCCGCCGCCGCGCCGAGCTCACCCGCGGCACCCTCGCCATCGCCACCCGCCTCGTCGAGACGTGACCCCGACGTCCCTCAAGAAGCCCCCGCCCGGTTAACGCGTTCTATACCGCTACGCGTATTTCGTCGTTGACACCCTCACCTCTGCGCGCCATCATCGCC
>JAHDWR010000283.1:0-382 GCA_023382755.1 Dehalococcoidia bacterium
GTCGCCGCCCGCGCGGGCACCAGCCGACTTGCCGCGCGCGGGCTGGCTGCTCCGCAGGGTGAGGCCCCGCGAGTCGGTCGCCGATCACAGCTCCGGAGAGCGCCTCTGCGAGCGAGAAACGCGGTAGCTGCCACAGCCGACCACAGCGTGTGCGAATTCGCACATGGATCGAGAGCCAGCTCGGGCGCTACACTCCCACTCCAGGGCGGATTGACATCGGAGGCGGCGATGAAGCATGGACGTTGGGCGTGGGTTGGCGCTGGTCTGATCGTCCCGCGCCTGCCCCGGCGCCCGCCGCCCCCGCGGGGGCGGGGGCGCCCCCCCCGGCGGGCCCCCCCCCGCCCCCCCCCCCCGCCCCCGCCGCCCGCCCCGCGCCCGCAAC
>JAHDWR010000283.1:392-3705 GCA_023382755.1 Dehalococcoidia bacterium
CCACGGCAGATCAGACGGGTGACAACGTCCGCACCATCGAGTGGGAGCCGCCGGTTCCCATCCCTGGGCTGAGCCGGTGGGCGAGCCTGTGGCTCGGGCGAGCCGCGGCGCGTCCCATCCCTCCCGCGATCGCCACGCGCCTCTACGCGGAGCGGGCGCGCCTGATCCGCCACTTCGCCGCCAGCGCCGAGCTCTCGGCGCTCCTCGGGGTCGAGCCCGCCCGCGACCTGCTCGAGCCGCTGGACGGCGATCTGCGGCGACGGGTGATGGCGTTCGAGCAACGCTTCACGCGAGGAGTCACCGCCGTGGTGCGCGGCGGCCGCGTGTCCATCCACCTGGACGCGAGCGGCACTGCAATCAGCAGGGTGGTCAGCACCTTCCAACCCGATCTGGAGCCGCCCGAGGTGGAGATCGCGCCGGCCGAAGCCATCGAGACCGCGCTGTCGGCCCTGGCCGATCAGGTCGCGGTTCCGGTCCTCGCTCCCGACGATCCGGTCCCCTTGGTCGTCCTACGACTCCCCGGGTTCATCAGCGGAGCGCGCCGCGCGTCAGAGGTTCGACGGGGCAACGACCGCATCGCCTATTCCGTCCGGGTCGTCACCAACGACGCCGTGCAGCGAGAGCTGGCGGAAGTCCTGGTGGACGCAGCGACGGGAGAGCCGGTGGAGGTCATCCCCTTCGGCAAGATCCCGACTCTTCACGTGGGACTCGTGCCACACGAGCTCGCCACTCCCAGTCTGTTCGTCGGCGAAGCGATCATGCAGGCCGTGATGTGCGGAGCTGAGGATGGACAGGGGCCGGACACCGATCTGATCTTGCGACGCTTCTCGACGACGCACTTCCCGCTCCACTCTCCGTCGTTCTTCGCGATGGTCTCGTGCAACGAGTGGCTCGGGGATCGCATGGTGAACGCGAACGACATCGTGACGTTCCGCGATGACCCGACGGTCGGGCCGGGATTCGACGCGGGCAGGACCTTCATCGACGACGACAACGTCTGGGTCGGGACCGATCCGCTCGTGCCGGAAGCCGTGAACATCCACTATTGGGGCGAGCGCACGCTGCGGTTCTTCAAGAAGGCCGGCTACGCCACCCGCGAGGGCAGCGGCCAGCCGGCGAGGTTCGTTGCCTGGCGCACGACCAAGGACCCTGGCGGAGCAACCGTGGGGGCTGCCTTCAGCAAGCTGAAGACGCCGATGGGAGACGAGAACGGCGTCATCTTCGTCATGAGCGGTGGCCCGCACTTCAAGACCGCTGCCGACCCGATGGTGCTCGCCCACGAGTTCGGTCATTCCGTGTACCGCGACACTCTTCCTCACGCAGCGAACCAGACCGAGGAGAAGTCCATCGGCGAGGGCATCGCCGACTGCTTCGCGGCAGCCGCGCTGCGCGACATGAAGGACGAGTGGGAGGCCGATCCGGTCAACCACCCGCCGCACCTCGGCTACAGCGACCCGGTCATGGGCCACCCCGAGTTCTCGTTCTGGGCAGGCAGTTACAAGGACGCGTTGAATCTCACGAAGCCTGGGTACCCGAACCTCTTCAACCCCAAGGAGAGCTCGCCCACGGACTGGCCGGTCAAGCCGTTCCGCTTCTCCCACTGGTCCGGCCTACGGCCGACCGATGACGACTACGAGGAGAAGAGCACGCTCGTCGGGGCGGTCTGCCGGCTGCTGGTGACGGGTGGCCACTCCTGGGCCAAGACGAACGTCGCAGAGACGGCCGGCGGGAGCCCGAAGGACGCCCTGTACGACCCAGTGGGCGTGCCGCAGAAGGACAAGGAGCGGGTGGGATTCGAGCGGCTGAGGAGGCTCTTGCTCTACACCCTGATCGACTCGAAGAATCACGCCAAGACCTTCCATGACTTCATCGAGATCCTGGCCGGCAACGCCAAACAGCTCGCGAAGACCGAGTGGCCCGCGACCAGCCTGGAGATCGACGAGAAGGTGCGACGTGCCTTCGGTGAGTACGGCTTCGGCCGGGGCAGCGAGCTGGAGCCCAACGACCCGACGAAGCTGAATCTCCTGGGCAACAGCGCGGCCGCGAATCTCATCGCGGCGGGCTCGAACTTCCACCGCCCGATCGAGGGAGGGCTCTGTACCACCGAGGAGGACTTCTTCGTCGTGAACGAGAAGGCGGCTGCCGGGGACGAAGTCGATTTTCAGGCGGAACTCACGGGCGGAAACGCGCAGTTCGAGGTCCGTTTCTACCAGGACAAGGCCTGTGACTTCGAAGAAGGGCAGATCCAGACCTGCGCACCGAGCCGGCAGGTCTACCCACCGCTGAACACGCCTCCAGAACAGGCCCTGCAATCCGACACCTTTACCTTCTCCATTCCCGGTGGAGGCGGCTGCACGGCCCCGTGCCCCGACCCCAAGTACCGGCGCCTGTTCGTGGGGATCCGCATGAAGCCCGGCGGCACCTGCAAGTCGAAATACAAGCTGACAGTCAAGTACAAGTCCCGCGCTCCGGGGAACAAAGGAGTCGAATGATGGCATCCAGGACCATTCTCGTGTGCCTGCTGGCAGCGGCCGGAGTCGCGTGCAGCCGCAGCCCCATCGACGACGGGCGTGTGGACTCCGGGCCCCCGTACTCGGGCTACCCGCGGGTGTCAGCGGGCGCCGGAAAATCGTGCTTGCTGGACGCAGCCGGGCACCTGAGCTGCTGGGGCAACATCATGCCGATCAGCGACATCATTCCGGACAAGGTGTTTGCCGACGTGGACGTGTCGACCTCGGCCTGCGGGCTCGAGCGCGACGGGACGCTCACCTGCTGGCCCAAGGAAGAGCTGATGGGGGTCGGCGCGTTCCCGGCGGGACGGTATTCGCGCGTCTCCGTGTGGGGCGGGAACGCCTGCGCCGTTCGACTCGACGGCGCGCTCGCCTGCTGGGGCGAGCCGAGCTACGGGATGACGGATCCGCCGCAGGGCAAGTTCCGCGAGGTCGCGCTCTCGGGGACACATGCTTGTGCCATCCGGCGAGACGGCACGCTGGCCTGCTGGGGGCTGAACGGCGACGGGCAAGCGACGCCGCCCCCCGGCGCTTTCGTCTCCGTTGCGAGCGGGACGCAGCACTCGTGCGCGCGCAACGTGGACGACGTCGTGGCCTGCTGGGGTGCGCCGGACACCTTCGGCCACCTCCACAATCAGATCGCCCAAGAGGTCCACTGCGGGGATACTTCCACTTGTGTCATCCACCGCGACGGGACCCTCGAGTGTACGGGGCGCTACCCGCAGCTTCGCCAGCCGCCCTCCGGTCGCTTCGTGCAGATGGACATCGGCCTGGATCACGCCTGCGCAGTCCGCGCGGACGGC
>JAHDWR010000284.1 GCA_023382755.1 Dehalococcoidia bacterium
GCCGTGAGGAGCACCACGCCAGCCACCATCAGGGCGACACCGAAGCCGCGCAGGTAGGGGAGCTTCACCGCCAGGTCCGCCTCCACCGTCACCCCCGGCGAACCATCCGCGTTCATCACGACGAAGGCGTGCGAGCCGGGCCGTACCCGCCAGTCCAGTTCCTGTTCGCCCCGGCCCGATGCGCTCGCGACCCAATCCACCGCTTCCGCCGGGCTCCCGGGAGCGAGTGTGCCCGGTACGATATCGCCTTCGTACCCCAGCGGGTCGAACTCGATGTCGCGCACCACCTCGTAGGGGCTGCCGCGGAGATACGCCTCGACCGCCTCGGCGCTGGCTATCCCGATGAAGACCTGGCCGCCGTCGGCCCTGGCCGCCCGGATGCGCACGCGGATCTTTCCCTCGCGGAACCCGGGGTCGTCGCTCCGGTCCTCGATCTCGCTGGTCCGCGCAACGATGGCGCCGGTGGTCGTCGCCAGCTGACCCGGTCCGCTGCTGATGTAGCCATCGGAGTCGACGGCACGAAACGTGCCAAACCCGCTGACAGCACAGCCAAAGCCGAGCAGCATGGAGAGCGCGCCGAGGATGATCAGGAATACCCGCACGACACCATACTCGCCCCTGCCGCCACATCGCGCACGTCCCGCCGCCCCGGCCATCTTGCCCGGGCGCCGTGGCCCGGTTCAGCTTCCCCAGGCGCGATAGCGCAACAGCACGCCAACGCCGCCGAGCGCGTCCAGCGCTTCGTGGCCGGACACGACCTCCACCTGCGCCCCGGTCTGCACCGCGAGCCGGGTCAGCTCGTTCCGCACCTCCGCCGGTTCGAACCCGTCAGCAATCACCAGGACCTCGCCCGCGCCCCGCGTCAGCACCTCCCGGCTATCCGCGATCCCGGCCACGCCCAGGTCGTCCGCGAGCACCTCGCCCACCAGGGCATCGGCCACCGCGAGCGAGTCCCGCTCCTCCGCGGCAGCCAGGACCTCGGCCACCTCGGCGGCGACCTCGGTCTTGCTCGCGCGGATGTGGATCCGGAGCGCGTCGCCCGCCAGGCGGTCGAGCAGCGTGTGCGGGAGGGCAGCCTGCAACAGGGGGATCACCACCTCATCGCCGGCCAACACCAGGCGCGTCGCGTCTTCCCGCTCCATCAGGTCGCGGATCGCCTCCGCCCCCTCGCGCGCGAAGTCTTCCCGGTGCTTCTGGATGTGGCGCTGGTAGCGCGCCTGGCTCCAGCCCCCGGTCGCCCGCTTCTGGAAGTGGATGCTGTCCTCGTCACGCCCGCCGACTTCTTCCAGGCCACCGAACTGCACCACGAACAGCCGCAGCGTGTTCGTGTCCGCCACCGCGACCACCGCCGGCTCGAACTCATCCACCATCCGCGCAAGCTGGAATAGCGCCGGCCGCCGCCCGTAGATAACCCGGTTCCTGAACGCCGCCGGCGACCGGACGACCTCGAACAGGTTGCCCGCCGAGCACGCGAAGATCGCCACCCCCGCAACGCCCGCGAGGTCCCCCGAGAGCTCGGCTTCAATCCGCGGCCGGTCGATTCGGAACGAATCGAGTGCCGGCCCGCGCGGCAACAGCGACTTCTCGATCTGGTGCAGCCGGTCTTTCAGGACCACACCGCCAGTGCGCATCCCGGGGCGATCGCCGCTGCCCGGGGCTGCCGGGCGCGCGTCCAGGTATGCGCTCACGACACCCGTGCCCTCGGGAGCTTCCCAGCTCGCCAGCCGGCGCATCAGTTCACGCGGTTCAGTCGTCATGCCACCCTCCGGACTTTCCACTCTACCTTCCCGGGCTCCCCCGGTGGCCGATCTGTTAGGTCTCTGCAACGTGGCCGAATGGACGGAATTCCGGCCCGGAGCCGGGAATGGCGCGGGCCCCGGTAATCCGGGGCCCGCGAAGAAAGGGCGTGGGCGTTTGCCTTAGCGGCGCGGAGCCAGGGCCGCCCCGGCGGTCACTACCGCCGCGATGATGAACGCGATGCTGAACATCAGTGCCAGGCTCGCTTCGCCGTTTGCCGCGGCGAGGCCGTTGCCCGTGCTCGGCGGGAGGGGCGTCACCACCGGACCGGGGGTCTTTTCGCCCTCGGTCTGCTCCTCGGGTTCGGGCGTGGGCGTGGTTGGCACCGGAGTGGAGGGCGGCGTCGGCGTGGTCTCCGGTGTCGAGTCGCAGCCCACCTCGCACTCCGGTTCGGCACAGCCGGCTTCGCACGTTTGCTCGCAGTCCACCTCGCAGACGGGCTCGCCGCAGTTCACTTCGCACACCGGGTCTCCGCCCGGCTCCTCCATGTTCGTGAAGTGGACGGTGCAGAGGTACTGGTCGGAGAGCACGACCGTCAGCGCCTGGCGGACGAGCTGCAGCGTCCCCGCCGGGACTTCTCCCACAGGCGGCGTGCCGGGGTAGCAGCCCTCGTTCGCCGTCACCGTGATCGACCAGGCGTTCTGCCCGTAATCCGTGTCGTCGAGCGGATTGCTGTCGAGTTCGGCCTTCGGGAAGCCCGGCGCGTTGTTCCACGGGACCTGCGGCTGCGCTTCGGTGATGACGACCGGCTGGTTCAGCGTTTCCAGCGGCACCCAGACGACCGTGCACTCGTGGCCGTTCTCGGCGACGGTGATGCTGAACGGCGCGCCGTTGGCATCGAACTCGAAAGCGACCGGCCCGCGCAAGGCACCGTCCTGGTTATCGAGGAAGCTCTTGCACACCCGGATCGGATACTCCCCACCCTGAGGGTCATCCCCTTCGGCCTTGTTGTGGAAGTGCATCACGCAGGGCTCCTCGCCGCACGAGTCGTCGTTCTCGAAGAACGCGATGACGTCCTGCACGGGGTTCTGCCACTGGCCGTTGGTGAAGATGTCGATGTAGGGGTAGCCCGCTTCGCTCTGCCAGTTCGCCGGCAGGATCTCGTGCGCGCCAAGGGTCGCGACAGCCGGGACCTCGTAGATCTCCGAGCACTTCGTTTCGCCCTCGTCGAGCGTCAGCGCCAGGTCGATGATGTAGTCGGCGTTGCCGTACGGGAACTCGTCGACGTAGATGCTGAACTTGAACTCGACGCCGAACACGTCGATCGGCCCGGTCGCTTCGAACGTCTTGCAGATCTGGAGCGACTCGTAGCCGCCGTCGACCGTGCTGTATTCGCGGTTGGTGAAGGTGAGCGTGCAGTACTGGTTGCACTCGGGGCCGACCGTGACCTCGGCAGTGCTGTCGTCCTCGACGACGGGGCCGCCTTCGTACTCGTGCTTCGGGTAGCCGGGCGCGCTGTACCACCAGGCCGGTGCGCTCTCGCTCACGCTCAGCGCGGTGCCCGGTGGCACCCCGAGCGTCTCCGAGCAGCCGTAGCCGCCTTCGTCGAGCGTGATCGAGGTGTTGAACACCTCATCGGCGATGCCGTCGAGCGGCGGGTAGTCGGCTTCGACTTCAAACGAGAACTCGACGCCCGTCTTGTCCGCCGCGCCGGTCGCTTCATACGACTTGCAGATGCGGAACGGCAGCTGGAGTTCGGTCGGGATCTCCTGGCCCTCATCGCCGCCGTCGTGTTTGTTGATGAAGCGGATGACGCACGGGTCCAGTTCGTAGCAGCTGTCGTCCTGCTCGAACGACCGCGAAAGGCCGGCCGAAAGCGGCTGCCACTGGCCGTTCATGTAGAGGCTGATGAGCGGATAGCC
>JAHDWR010000285.1 GCA_023382755.1 Dehalococcoidia bacterium
GGATTCTTGTCATGGCGGCGTAAACCGTCGGATCAAATGACCGAGCTACAGCGCCTCCAGCCGCTCCCGCAGCCCCGCCACCCGGTCGCGCGTCTCGGCAAGCGTGCCTTCCACCCCCGCGATCACGTGCGCCGGCGCCTTCGCGCGGAACGTCTCGTTGCCGAGCTGCTTCTCCAGCCGCTCCATGTGCGCCGTCGCCTCCCCGAGCTCCTTCTCCAGCCGGGCACGCTCGGCGGCGGTATCCACTTCTGGCAGTGCCACCGCGACCTCGGTGTCGGCCACCCGCCCAAACCCCCATTCGCCCGCGGGCAGCGCTGCCGCCCCATCCACCACTTCCAGTTCCACGCGCGAGGTGAAGTTCGTCGCCACCGTGGTGTCCCGCAGGGCCCCCGCGTAGCCATCGGCTCGCGCCACCACCCGCGGCCGCGCCCCCGCCTCGAGCTTCTTCTCCGCCCGGATGTTCCGGATCGTCCGGTTCACCTCGATGACATGCTCCATCGCCTGCTCGGCAGCCGCGTCCTTCCAGTTCGCCCCGCTCTTCGGGAACCAGGCGACGATCAGCTGCGAGGGCATGTCATCGTCGATCTGCGGCCGCAACGCCTGCCAGAGCTCCTCGGTCACGAACGGCATGAACGGGTGCAGCAGCCGCAGGCCGTGGTCGAGTACGTGCACGAGCACCTGCAGCGGACGCTCATCCCCGACCAGCAAGCGCGGCTTCACCATCTCGATGTACCAGTCGCAAAACTCCCCGCGCAGGAAGTCCTCGATCTGCCGGGCGCACTCGCCCAGCTGGTACGCCTTCAGCAGCGAGTCCGCATCGTTCGTGAGCTGCTCCAGCCTGGACATGATCCAGCGGTCCTCGACCGCGAACGTGTCGCGGTCCAGGTGGTGCGGCCGCTTGATCTCCCGCGGCCCCACCTTCATCAGCACGAACCGTGCCGAGTTCCAGAGCTTGTTCGCGAAGTTCCGTGCGGCCGCCATCCGCTCGTCGCTGTACTTCTGGTCCGCCCCGAGCGTCGCCCCGGTCAGCACCGCAAACCGGAACGCATCCGCGCCATACGTCGACGCCACGATCAACGGGTCCACCACGTTCCCGCGCGACTTCGTCATCTTCTCGCCGTTCGCATCACGGATCAGCCCGTGGAACAGCACATTCCGGAACGGCACCGCGCCTTCCGGGCCTCGTTCCCGCATGTTGTAGAGCCCGAACATGATCATCCGGGCGCACCAGAAGAACATGATGTCGTAGCCCATCTGCATGTCGGCGGTCGGGTAGAAATAGCGCAGGTCCTCGGTGTCGTCGGGCCAGCCCAGGTCAGCGTGCGGCGCCAGCCCGGATGAAAACCACGTGTCGAGGACGTCCGGGTCCTGGGTCAGCTCCCCGCCGCACTCCGGGCACGCGTCCGGGTCTTCCACCTGGCAGACCGTGTGCCGGTTCTCGCAGTACCACACGGGGATTTGGTGTCCCCACCAGAGTTGCCGGCTGATGCACCAGTCCCGGATGTTCTCCATCCAGTTCAAGTACACCTTTTCGAACCGCTGGGGGACGATGTTGATCCGCCCCTCGGTCACCGCCCGGATGGCATCGCCCGCCAGCGAGTGGCCCGGCTCGTATTCCTTGTTGACCGCCATCCACCACTGCTCGCTCGGCACCGGCTGCAGCACCGTCTTGCAGCGGCTGCAGTGCCCGACGCTGTGGGTGTAGTCCTCGACGTGGTCGAGGAAGCCTTCGTCTTCGAGGTCACGCAGGATGGCCGCGCGCGCGTCCTCAGCGGTCATCCCCGCGTATGGACCGGCCTCGTCGTTCATGTTCCCTTTCGGGTCGATCGCGATGATCACCGGCAGGTCATGCCGTTGCCCGATCTCCCAGTCGTTCGGGTCGTGCCCGGGAGTCACCTTCACCGCGCCCGTCCCGAACTCCGGTTTCACATGCTCGTCGGCCACGATGGGGATGTCGCGCCCGATAATCGGCAGCAGCAGCTGGCGCCCGATGCGCTCTTCGTATCGCTCGTCTCCCGGGTTCACCGCCACGCCGGTATCGGCCACCATCGTTTCGGGCCGCGTCGTCGCCACCGTCACGTACGCCGGCAACGGCATGCCACCCTCCCCCATCACGGGGTAGCGCACGTAGTACAGCTTCGACTGCACGTCGAGGTAGTCAACCTCCAGGTCGCTCAGCGCCGTCTCGCAGCGCGGGCACCAATTGATCATCCGGAGGCCCTTGTAGATGAGCCCGTGCTTGTAAAGGTTCACGAACGTCGTCCGCACCGCCTTCACGATGCCCGGGTCGAGCGTGAACACGTCGCGCGTCCAGTCGGCGCTGGCCCCGAGCTTGCGGTGCTGGTCGGCGATCCGGCTGCGATACTTCCGCACCCACATCCACGTTCGCTCGACGAACGCTTCCCGCCCGAGGTCGTGGCGGGTCAGCCCTTCCTTCGCGAGCTCTTTCTCGATGACGTTCTGGGTCGCGATCCCGGCATGGTCCTCGCCGGGCAGCCAGAGCGTGGGGTCGCCCTGCATGCGGTGCCAGCGCACCAGCACGTCCGTGATGGCGTCCTCCAGGCCGTGGCCCAGGTGCAGCTCACCCGTCACGTTTGGCGGCGGCATGACGATGGTGTAGGGCTCGCGGTCGAAGTCCACCCGCGGTTGGAAGTGGCCGGCCGATTCCCACATCTCGTAGACGCGGCTCTCTACGCTCGCCGGCTCATAGGCGGGGGGTAGGACCGAGCCGGGTGTCTGCGTAGTCATCGGTGTGCCTCAAGAGCGTGAATGGCCACGGCCTGGCTGCCGTGGCACCTCAGTGTAGCAAGGGGCGCACCACAGGCACCCGCGCCCCGGGAGTCATCCGGCGAACTCCAGGTAGCTCTCCGTGAGCCATGCACGCACAACGTCGTCGATGCTGGCCGCACTCGTGAGACGCACCCCATGGTACGTACGCGCCGTGTTGGTCTTGGTCGTCCGCGTGATCCGCGCGTCCTCGGCGCGGCGGTTCAGCCCGAAGCTCAGCGCGACCCACTTTGCCCTGGGGCGTAACTCGGCGAACGTCCGCTTCCGCTTGAACAGGATGCCAACGCCGACCGGCTCCACGATTAACGGACCCAGCGACTCCAGGTGCCCCCGCACGGCCTCGAAGATCTCCCGCTCCACGGCGGGACGCTCCGCGAAGTACGCCTCGACCGGCAGAGCCGGCGCGCAGACGTGCGACTGGCGCTTGCCGAACTCGCGGCCGCACGCGGGACAGGACCACGTCTCCCTGCGGGGATCGTACGCTCCTCCGTGGGTCATTGGGACGAGCGGTCCCCATATGTGGGTCTCACCGCCTCTAGCTCGCGAGCTGCAGGTGGCGCTGGACCGGCGCGGCCGCATCGGCCAGCGCGCGCACCTTCGCGGCGGGGCGCCATGGTTCGACCCTGACCGACGGCCCAATCCGGCGGGCGGCAACCGCGAGCCCGCTGGCTCCCGCAACAACCGCCGGCCCGAGGCGCGAGAGGATGAGCGCCCGGGCCTCGGCCGCTCGATGGAGCGGTGTCTCGCTCGTCAGCCGGTACGCGCGGTCGCCCGAAGGCCGCATCACTTCGATCGTGACCTCACGGAAGCTCAGCCCGTGCACCTCGATGGCGGTCTC
>JAHDWR010000286.1 GCA_023382755.1 Dehalococcoidia bacterium
GGTGACATCGGTGCCCGGCGTGGGCACGACGTTCACGATCGATCTTCCCGCGGCGGCGCCTGCCCCGGCCAAGCCGGCGTCGCCCGCGCCGCCTCCGGCGCGGGCGGCATCCCGCGTGCTGGTGGTCGACGACGAGCCGAGCTTGCGGAAAGTGTGCCAGCGGTTGATTGCCAGCCTTGGCCACGAATGTGAGACGGCGGAGAACACGAAGGAAGCGCTGGAAGTCGCGGGCCTGCGGGACTTCGATGTCGTGTTGTGCGACTACCGGTTGGCGACGGAGACGGCGGACCGGGTGCTGGAAGGGTTCGCGCGGATCGCGCCGCAGCTGATCCCGAGGACCGTGATCGCGACGGGGGCGACAACTGACTCCGGTGTGCTGCAGTTGGTGGAGCGCTATGGGCTGAGGCTGGTGGCCAAGCCGTATGGCGTGGAGGAGCTTTCGAAAATCATCGAGGAATCGCGGGCCGACGGTTGAGCGGGGCGGTGCCCCGGGTGCGCTGGCCGCGGCGGTGGTCCACGGCGCCTCGTGCTAGCCGAATGCGATGAAGAGGGTGCCGGCGGCGACGAGCGCGACCCCGGCGGCAACGGCCCAGGTGATGTTTTCGCCGAGGAAGACGGCCGCGAAGATCACGGTGATGACGAGGGAGAGCTTATCGATGGGTGCGACCTGGGAGGCGTTGCCGAGCTGGAGCGCGCGGAAGTAGAAGAGCCACGAGAGGCCGGTCGCGACGCCGGAAAGCCCGAGGAAGAGCAACGTGTGGTTCGAGAGCCGGGGGATCTCGCGGTGGACGCCGGTGGCGAACACGATCCCCCAGGCAAACACGAGGACCACGACGGTCCGGATGGCGGTCGCAAGGTTGGAGTTGACGTCCTTGACGCCGACTTTGGCGAGGATGGCGGTTGCCGCCGCCGCGACCGCTGAGAGCACCGCGAATGCGAGCCAGCCCATGTTGCGGACTATAGGCGATCGGATCGCACGGAGAAGCCCCGGTACCACCCGGTAGACCCAGCGGAAGCGGGCCTATCGACCGATGGCGGCGCCTCGCCGGTGGTGGAAGATGGGTGAAGCAACCGCTGGAGTACCGAAATGATCGCCCGGCACCATGACCGCCAACCCGAGTACCAGGCCGGCGCCCGGACCGCTGAGGACGTGGCCGCGGATGTACTCGCGCGGGTCTCGACCGTGGTGGTCATCATCGCCGCGGCGTTTCTCGGGGCGTGTATCTAGGCCGGCATCTCCGGCTGGCAGGCGCGGCAGAAGTCTAGACATTCGGAAATACTGAATATCGGGTAGTGCGTCTGCGCGGCGGAGTGCCATGCTGGTGTCATGCCAAGAGGCGCCGCCAGGAACGCGGATACGGGCAGGGCGGCGCTGACTGAGCGCCAGCAAGAGGTGCTTGGCCTCATGGCTCGTGGGCTCACCAATGGGGAGATTGCCCAGCGCCTCGGGATCACCCTCGACGGAGCGAAATGGCACGTCGCTGAGGTCATGAGGAAGCTCGACGCATCCAGCCGGGAAGAAGCGGTCGTCGTGTGGAGGTCGGGCCGCTCGCGCTGGCATGGCGCCGCCCTGCTGGTACCCGCGGCTGTTGGCGCTATCGTCGTGGTGGCGATTTTCGCCGTGGTGGGATTCGTCTTGCGAGAGGGCACCGGAACGGAGGATGGTGTGCCTTCGTTAACGCCCACCGCGCCCTCTACTCCAACCCCTCAGCCCCCGCACGACGTGTTTGAGGCGGTTGGCCCTCCATCTGTCACGCGCATCATCCACGGTGCAGCCTTGCTGCCAGACGGGAGGGTGCTGCTTGCCGGGGGCAACAACATCACCGGGCAACCCGTGGTTCACGACTCCATCGAGATCTTCGACCCCTTGACGGACCAGTTCACTGACGGCGGGAGAATGCTCACCGCGCGACAGACGTTCACTCCGGTGGTGCTGGACGATGGCCGGGTGCTCCTCGCCGGCGGCGCGACCGAGACTGGCGCCACTGCCGCCGCCGAAATTTACGACCCCGTGAGCCGCAGCAGTGAGCCCACCGGCTCGATGGCGGTTCCCCGCGTGTTCTACGGCGTGGCGACGCTCGACGATGGCCGGGTGCTCATCATTGGAGGTGGCGCCGGAGCCGATAGGGTGACCGCGGAAGCCTATGACCCAGGGACGGGCACGTTCGCGCCCAGCGGCTCCGTGCCCGGCATGACCGAGGCTGAGCCGAAGGCGGTAACGGTCGGCGGGCACATCTTCGTCTTCGCGGGCCAGCGCGGCTGGGAGTTCGACCCGGCAGCCGGCGAGTTCCGGCAAATCGATGCCCCCGATGGCTTGACCGTCCTGGCGCCGCTGCCGGAGTTGCCCACCGTGTTGCCGGATGGCCTCATCTTGCTTACCGGTGGGGTTCTCCCGCAGCCGGGAGCCGACCCCCGGGCTCCCCACATCGCTCAGCGCTCGGCGGCGCTGTTCGATCCACAGTCCGGGGATGTTGTGTGGCGCGGCTCCATGAGCGTGCCCCGGACAAAGCACCAGGCGGTACTGCTGGATGATGGCCGGGTCCTGATCACCGGCGGGACCTCGGACACGCAGTTGGGCGTTGTCTACGAGTCGGCCGAGATCTTCGATCCGGTCGCACGGGCGTTCTCACCGGCTGCGTCGATGCTCGAGCCGCGTGTCTGGCACTCGATGACGCTTCTTCCAGACGGGCGCGTGCTCGTCGTCGGGACGGGCCGACAACCACACGTCTCTGTTGCTGACCTCTACTATCCTTGAGTCGAGAGCGAGCGTTGATGTCAGGCTGGCATCTCCGGCTGGCAGGTGCGGCAAAAGCTCGTGATGCGCTGGTTCGCGGTGATTTCGCTGATGGTGGCGCCACAGCGCGGGCAGGGCTTGCCGCCCAGCCGGTGAACGCGCATGAAGTCGCGCCGCTCTTCGTAGTCCAGTACGCCGTCCTTCACCATCGCGTCGCGCACGAGCGGCATAGCCCATGCCATCACGGCCAGGGCGGCGCGATGGAGGCCGCGGAGGTCGTCCTCGCTCAGCTTCGTCCGGGGGATGTAGGGGTTGACCTTCGCCTCCCAGAGGATCTCGTCGCTGTAGGCGTTGCCGATGCCCTGGACGAACTCGGCGTTGGTGAGGACGCTCTTGATCTGTCCGCGGTATTTCTTCATCCGGGCGAGCCATTCATCCTCGGTGAGGGCCGGGTCGAGGAGGTCGGGGCCGTTGGTGGCCCAGTTGGGGATGTTCTCGAGATGTTCGAGCGGGACCAGGTAGAGCTTCCCCATGAGACGGTCATCGGAATAGCGGAACGAGCGGCCCTCGGCGATGTCGAGGACGAGGCAGGTCTTCGCGCGCAGCTTCACCTTCGGTTCGACGTACTGGAAGCGGCCGGTGAGCATCGGGTTGATGGCGAGCACGCGCCCGGAGGCGAGGGGGAAGAGGAGGAACTTGCCGTGCCGCTGAACCTCGCCGAAGACATCGCCGGGGAGCTCGCGGAACTCCTGGGCGGGGGTGCGGAAGACGTGGGGGATGCGCACCTGTGCCTCGGCGATGGCCCTGCCCGTGATGTTGGCGGTGAAGAATCCCCGGATGGCCTCGAGTTCGGGTATTTCGGGCATGCGCGG
>JAHDWR010000287.1 GCA_023382755.1 Dehalococcoidia bacterium
TGCAGCTGCGCTACGCCGAAACCCCCGCGCCAACCTTCGACGAAAGCCGCCGCGCTGGCGTCGTTGCCCGGCTCTGGCGCGACGCGGGCCTCGACCCGCACATCGACGAGGTGGGCAACGTCCTCGCCCTCCGGCCCGGCCAGCACGAATCACCCCTCCTCGTCATCTCCGCCCACCTCGATACGGTCTTCCCCATCGATCAGGATGTGACCGTCCGCCGCCCCGGCGACTGGTGCGACTACTGCGAACCTCCCGCCATCGTGCCCGACGCCGAGTACCACGGCCCCGGCATTTCCGATTGCGCCGCCGGCCTCGCGTCCGTCACCGGAGTCATCGAAGCCCTCCAGTCCTGCGGCGCAACCACGCCCTCGTCCATCCTCTTCGCCGCTGTCGTCGGTGAGGAAGGTATCGGCGACCTCAGGGGCACGCGGCACCTCTTCGGTGGTGATTGGGGCCCGCGTGTCGGCGCCTTCGTCACCGTCGACATCGGCGTGCGTGGCGCCCTCATCCACACCGGCGTCGCCAGCTACCGCTACCGCTTCACGTTTCGCGGCCCCGGCGGCCACGCCTGGGATAACTTCGGGCGCTACAACCCGCTCCACGCGGCCGGCCTCGCGGTCGGCAAAATAGCGCTGTACAGGGCCCCCACGGAGCCCCGCACGAGCTACAACGTCGGCATCATCTCTGGTGGCCGCTCCATCAACGCCATCCCCGAGTCGGCTTCTTTCGAACTCGACCTCCGTTGCGTCGATCCCGAGGGGCTCGAAACCGCCGCAGCCCACGTTCGCGCCCTCGTCCTCGGCGCCCACGAAGAGTACGCGGCCACCGTCGACGGCGATTCCTCTTGCACTTCGGAGTTGCTCGGGTATCGCCCCGGCGGCGCCACCCCGTGGGACGACCCCCTCGTCGTCGCTGCCCGCCATGCCATCGAGGCGGAAGGTCTTGTTGTCCGGACCGGCCCAGCCTCAACCGATGCCAACATCCCGATCGGCCTCGGCATCCCCGCCGTGGCATTCCCCTGGGGCGGCAGCGAGCGCAACCTCCACTCCGTCCGCGAAACGTTCCGGCCGAAAGACCGCGTCCTCGACGTGCGCGCCCTTGCCCGGCTCGCGCTCACCTACCGCGTCCCTCAGCTCACCAGGTAGAGCACCACACCAGCCACCGGGATCACCACCCAGACAAGCCCGGTCAACACGATCGCCACCGTCGCGAACATCCGCGAGTTGTCGCTCGGCGGCTCTCCCGCGTGGCCCACCACCTCCCACAGGGCCGCCAGCGGCTGGCTCATGATCAGCCGCGAACGCCGGTGCGCGAGCCCGGCACCGCTGAGTAACACCGACGACAGGAACAGGAACAACAAGAACAGCGCCCCGAAACCGACCCCGATGACCGGCCGCGAGAGGAAGTCAATCGCCCCCAGGTACTGGCCCACCGATGCCGCAAGCGGTACCGCCGCCCCGCCCGCCACCAGCACCGGCGCCCCGATCCCGCCCCCGCTGAATCCCGGCGCCAGCCGGTCTGCCTCCACCCGCGCCCGCGCCAGTCCGGCCCGCTCCGGCGACCCCGGAAGCGACTGGGCCTCCCGCCGCGCGTACAACCGCCGCAACGAGCCGGCCACATCCTGCGCGTAGGCCTTCACGATGTACGACGCCACGAACTCCGCGCCGAATTCCGCCAGCGGGCGCAGCGGCCCGAACCACCGCGAAACGCGCACGTTCCGCGCCCCTTCCCGGTCCAGCACCTCCAGCGCGCGCATCACCAGCCGGTGCGCCTCCAGGAGCCGGCCCGGCACCGCAAGCGGCCCCGCCGCCGCCAGGTCCCGCGCGATCCGCGCTTCTTCTTCGCTTTCGCCCGCAAACCGCTCCAGCGCGGCTTCCGCGGCTGCCTCCGGACTGTGTGTCAGCAGCTGCCGCGTCCGCTCCAGCTGCTCGGTCAACTCATCCAGCAGATCATCGCCGGGGATCCGCCGCCGCCCGCGATTCTCGCCCTCCGTCCCGGCTCCTTCTGCCATGGCGCGGAGTGTACACGCCACTACGGCGCCGGCGGAGCCTCACCCCGGTACAACCCCTCGCGTTCGATGTACTCCCGCACACTCTCCGGCACCAGGTAACGGATCGGCTGTCCCGCCGCTACCCGCCTCCGCACCGCGGTCGACGAGATCCGCAGAAGCGGCATCTCCACCCGTTCGAAACCACCCGTGCTCGTCCCCGGCTCCTTCTCCGCCACAACGATCCGCGCCAGCCGCCGGATCTCCCCCGGCTCCCGCCAGTTCGGCAGGTCGGCCAGGGCGTCGCTTCCCAGTACCAGCACGATCTCCTCGCGGCCCTCCGCCCGCAGCTCCCGCAACGTCTCCACCGTGTAGCTCGGCCCCGCACGCGCCACCTCGCGGCCGTCCGCCTCGAAGTGCGGGTTCCCGGCAATCGCCAGCCGGACCATCTCCAACCGGCTCGCTCCTGGCGTTACGGTTCGGCGCGAAGAGACACCCGCTCTCCGGTTCTCGGCGGTATCCGTCCCCGTCTTCCGGTAGGGGTCGCCCGCCGGCACGAACAGCACGCGCTCACAGTCGAACTGCCACCGCACGCATTCGCCCAGCACCAGGTGCCCGACGTGCGGCGGGTCGAACGTCCCCCCAAGCACCGCGATGCGTCCACCTGCCATGCCCGCAGTCTAAGCGACATCCCGGCGGCCTTCGAACTTCCCCCTTCGGACCTCCCTCCTCCCCTCTTGCACTCCCCCCACCGATCCGCCACCCTGCCATTAGCACTCATTGACAGGGAGTGCTAATATACGCTCCGCACATCACAACACCCCTCACCGAGGTACTCATGGCAAAGCAGCTGCTCTTCGACGAAGAAGCACGGCATTCTCTCAAGCGCGGCATCGACGCGCTCGCGGACGCCGTCAAGATCACCCTTGGCCCCAAGGGCCGCAACGTCGTCCTCGATAAGAAGTTCGGCGCACCCACCATCACCAACGACGGCGTCACCATCGCCAAGGACATCGAGCTCGAAGACCCCTTCGAGAACATCGGCGCCCAGCTGGCCAAGGAAATCGCTTCCAAGACCAACGACATCGCTGGCGACGGCACCACCACCGCCACCGTCCTCGGCCAGGCCATCGTCCAGGAAGGCCTGAAGAACGTCGCCGCCGGCGCTAACCCCATGGGCCTCAAGCGCGGCCTCGAAGCCGGCGCCGCCGCCCTCGTCGAAGCCATCAAGAAGAACAGCATCAAGGTCACCGAGCGCAACCAGATGGCCCAGGTCGCCACCATCTCCGCCAACAACGATGCCTCCATCGGCAACCTCATCGGCGAGTGCATGGAAAAGGTCGGCAAGGACGGCGTCATCACCGTCGAAGAGTCCAAGGGCATCCAGACCGAAGTCGAATACGTCGACGGTATGGCCTTCGACCGCGGCTACATCAGCCCCTACTTCGTCACCAACCCCGACCGCATGGAAGCCGTTGTCGAGGACCCCTACATCCTCATCACCGATAAGAAGCTCAGCTCGGTCCAGGAAATCCTGCCGATGCTCGAGAAGATCCTCCAGGTCACCAAGAACGTCGTCATCATCTGCGGCGACCT
>JAHDWR010000288.1 GCA_023382755.1 Dehalococcoidia bacterium
ACACACTTGCCGGCCATGCCGGCACCTCCTCCCTTAGCAGCCTCACGGGACCACCTTAAAGGGTTTCGCTGAGCGTACCGCAGCCATCGGGCTGCAGCAATCACCGGTGCCGATGCACGTCGCAAGAGTTATCCATAGGCGTCCCCTCGCTATACTCACGGAGAGGTGCCTTCTCGGCACTCAACCCGCAGCCGCCTGGAGCGAACCCGTGAGTGCCTCCCCTGCAGCCGAGCCCGGCCGGGAATCCGAAGTACGCGACCGTATCTTCTCGAGCGCCCTTCGGCACTTCTCGCACAAGGGCTTCGCCGCCACCTCGCTCCGCGAAATCTCCGAAGACGCCCAGACCACCAAGCCGATGATCTACTACTACTTCGGCTCCAAGGAAGGGCTCTACGCCAGCATCGTCCGCCAGATCCTCGAGGAGATGGCCGACGGGATCCGCTCCCACCTCCCCGCCGAAGCACCGGTCCAGGAGCGCGTTGTGGCGTATTGCGAACGCTACCTCGAACACTTCCTGCAGCAGGAAGACATCATCGCCCTGGTCCTCCGGGAGGTCTTCGGGCTTGGCGGCGTGCCCATGGCCGAGTTCTCCCAGGCCCTCGGCGAACGCGTCCGCCAGCCCCTCGATGAGATCCTCCGCCACGGCATGGAGACCGGCGCACTCTGCCAGGACCACGTCACGACCTGCGCCACCGCCATCACCGGCATCCTCAACATGTTCATCCTCGCCCACGTCTTCGGCGGTGCCCCCATCAACCGACAGACCCCGCTGGCGCATGTCCGCTACTACATTCGCGGCCTTGCTTCTCCACGTTCTTAGTGGCCCTGCCCTCTAGTTCCGGCCAGGACTGCCGTTTCTTTCTATTGGGAGGCGGAGTGTGTCCGACGCAAAACTCATCGATTACTACGCGGTCCTGAACCTGCCGCCGAAGAGCGACCTCTCCGGGGTCGAAAACGCCTACGCGCGTCTCTCCGACGACCTCATGAAACAATCCGACCACGACGAGACCGCCCGGGAGGCCATGTTGCGCCTCAACGAAGCGTATGCCGTGCTTTCGAAGCCGGAACTGCGCCGCGAATACGACCGCGCGTTCTTCAAAAGCGAACTTGAACGCCTCGAGAAAGAGGCCCGCGCGCTCCAGCGCCGCCGCACCATGGCCGGCAACCTGCTCATCGGCGCCCTCGGGCTCGTGGTCGCCGTCCAGGCGGGCGCGCTCCTTTACCTCGGGTGGGATAGCGCCACCGGGCTCTTCCAGGCCATCGCCGGCGTGCTCTTCTAGCGGACCGCTACCCCGCCGCCGAACCTTCCGCGAGCTCGGCAAGCCGGGCTGCCTGCGCCTCCGCATAGGGCGTTATCGTCTCGACCACGTTGACTCGGCTGTCCAGCCGCTTCTGGAGCCCGCTCATCAGCCCCAGTACCCGGAAGATCAAGAGGATGTCCCCCGGGACCTCCGTCACCGGGTTCGCGTTCAGGATCCGTGCCAGCCGCTCGTTCACCTCGGGCATGACTTCCGCATCGATGTACGGCTTCTGGTCCGCCCCCGTCGATTCGAAGAACGACTGGCCCAGCGCCACGAGCGACTGCGGGTCCTCGCTCTTCGTCTTGAACCCCAGGGCGCGAAACGCCTGCACCATTTGGTCCTCGTCCTGGCTGATCAGCGCCATCACCAGCCGCGCATAGTTCAGCCGGAATTCCTCCGGCAATTCCTTCGAGAGCCCGAAGTCGAGAAACACCACCACCGGCCCCGGCAACACGAACAGGTTTCCCGGGTGAGGGTCCGCGTGGAAGAACCCGTGGACCAGGATCTGTTCGCAGTACGCCTCCGTCATGATCAGCGCCACCTGGTTCGGGTCGATCCCTTGCTCCAGCAGTTTGGGTATCTCCGAGATCTTGGTGGCCTCGATGAACTCCGTCGTCAGCACGCGCCTGGCGGTGTGCTCCCAGACGACGTTCGGGATGCGGATGTCGTCGCGATGAGCCAGGTCCCGCGCCACGCGCTCCGAACTGTGCCCTTCGCGCACGAAGTCCAGTTCGCCCGGTACATCCTTGTTCAGTTCCGCCATGATCGTGCGAAAGTCGAAGTTCGGTTCGATGCGGGCGAGGATTCGCACCAGGATGGCGATGTTGCGCAGGTCCGTCTCCATCACCCGGTCGATCCCCGGATACTGCACCTTCACCGCCACATCTCGGCCGTCCTTCGTCCGGGCGCGGTGCACCTGCGCGAGCGACGCCGACGCGATCGGCCGGCGCGAGAAGTCGTCGAAAATCGCGTCCGGGTGTGCCCCGAGTTCGTGCTCGATCAAGCCCACAACTTCGCCAAACGGCCGTGCCGGCACGCGGTCCTGCAACCTGCTGAGCACCGAGACATACTCCGGCGGCGCCACGTCCGCCCGGCTGCTGATGAACTGGCACGTCTTGATCAGCAGACCCTCCATCCGCGTCGCCAGCTTGTAGATGCGCTTCGCGCTCGAACGGTGAGCCGCGACGATGCGGCGTTCGCGCTCTGCTGGGGACAACCGTTTATTCCGCTGGATCCGCTTGTAGCTCCAGTAGATCGCCAGGAATGTGGAACCGACATCGGCGAAGCGCCGGATGCGGTGGGGCCAGGGAAGCGGGCGCGCGCCGGTGAGTGTTGCTGCCATGTCTGCTGAGCGTATCCGGTGGATGGTAAGGAAGCGATGAGGCCGGGCGTCACCCGGCCTCGTTGTTCGTCGGACCGCGTGTGCCGGCCTACGCCTTCAGTGCGATCCCGTCGACCTTCCACGCCCCGGCGACATCCTTCCAGCGGGTCGCAATCGTGCGCGAGTCGCCGTCGGCGGCCATCACGATGTCCACTACGTGGTCGTCGCCTTCCTGGCCCTGGACGTTGATGGTCACCGTTGGGGTGCCGGAGCCCTGGGGCCCCGCCGCCTGCATCTGCGATTGGAGGGCCATCGCCTGGCCCATCCCGTTCGGGGTAAACGCCATCATCAGGCCCGCAATGTTCTGCGCCAGCAGGTCCTTTGCGAACTGGTCCGCAGCGTCCTTCAATTCCGCCATTCGTGCTACTCCTTGAGACCTGCTCCGCTGGTTTTGGGCTCGGGGCAGGCGCCCACTAGGGTAGGGAGCCCCGGTAACGTGTCAAGTAGTTTCACACAGCCCTTGCGCCGCGGAGTAGGATCACTCCCAGTTGCAGCGGAGGGTGTGGCCATGAAGACGCGGTTCGTGAAAGACCCCGGCGAGGTCCGGAAGCTCTTGCAGGCCTACGCCGCGCCGGTTTTTCTCGATATGCGCACCCTCGCGGTTTCCTTCGAGACGGACCCTGCCGTCATCGCCGGCCTGCTTCCGCCCCCATTGCTCCCGGCAGCCAGCCCGCGTGTAATCGTGTCGGTTAGCGAGATCGCCCGTTCGAACTGCGTCGGCCCGTTCAACGGCGCGGCCGTCAACGTTGCCTGCCAGTTCCAGGGCCAGGAGGGCGTCTACTGCCTCTCCATGCCCATGAGCACTGACACCGCTGTCATCTTCGGCCGCGAACTCTACGCCGAACCCAAAAAGCTGGCCGATATCGAACTCGAGCATCGCCCCGGCGGGCACATCCG
>JAHDWR010000289.1 GCA_023382755.1 Dehalococcoidia bacterium
TCGTTCACGAACCGGTCGGTCTTGCCGAACCAGTACGGTTCCGAGAGGTCGTTCGGCGCCAGCAACCCGACGATGGTCACCGCGACAGGCTCCACGTCCTCGCGCCAGAACGGGTGCAGGTCGAACGTGTCACCGGTAGCCAGGCCGAGTTGTGCCGCCGCCTCCTGCCCGATGAGCACTTCGATCTCGGGCCGCGTGGTGAACCGCGGCGCACCGGGCAACCGCCCCTCCACCAGCCGCGTGTGTTCGTCGAGCCCGTCGGCGAACTGGAAGTGCGCCCGCGGCCGCCCCTCGTCCGCCGGCACCGGCGCCCCCGCCTCCGTCAGATAGAACGTGGCCGACCGCCCATAGTGGATGCGCTCGCCCAGCACGTCACCCGCGTGGCCATCCAGCGTCCGCTCCACGGTCTCCCGCCGTATCTGGTAGTCGGGGACCGCAGGGCGTCCCGAGATGATCACCCGGATGTTCCGCTCCAGCGGGTCGGCGTTGCGGAGCGTGTACCGCAGCCCGAGGTCGCGGATCGCATCCGAATACAGCACCACGCTCGACATGAGCGCGGCCGACATCACCACTCCTACCACGACGGTCGACAGGAGACGGCGGTTCGCGAGGCTGCGACGGATGACCATCCGCAGGATGGTGGCGACGGTACCCATGAGCGTGTGGCCGCGAGACTATCAGGCCCAAGCCCACGGCGGCAAAGCGCGGGCCCGGCTGTAAAGGGCCGCGACCCGTCCCGGCGCGTACCGGCGCTCGCCAGTGTAGAGTTTCCCGCGATGCGGAACCTGATCCCCACCTGGCGGCTCTTCGCCCGCAGAAGCGGCAAGAACTGGCGGCTGCTGGCCGTCCTGGCCCTCGGCATGGTCATGGCCGCCTCACTCCTCGCCGCCGGCCCTGTCTATGCGCGCACCATGGCCGACCTCGGCCTCACCTTCGCCGTCCGCGACGAGCTGAGCGAGAGCCCGGGCAACCGTGCCGAGTTCCGCTTTGTCCCCCTGGGCACCCAGGAGGGCACCGCACTCCGCGAATCCATCGGCAAGCGGATCGACGAGCGCATCGGCTGGTTCGCCGCCTCCACCTCGCGTTACCTCCGCACGGCCCGCTTCACCATCGGCCAGGAAGGCGAAGCGCCCCGCGAGCAGGCGCCCCTCGGCGAGCTCCAGTCGCTCACGGGCTACGAGTCGCACGTCCAGGTGCTCGATGGCGAGCTGCCACGGGCAACCGCCCCCGGCGAGCCTGTCCAGGTCGCCCTCAGCCAGGCCGCCGCCACCGCCACCCGCCTCTCCGTCGGCCAGCAGCTCGTCTTCGCCGAGGACTTCGACACCTGCGAGCGCGAAATCCCCAGCGAGGACCGGCCGCCGCCACCTCCCTGCACGCCCACGGCCGCAGTGCGTTATGTCTTTTCAGTGGTCGTCACCGCCATCGTCGAACCCCTCGACCCCGAAGACCCGTTCTGGATCATCCCCGTCGAGCGCTACTTCGAGCCGTTCCGCCTGCTCCCCGAAAACGGGCCGGTTGCGCCCATGTTCACCGCCGAGGAGACCATCCTCAACACATTCGCCGCGCTCCATCCCGGGTACCAGGCCACCACCGCCTGGCACACCTTCGCCGACCCCGGCAAGCTTTCACGGACCAACTTCGAACGCGCCCGCGAGGACCTTCGCGCGCTCTACGACGAGTTCGAGCCCCTCGGCGGCGCCTCCTACAGCCCCCTCACCACCGTCCTCCAGCAGTACGGCCGCGATGAGCAGTACCAGCAGGCGCCGCTCACCATCCTCCTCCTCGAAGTCTCTGCCGTCGCCATTTTCTACGTCGTCCTGGTGGCACTCGTCATCGTCGAACGCCAGGCCGACGAGATCGCCCTCCTCCGCAGCCGCGGGGCCACCACTCTCCAGATCGGCGCCATCTACCTGGCGGAGGGCCTCGTCCTCGGCGCCCCCTGCCTCCTCGCAGCTCCCTTCGTCGCCGCGGTCGCCACGGCCGGGCTCGGCCTGACGCCAACATTCCACGACGTTAACGGCGGCGACCTCCTTCCCGCCCAGATCCCGCTGAGCTCCTTCGCCTGGGCCGCCGCTGGGGTCGGCCTCTCGGTCATTGCCCTGGTCGTGCCCGCCCTTGTCGCTGCCCGGAAGAGCGCCGTCGTCCGCCGCCGCGAACAGGCCCGCCCCGGCGTCTCGATCCTCCAGCGCTACTACCTGGATATCGCCCTCGCCGGCGTCGCCGCGCTCCTCCTCTGGGAACTCAACGAACGCGGCAATGTCTTCACGCCCTCGCCCACGGGCGGCGTCTCGTCCGACCCGCTCCTCCTCGCCTCCCCGGCCATCCTTGTGCTCGCGGCATCCGCCCTCCTCCTCCGTTTCTACCCGCTGCTCCTCCGGATCGGGGCCCGGCTCCTCGGCCGCAATGCCCCACCGGCACTCACCGTCGGCCTCTGGCAGGTTGCCCGCAGCCCGGGGAACTCCGCCCGGCTCGCCCTCCTCCTCACCACCGCCGTCGCCGTCGGCACCTTCGCCGCCAGCTACGCCGAGACCGCCTCGACCACCTACGACGAACGCGCCCTCTACCAGTCCGGCGTCGAACTTCGCGCGGCGGCCATCGGCTCCGGCAACATGGGCCTCGATACCCCCACGGTCGATGCCGCCCTCACCGGCCTGCCCGGCGTGGCCTCCGCTACCTCTGTCGTCCGCATCATCGGTGCGCCCGGCACCGCCGGCATCTCCGGCCGCGTCTTCCAGGTCCTGGGGGTGGACCCCGACAAGGCCGCGGCCATGCTCTGGTTCCGCGACGACTTCGCCGGCCGCTCTCTGCGCGACCTCATGGCGACTCTCGGCGCCCCCGCGCCCCTCGCCGGGCGTCCGCTCCCCGCTGGCACCTCCAGCATCCGCCTCAGCGTCAACCTCCCCGAGACGAACGCCCAGATGACCCTCTGGGCGCGAGTCAAAGACCGCGACGGCAACTACCAGATGCTCGAGATGGGCCGCCTCGAAGGCGAAGGCTGGCGCGAGTACACCACCGAGATCCGCCGCTCCTACGAAGGCGCCCTCCCCGAACCGCTCACGCTCGTCTCCCTCGTCATCACCGAGCCTTCGAACCGCTACAACGCCACCAAACTCGACATCCTTTTCGATAACCTCGTGGCCGTCGGGAGTGGCGCCGAAACGGTCATCGATGCCTTCGACGACCCGGCCCCCGCCTGGGGCCCGATCCCCGCCCGGGTCTCCACCCCGGATGTCTACGAGGTCGCCACGAGTGGCGCCGTCTCCGGCGCGGCCGGCAAGCTCACCCGCGCCGCCGGGCAGAGCAGTCCCATCTGGGGGCTCTACCCAGCCCAGGGCAACATCCCCCTCCCCGTCCTCGGGAGCGAAGCGTTCATTGGCGGCACCGGCATCCCCGTCGGCGGCAGCGGGTTCATCGAAGTCGCCAACGTCCTCGTCCCCGTCCGGGTCACTGCGCCGTTCCGCCTCTTCCCGACCCTCAACACGCTCGAAGGCCCGGCCGTCGTCTTCAACCGCGACCACCTCCTCAC
>JAHDWR010000290.1 GCA_023382755.1 Dehalococcoidia bacterium
CATGGCCGCCTGCCCAAAGAAGGACTGATGGAAGGCGACTCCCTTGTACCGCAGGGGTGAATTGACCCGGACCGTCCCGGACTTCACCGGCTCGCCGCCGTCGAGCAGCGTCACGTCGGCGCGGTAGTCGGCCGGCGTCCCATCGTTGTGGTATGCGTCGGCGAATTCGTTCAGGCGGACGGCGATACCTGTGCCGAGGCCGAGCTCGCGCGTCGAGCCCTCGGCGACGGAGAACCTGGGGTCTTCGAAACCCCAGATCCCGCCGGCCATGGCGCCGAGGAGGATGAGGATGAGACTGAGGTGCGTGAAGAACGTGCCGAACCTGGAGAGCCGGTTCTTGTCTCCGAACACGGCAACCGACCCTGGCTTCCCCTCAACGGTGACGCGGTAGCGCGAACGGGACAGGGTCTTGCGGAGCCGCTCCGCCGCTTCGGCCGCCGGCAGTCCGGTCCGCACCCGGGCGTTGTAGCGGGCATTTACGAGGAACGACTCGGTCGTCCGCGCACGCGTGTGGAAGACCGTATTCCAGATCCCCCGCCAGCGGCTCATCGTGCAGACCAGGATGTTGACCGCGAGCAACCCGAGCAGCCCCCGGAAGTAAGTGGAATGGAAGATGTTGAAAAGCTGCAGGCGGTCGAGGGTGCCGGTCCAATGTCCGTACTTGCCGCCGGCATCATCCAGCCACCGGGCATACGCGACGGGGTCCGAAGCGACCGGGAGAGGTGCCTGGTCGATGAGCGTCCCGATGAAGACGAGTGACGCGAGAGCAACGATGAGGAACAGCGCGAGGCGCATCGACGCGAGGGACCGCACGAGCGCGTGAGCGACCGCGGGTATCGATCCATGGATGCGGGGCGCTTGCCGTGCGATCGTCGTCATTTCGGGTGACTCCACTGCGATCGGGGGCTGATTTGGCACGGTGCCGGGCCTTCCGCGGGCCTGGTCGACGGAGGGAGTCCTCCGCCAACCAGGCCTGAAGCGCAGGCTCGGTCCGCTAGTCGAACTTCAGCAGGTAGACGTCGCTGGTGATGGTGTGGTTGGAGCCTCCGGCGTTGTCATGGACCGCCAGGCCGAACGGATAGGTCTTGCCAGTCACGAGTTTGATGTCGTCTTCGTGGCCGGTATCGAGCTTCCTATGGAAGACAACGGTCCACTTGCCGTTGGACCATGTGCCCATGGCTTCGATGTCGCCCCGGCTACCGGTCCAGGATTCCAGGAGTTCGCGGGGGATGGTATCGCCGGCCTTGAGCTTGGAGACGTCCAGCGCGACGGCCTCGGTCACGAGCAGGAAGCCTTTGCCGGCGGATGGCTCCTTCGAAGGGTCCTGCATCATCGCGGGGCCCTTCCCGTCTTCCGCCTTGTTGTCCTTGTAACCGCCTTTGTCCTTGGCATCGCCCTTGTTTGCGGACTCGATGTCCTCGGGGTCGGTGAGTTCGCCGATCAGGAACTTGTCGTCGACCTGTCCGATCGGATTGCTCCGGGCCGCTTTCCAGTGCCAGTTGTCCGCCCGGTCATCCACCTCGGGAGCGACCATGTACCACTTGTCGATCGAGTCGGTTTCGGGGTTGTGGCAGAGCACGGCGCATCCGCGGGTCTGGAACTTGTCGATCGGCGTGATCTCCCAGTAGAGGGACAGCCGGTCCTCATTGCCGCCCGATTTCCAGGCGGAGCCGTCCCAGGTCCAGACGCGGCCGGCGCTTTCCGATGCGTCGGACCATTCGAAGCGGAACCAGATGTCGTCTCCGCTGTAGATGGCTTTCGCCGAGACTTCCACATCTCCGGCCGCCTTCGAGCCTTCGATGACGCTGGTCTTGATCGTGGTCGCCGAAGCTTTCTCCCAGGCGGCATCTTCGGCGGCGAGGGAGGCAGGGGCCGCCTTCTTCGCGACGAGCGTGTTCGGTGACGATTCGTCGCCGCCGCCGCAGGCGCCGAGGGCCGATACGGCCACGGCGGCGAGCCCGAGAGCGATGGCGAAATACTTTGTTCGCATGACTTACTCCTTGAACCTGCCCCGGAGGCAGGTTTTCAGCCGGCGCCGAGGATGGTCAGGATGATGATCGCCACGGCATAGACAACGAATGCTCCCGTCGTAATGGGCTTCTTCCACGGCCTCCTTTCTTCTCCCCTGTCGACGAACGGAAGTGCCACCAACGACCCGAAGAAGAACAACGGGATCAGGACGGTCGCAACTGCCTCAAGGTCTCCGGGGAAGTACTTGAGCAACTGGAAGTAGAAGAGGAAGTACCAGTCGGGGCGGGGCACGAACGACGAATCGGTGACGTCGGCGCGCAGGTCCAGCGGCGCCGGGAACTGGCTGGCGGCCCAGATGAGGCCGAGGATCATGACGAGGGCGATCCCTGCCTCGATGACAAGGTGTGTCGGGTAGAACGGGACCGACTTCTCCGGCTCACCCGTCTTACGCATCAGGGGCGGTGCAAGCTTGTTGCGCCGCATCAGTGCCATGTGGGCAAGAGCGAGTACCAGGAATGCGCCAGGCAAGACGAGGATATGGACGGCATAGAATCGAGTAAGCGTTGCGACACCCATCTCTTCGCCGCCGCGCATCAGGCTCCGGAGCGTGTCGCCGACCATGGGCACGGAGCCGGCGATCTCCGTCCCGACCTTCGTGGCCCAATAACCCTTCTGGTCCCAGGGGAGGAGGTAGCCGGTGAAGCCAAAGGAAACGACCACGAAGAACAGGAGCACGCCCACGATCCAGGTCAGTTCGCGCGGCTTCTTGTAGGCGCCGTAGAGGTACGTGCGGAGCAGGTGGACGACGATGAGGATGACCATGAGCGAGGCGGCCCAGTGGTGCACACCGCGGATCAGCCACCCGAACCTCAAGGTGTACTGGATGTAGTCGACGCTGCTGTAGGCCCCGCCTTCTTCGGGTGATGGGTCGTAGTAGAAGGCCATGAGCGCCCCGGTGACGGCCTGGATGAGGAACAGGATCATCAGCATCGACCCCATTGCGAACATGGGGTTCTTGTGCGCGTGTTCGGGGACCGGGTATTTGAGGAGCGCGCGTATCGGGCGGTTCCAGCCCGCCCTGTCGTCGAACCAGGTGAGTACCTTGTTCATCGCATTACACCAGTGCTTCCACGACGCCGTCGGTAAGACGGGTCTCCAACCGTTGGAGCGGGCGTGGCGGTGGGCCGGAAGTCACCTCCCCGTCCGCGTCGTAAAAACCGGCGTGGCACGGGCAAGCGAACCGCGACTCGTCCTTGCGCCAGCTCACGTTGCAGCCCAGATGCGTGCAGGTGGCGGAGAAAACCAGGGGCTCTCCATCGGCCCCGAGGCGGGCATAGAGCAGGCCCTCCTTGGTGACTTCGTGCCACGCATCCTGCGTGCGGTACTCGTAAGCAATCCGCTTGAAGTCACCGGGCGACAGTTGTTCCAGGGGCGCTACCGGGACCCACTTGTGCGCCCCTTCTTCGAATGAGGCACCAACGAGGAAGCGGGCGGCAGGGACACCAATGGCTC
>JAHDWR010000291.1 GCA_023382755.1 Dehalococcoidia bacterium
GCCGCACCGTCGGCGCCGGCGTCGTCACCAAGATTCTCGCCTAGGCGAGCGGGAGAGGAACGAGGGGAACGGCACCATGGCACGTCAACAGATACGCATCAAGCTCAAGGCATATGACCACCGCCTCCTGGACCAGTCGGCCCGGCAAATTGTCGAGGCCGCCGAGCGGACCGGGGCAGCCGTGGCCGGCCCTGTGCCACTCCCCACGTCCATCGACAAGTTCACGGTCTTGAAGGGCCCGCACATCCATAAGGATGCCCGCGAGCAATTCGAGATCCGGACCCACAAGCGGCTCATCGACATCATGGAGCCGACTTCCAAGACGGTAGACACGCTCATGCGGCTGCAATTGCCCAGCGGCGTGGATATCGAGATCAAGCTGTAAGACGATGAGCATTGAAGGACTGCTTGGCCGCAAACTGGGCACCACCCAGGTGTTCGACGAACGGGGGCGCCTCCGGGGCGTTACCGCCGTCGAGGTGGGGCCCTGCTTCGTGACCCACATCCGCACGCCCGAAACCGATGGCTACACCGCCATCCAGATCGGCTTCCAGGACGACCGCAAGCTCAACAAGCCCGAAGCGGGCCACCTCAAGAGCGCCGGCAACCTGAAGCTCCGCCACCTGGCCGAGTTCCGCGTCGACGATTCTTCCGCCTACACCCTCGGCGATCGGCTCGGCGCCGACCTGTTCGAGACCGGGCAGAAGGTCGACGTGACCGCCACCTCCAAGGGCCGCGGGTTCCAGGGCGGCGTCCGCCGCCACAACTTCCGTGGTGGCCCCAAGACGCACGGCCAGAGCGACCGCCACCGGGCGCCCGGGTCCATCGGCTCGGGTACCACCCCCGGCCGGGTCTTCAAGGGCACGCGCATGGCAGGTCACATGGGCGCCGAGCGCACCACCATCATGAACCTCGAAGTCGTCGCCCGGAACGAAGAACGCGGTGTCATTTTCGTCGCCGGTTCGGTCCCTGGTCCCATCGGCGGCCTCGTCCGCATTCGCAAAGCAAGGAAGGTATCGAAATGAAGCTGAACGTCTTCGATACCGCCGGCACCCGGATCCGCGAAATCGACGCCGCCGACGAAGTCTTCGGCATCGAACCCAATGGCGCGGTCCTCCACCAGGCCTACGTCGCCCAGATGGCGAACCGCCGGGCCGGCATGGCGAGCACCAAGAGCCGGGGCGAGGTCCGCGGCTCGACCGTGAAGATCCGGAAGCAGAAGGGCCTCGGCCGTTCGCGCCAGGGCTCGATCCGGGCCTCGCACCATGTAGGTGGTGGCGTGGCGTTCGGGCCGAAGCCGCACAGCTTCGCGAAGGACCTGCCCCGCACGATGCGCCGCCTCGCGCTCCGTTCGGCGCTCAGCAGCCATGCCGCCGCCGGCACGCTGATCGTGGTCGAAGGCCTCGCCGCTCCGGACGGGAAGACGCGGACGGTCCAGGCTGCGCTCGCCGCCCTTGGCGTCGACCGCCGGGCCCTCGTCGTCACCGGCGACCACGTGCCCGAACTGACCCGCGCGGCCCGGAACATCGATATCGCGAAGGCGCTGCCCGCGCAGAACCTGAACGTGGTGGACCTGGTGAACGCCCACCGGCTGGTGATGTCGGAGGATGCCGTGCGCAAGTGCGAGGCGCTCTGGGGCGGCGTGAATGTGAAGCCGCAGCGCGGCCGCGTGAAGGAGGCCGTGTAAATGCCGAAGGAACTGCATCCCTACGCCGTCCTCTTGCGGCCAATCATCACAGAGAAGACGACCGTCCTCACCGGGCTCGATAAGTACGTCTTCGAAGTGGATATCCGCGCCAACAAGAACCAGATCAAGGAAGCGGTCCAGGTCGCATTCAACGTCCGCGTGGTCGAGGTGAACACCATGACCATGAAGGGCAAGCCGAAGCGTTTCGGCCGCCGCGTCGTCAACCGCCCGAACTGGAAAAAGGCCGTGGTCACACTCGTGCCCGGCGACAAGATTGAGCTCTTCGAGGGGATATAGGCATGCCGATTAAGCAGTACAAGCCAACTTCCCCCGGGCGCCGCAATGCCAGCGGGGCGACCTATTCGGAAATCACGAAGAAGACGCCCGAGAAGTCGCTTACCGTCTCGCTCAAGAGCAAGTCGGGTGGGCGCAACAACCAGGGCCGCATCACCGTCCGCAGCCGCGGCGGTGGCAACCGCCGCCTCTACCGCATCATCGACTGGAAGCGGAACAAAGCGGGCATCCCCGCCAAGGTTGCGGCCATCGAATACGACCCGAACCGGACGGCCCGGATCGCGCTCCTCCAGTACGTCGATGGCGAGAAGCGCTACATCCTTGCCCCCAACGGCCTCGCGGTCGGAGCGATGCTCCTGAGCGGCTCCGAAGCCGAAGTCCGCGTGGGCAACGCGCTCCCGCTGGCAAACATGCCGACCGGTACCCAGGTGCATAACATCGAACTGACCCCCGGCAAGGGGGGCCAGATCGTCCGCAGCGCCGGTACGTCCGCCCAGCTGATGGCGAAGGAGGGCGACTATGCCCTGCTCCGCCTGCCCAGCGGCGAGATGCGGCGGGTCCGGATCGAATGCATGGCCACGATCGGCCAGGTCGGCAACGTCGAACACTCGCTGGTGAAGCTCGGCAAGGCCGGGCGCACCCGCCATCGCGGCCGCCGGCCCGAAGTTCGCGGCGCCGTGATGAACCCCCGCGACCATCCCCACGGCGGCGGCGAAGGCCGCGCACCGGTGGGTATGCCGGGACCGAAGACACCCTGGGGCAAGCCGACGCTCGGCTATCGCACCCGCAACAACAAGCGCACCGACAAGTACATCGTTCGGCGGCGAAGCTAGGAGTAGGACATGTCACGTTCCATTAAGAAGGGCCCCTACGTCCACCCTTCGCTGGAGAAGAAGGTCCTGGCGATGCGGAACGCGCAGCAGCGTTCGGTCATCAAGACCTGGTCGCGCGCTTCGACGATCCTGCCGGAGATGATCGGTATGACCATCGCCGTCCACGACGGCCGGCGCCATGTGCCGGTGTTCGTTACCGAGAACATGGTCGGTCACAAGCTTGGCGAATTCGCTCTGACGCGCACCTTCCGCGGCCACGTGTCGAAGAGCGACCGCCAGAGCAAGGTGAGGCGGTAACCATGGAAGTGCGAGCAACCACGAAAGGGATGGGGGCCTCTTCCCGCAAGGTGCGCCTCATCCTCGACCGGCTTCCCGGGCTCTCGGTGGACCAGGCGCTGGCGCTGCTGCGCTACGTCCAGTCGCCCCATGCCCGCACCGTGTCGAAGGTGGTCCTTTCGGCCGCCTCGAACGCGGAGAACAACTTCGACCTGGATGTGGACAACATGGTCATAAAACGCGCCTATGCCGATGAGGGCCCGACGATGAAGCGCTTCCGCCCGCGGTCGCGCGGCCGGGTGAGCCCCATCCTCAAGCGCTCCAGCCACATCACCATCATTCTCGACGAGCGGGAGGCTTAACCGTGGGACAGAAAATCCATCCGCACGG
>JAHDWR010000292.1 GCA_023382755.1 Dehalococcoidia bacterium
GTTCGCCGTGTTTGCCGCTCACCGGCATGGAGGTCACCACCCTTCCGCGGACGAGTTCCATCTTTCCGCCATGTTTCGGGTCGGGAAGCTGGGAGAACTCCTCCGCCGTCAGCACCGTCTCGGTCACTGCTGTTGCCATATCGGCATGATACGACATCGTGCCGCCTGCCCCTTACCCACCGGGGCGGTACCATCGCGCGGAGAAAGCCAGAAGGAGCGCCCGTGAGGTTTTGGCGCAAAAAGCCCGCAGAGCAGCCCGCCGAAGCAGCCGAAAGCTCAGCCGCTGCCGGGTCCGTCGGAGAACTCGCTCTAGAGCCGACTCCCGAGGAGAAGGCTGAAGTCCACGAGCAGACCGAGCGGGCCGTGGAGCGGACCCGACGCGGGTTCTTCAGCCGGCTCGGCGGCCTTTTCGAGCGTCCCGACTTCGAGGAGGACCTCTGGGATGAACTCGAGGAAGTCCTCATCGGCGCCGATGCCGGTCTCGAAACCACCACAGCCATCCTCGATGGTGTCCGAGGACGCGTGAAGCAAGAGGGCGTGAAGCAGAGCGCGCGCGTCCGGGAGATCCTTCGCGAGGAGCTGGTCAAGGTCCTCCACGAGCCTCGCGAGACGCCACCCGGGTGGGCACGGCCCGACGCGCCAGCGATGCTTATCCTCCTCGTCGTCGGCGTCAACGGCGCGGGGAAAACCACCTCCATCGCGAAGATGGCCCATGCGTTCAAACGCGACGGCGCGAACGTCATCCTCGGGGCCGCCGATACGTTCCGGGCCGCTGCCACCGACCAGCTCAAGGTCTGGGGCGAGCGGATTGGCGTCCGCGTGGTCGCCCACCAGTCCGGGGCCGATCCCGGGGCCGTTGTCTTCGATACCCTCGCCGCCGCCGATAGCGCGAAGGCCGACCTGGTCATCATCGATACGGCGGGCCGCCTCCACACCAAGTCGAACCTGATGGAAGAGCTCAAGAAAATGAACCGCATCATCCAGCGGAACTACCCCGATGGGCCGCATGAGACGCTCCTCGTTTTGGACGCGACCACCGGCCAGAACGGGCTCATGCAGGCGAAGACGTTCGCCGAGGCGGTCGGCGTTACCGGCATTGTGCTCGCCAAGCTCGATGGGACGGCCAAAGGCGGCATCGCCTTCGCCATCGCCCACGAACTCGGTATTCCAGTCCGCTTCATCGGCACCGGCGAAAAGATGGGCGACCTCGCCCCGTTCGACCCCGAGGATTTCGTCGACTCCCTGCTCGCCTGAGGAGGCCCCATGGGCGATGTCCTGGCGTTCTGGTCCGTGGCGCTGCTGGTGGGGGCGCTCGGCTTCCCCATCGCCGCGGTCCTGCTGCGCCGGCTGCCGGATGCTGGCGCCGGCCTCACCTTCGCCCTCGGCCTGGTCGTTGTCAGCTACGGCTACTTCATCCTGCGCGTGCTCTCCGTGCTTCCTCCGGGGCGCGGCGGCTACATCGTTGGCATCGCGTTGCTGGCCCCGGTCGCGGCCGCCGTCGCGGGGCGAGACCGGTGGCTCCTGGTCACCTGGTATCGCGCGTGGCCGGGCCTGGTGGTGGCAGGGGGCGTGTTCACCTTCGCGTTCTTTGGCTACGTTGCCTTCCGCTCGTACAACGCCGAGATCGGCGGTACCGAGCAGCCCATGGATTTCATGTACCTGAATGCCACCGTGACCTCGCCGGAGTACCCGCCTCACGACCCGTGGCTGGCCGGTGAGCAGGCGAGTTACTACTACTTCGGCTACGTCCAATCCGGAGTGCTCACGGCGGCCTCGGGTGTGCCCTCGTCGGTGGGCTACAACCTCTCCCTGGCCTACACCTTCGCCGCGAGTGCGGCGGGCGTGGCTTCGCTCGGGTTCGCGCTGGTCCGCTGGATCGCCGGGGCGCGCGGGCGGCGGTGGGCGATGGCCGGGGGCGCCTTCGCGGTGACGTTGCTGCTGTTCGTGGGCTCGCTCTCGGCTGTGTTCGAATGGAGCGCGGCCCATGGCCACACCAGCCGAGGACTCTACGAGGCCTTCGGCGTGGAGTGGCTGATCCCCTGCGAGCCCGGCCAGGCGGAGGACTGCTACACCGGTCAGCTCAACCCGCGCACCTCCCGCTGGTACCCCACCGAGTTCTGGTTCTGGTGGCGTGGGTCACGGATCATCCCCGATACCATCACCGAGTTCCCCTTCTTCAGCTTCCTGCTCGGAGACCTGCACCCCCACGTGATGTCGCTTCCCCTGGTGCTGCTCGCGCTGGGGTTCGCCGCCGCGCTCTGGCGTGGGCGGTCCCGGCTCGATTGGCGCCACCACCGCCGCGAGCCGTTCACCGGCATTGCCCTGGCTGTTGTCTTCGGCGCGCTGGCGTTCCAAAACGCATGGGATGTCATCACCTTCTCGGGCCTCCTGGGGCTGGCTGTACTGGCTCGCAACCTGAGGCAGGCGCCGCCGCTCCCTGCATCCCTCGGCGCCGCGACCTACCTCGCGCCTGTCGCCCTGCTCGCGGTCCTCGGGTACGCGCCCTGGTGGCTCACGTTCGGCTCCCAGGCAGAGGGACTGTACGCGTACGTGGGCGAAGGCACGCGTCCCGCGCACGCGTTCCTCCAGTTCGGTCCGCTGCTTGGCGCCGGCATCCTCACAGCTCTCCTGGGCTGGCGGCGAGTGCCAACGGCCCGCGCCGCAAACGTCATCCTGGCAACAGCCTGGATCCCGCTGCTTCCCTTCGTTGGCTGGCTGGCGCTGGCCGCCGTCCGCGGCGACCTCGCCGAGGGGCTGGACGCGCGCGGCACAGGCGGCTGGGTCACGCTCGGCGCGTACGCCGCGGCGGTGTGGCTGCTCGCCTCGGCCACGGTCGTGCTCGCGTCGTCGCGGAGCGCGGCCGCACCGGCGGCAGCCCTGGCGGCGACCGGCGCGCTCCTCCTCTACGGCTCAGAGTTGTTCCTGATCCGGGACGTGTTCTTCGGGTCGGTCCCTCGGCTGAACACCGTCTTCAAGCTCTCCTACCAGGCCTGGGTGCTGCTCGCACTCGCGGGCGCAGCAGGGTTGGCTGCCGGGTTCCGGCAGGCGGTCGAGCGCCGCCGCCCCCTGGCCTTCCTGGCGCTCCCGGTTGGATGGCTCGTTGCAGCCGCCCTTGCCTATCCGCTCCTGGCCTCGTTCAACCGGACACAAGATTTCGGCCTGCCTACCTCCATCGATGGGCTGGCCGCGGTCGCCCGGAATGACCCCAACGACTACGCTCTGACCCGCTGGATCGAGCAGCACACCGCGCCGGGAGACATCGTCTTCGAGGCGACAGGCCGCCGCTGGCAGGGGAGCGTGGGGACAGAGCCCGTGATAGTAAGCGCCAACGTCGACTATTCCGATGCGGGCCGCATTGCGGCGCGCACGGGGCGCCAGACGCCGATCGGCTGGTACTTTCACGAGATCCAGTGGCGCGGCGACACCCCGGAAAATCGTAGCGAGTTCGTCCGCCGCCAGGACACCGTCGAT
>JAHDWR010000293.1 GCA_023382755.1 Dehalococcoidia bacterium
CCCGGGCGAAGGCCACGCCAAGGCCGCTCGACGCTCCGGTGACCAGTGCGACCTTGCCCTCCAGGCTGAACAGCTTCATGAACGCCGGGTCCACAAGGGCCTCCCGTCAGGGTGTGGACGGAATCCTACCGGTGAGGGCGCCGGTCAGGCCAACAACCGGGCCTCTGGCCGGCGTGACCTGCGCTTTTCGCGCTTGATGATCCGTTCGATCTCGTCGACCGTTTCCTCGAGCTGGCCATGGCGGTTGTAGACGACATAATCGTTGTTGTGGATGTCGGCCAGCTCTTCCTCCAGCTCGGCGATGCGGCGGGCGAGGGCGGCCGCGTCCTCGCTGCCGCGGGAGGCAAGCCGCGTGCGAAGGGCCTCGCGGTCCTCGGCCATGAGAAAGATGAAGATGGCGCCTGACAGGCGTTCCCGCCACGTACGGGCGCCCTGCACATCGGTCCGGATGATGACGTCACGCCCTTCGTGAAGCGGTTGTTCCACCTCGCGCCGTTCCAGCCCCTTGTAGTCATCGTAGACGCGCGCCCACTCGGCGAACTCGCCCGCGCGAATCTTCGCTTCGAACTCGACTTCAGAGACGAAGTGGTAGTGGTTTCCGTTGACCTCGTTGGGCCGAGGCTGCCTGCTGGTCGTGCTCGTCGCGCGGTGAATGCCGGTACGCTCGCGGAGCCGATCGATGACGGCATCCTTTCCGACACCGGACGGACCGTGGAGGACGATCACCAGGGGGCGGGCGTTCACGCGCTGATCATCCCGCCCTCGGCCACCTGCGCAAGGTCGCGCCAGAAATCGCGATAGGAAACGCCGACCGCGTCGTTCTCGACCCGGGTTTCTCCACTGGCCAGGCTCCCGGCGATGGCACCCAGCATCCCAATCCGATGGTCGCCGCGCCCGTCGACGCGCGCGCCATGGAGCCTCGCGGGGCCGTGGACGGTGAATCCATCCGGGTGGGCGGTGATCCTGGCACCCATCCTCCCCAGGACCTCCACGACCGCCTCCACGCGGTCGGACTCTTTTGCGCGGAGCTCGGCGGCATCGCGGACGACCGTCTCACCCTCCGCGAAACACGCGAGCACCGCCACGAGCGGGAGTTCGTCGATTGCCCGGGGGATGGTCGCGCCCGAGACGGTGGTGGCGCGCAGCACCGAGGAGCGCACGAGGATGTCGGCGACCGGCTCGCCGCCGCTCATGCGCTCCTCCAGCAGCTCGACGGAGGCTCCCATGGCGGAGAGGATGTCGAGGAGCCCCGTGCGGGTTTCGTTGACGTTCACGCCCTCGAGCACGAGCTCGGCATCGGGATGGCAGGCCGCGAGCACGAGCCAAGGCGCGGCGCTCGAGATATCGCCCGGCACGCGCAGGCTGAGGGCGTGCAGGGGGCTCGTGGCGGGCTCGACCGAGACCGTCGTGCCGTCGACGGTGAGCGGCGCCCCCATCGCCGCGAGCATCCGCTCGGTATGGTCCCGGCTCGGGGCCGGTTCGGAAACGGACGTTCGCCCCTCGGCGTACAGGCCCGCGAGCAAGAGGGCGGACTTCACCTGGGCGCTCGCCACAGGACTCTGATAGCGGGTCCCGGTGAGGCCACCGCCCTTGATGACCACGGGCGCCAGCGTGTCGCCGGTCCTCCCGTGGAGGTGCGCGCCCATCTGGCGGAGGGGTCCGATGACTCTCGCCATCGGGCGTTGGCGAAGGGATTCGTCGCCCGTCAGGATGCTCAGGAGCGGATGACCGGAAAGCAGGCCCATCAGGAGGCGCATGGTCGTCCCGCTGTTCGCGCAGTCAAGGATTTCCTCGCTCTCGAAGAGCCCGTGGAGCCCCTGGCCCGACACTCGCGCGACCGGGGAACCCTCCGGCCAGTCGATCGGCACGCCGAGCGCTTCGAGGCAGCGGGCGGTGGCCCGCACGTCATCGGAGTCGAGGATGCGTTCCACCGTGGCGGGGCCATCGGCGATGGCGTTGAAGATCAATGCGCGGTGCGAGACCGACTTGTCGGAGGGCACGTCGATGCGCGCGCGGATGCGGTCCGCGCGATTGACCCTCACTGGTCGTCGCGCACGCCGAGCTTGCGGCGCAGCTCGGCGTCATCCTTCGGTGCACCGGGGCCGCGGCCCGAAACTTCCTTGAGGCGATCGTAGAAGCCCCCGACGAACATCCGCGCCATCGCATCCTGGGCGGAAGGCGCCTCGACGCCTTCGGGGCGCCTGCGCACTGGCGGGTTCTGGATGAACGTGTCCCTGTCGAGCTGGGTGCTCCGGAAGAGGTCGAGCACGGGTTCGCCGCCAATTTCGAGCGCCTTCTTCACGGTCGAAAGCTCGTCCTGGATGCGGCCGATCCAGTGAAGGATGGCGTCGCGGTTCGTGAACATGATGTCGCGCGACATGACGGGGTCACCGCTGGCGAGCCGGGTCAGGTCGCGGAAACCGGGGCCGGCCAGGAGCGAAGCGTCCTCCCAGCCCTGGCTATCGCGAACCATGCGGAACAGGGCCACCGAAAGCAGCAGCGGCACGTGGCTGACGGCCGCCGCGTATTGGTCGTGTTCAGCGGGGTCGATGTACAGGGGAATCGCGCCGAGAGTCTCGATCAGGCCCAGGACGACGCCGACGGCCTTCGCGTCGGCCCGGGGTGACGGCGTGACGGCCCACGTCGCGTCAATGAACAGGTCCGCGGACGCGGCCGATGGGCCGCTCTTCTCCTTGCCGGCCATCGGGTGCCCCCCGACGAAGTTGGCGGATTCGGGCAGGTACTCCTGCGCCCAGCGCATGATGTCGGACTTGGTGCTGCAGACGTCGGTGACGACGACGCCGGGTTCGAGGTAGCGGCCGACATCCTGGAGGATCTGGCGGGCGGCGACGACGGGCACTGCCAGGATGACGAGCCCGGCGCCGTGCACCGCCTCTTCCAGCGAACCGACCTCCCGGTCCAGCGCCCCCATTTTCTTCGCGGTGCGGGCCGCACCCCGGTCGCGGTCGGCGCCGACGATCTCGTACTGGCGATCGGGGCGCGAGGCGAGAGCAAGGCCTATCGACGTACCGATGAGACCGGTACCGATGATGCTGATGCGGGACTGTGGCATTTGGACCCCTGGGAGTTCCTCGCGCATGCGCAGGATTGTCGTCCTAAGGCTAGCACAGGTTCGGTCTGGCTTTCGCGAAGGATGCCTCCGGGCGGGCGAGCGCGAACTCCTACAGGATGAGGTTGAACACGTCGTCGTACACCAGGCCGATGAACCATCGGAGGGGGCTCAGCTGGGGCGCGACGAATCCGATGGCGATGAGGGCCATCAGGATGCCCGGCCCATAGGGCTCAACGCGTTCCAGCGCGCGGGCGGCGTCGCGGGGGAGCAGCCCGACCGCCACCTTGAAGCCATCGAGGGGCGCTATCGGGATCAGGTTGAAAATGCCCAGCAGGATATTGATGCTGATGATGAAGAAGAGGAACAGCCAGAGGAAGTCTTCGCCGCT
>JAHDWR010000294.1 GCA_023382755.1 Dehalococcoidia bacterium
CGTCATCGCGCCGAGCGCCGACGGCGAAGGGCTCCCGATCTTCGAAGGGCGCGAGCCCGCGGGCGAGGCGCTCGCCTACGTGTGCGAGAACATGACCTGCAAGATGCCCGCCCGGGCGCCCGAAGAGTTGGCGGAGCAGCTGCGGTAGGCTCCGCCGCCGGGTTCAACCGGTGCGCGCGTAGTTGCTTGCGCCGTACCAGTCGACCACCACCACCGGTTCATCGCCGACGACCCAGGCGTCATGGCCGCTTGGCAGAGAGGTAACGTCCCCCGGACCGGCGATGAACTCGGTCCCGTCGTCCATTTTGATGGCGATGCGCCCGCTGAGGTGGTACTGGAAGTGCGGCGCCTCGCAACTGGCGGTGCCGGCGATGGGCTTGACGTCCTTCGACCAGCGCCAGCCGGGTTCAAAGCGCAGCAGCCCGACCGTGCCGTCGCCCATGTGCAGCAGTTCCGCCCGTCCATTTGGGAACTCGCGCACTTCGTCGGGTGCGGCGAAGGTCTTGTGTTCGGTCCGCTGTTGCGTTTGCTGCATGGCTCCATCCTCCGTGTGTTCTGCGTATCTCACCGTGAGATGGCGTGTTCTACCAACTAGTAGATAGGTCTGTCAATACCCGGCACAAATTTGTTACGATGCCGGCGATGCGCTCACACGCTACCCGCCGAGACACCGCCCAGGAGATCCTGGATGTGGCCGAGTCACTTGCGCAGACACGGGGCTACAACGGCTTCAGCTATGCGGACATCTCCCATGTCCTGGGCATAACCAAAGCCAGCCTTCACTATCACTTCCCAACCAAGGAGGCACTAGGGCAGGCGTTGATGGAGCGCTATGCGGAGGAGTTCCGCCTGGCGCTCGCCCGCATCGCGGAGACCGCATCGAGCGCCCTTGAGATGGTGGAGCGATACGTGGCCCTGTACCGGGATGTCCTCGTGGTCGGTCGGCTGTGCCTGTGCGGGATGTTTGCCGCCGAGGTGACGACGCTTCCCCCCGGCATCCAGGACAGAGTCCGCGCCTTCTTCGACATGAACGAACAATGGCTTTCGGATGCCTTTGCGCGGGGCCGCCATGAAGGCACACTCCGAATCGAGCAGGACGCCGCAGAAGGTGCCCGCCTGTTCATGGGGGCGCTGGAGGGGGCCATGCTGGTGGCACGCTCCTATGGCCAGCCCCAGCGCTTCGATGCCGATTCGCGGCGCCTGGTGGCGCTGTTCCTTGGCGCCGCCTCGCGCTCTTGAGGCGGCGAGTTCGCGGCCCTGGCCCCTACAACCGCTCTACCGCAGTCAGTGGGTCCTTCGCCGGGTCGGCCAGGTAGCGAATCTCCGGGAGCGAGATGCCGGCCACGCAGTACGACGCGGATACAGGGAACGAAGGGGACGCGCCCGCGAGACCCCATGCGCCAGGATCGAACGCTCCGAGCTGGGGTTTCCCACGGTCGGCGCTGCGGAAGGCGTAGTCGGGGTCGACTTGCACCAGGCGTGGGACCTCGCCGCCGTCCCGCATCATCCGCGCCGCATTGAGGTTGGCCAGGTATTGCACGTCGTTCCCGCTGATTGGGTCGGGATTCAGCAGGGTCAGTTCGAGGACGGGACGCCCACCGATGTGCACTGCTCCCTCGATGCGGTCGTAGCGCTTCGCGAACGTGCAGTCGGCCCGGGCGAGCGGGTAGCCCCAGCGCGAAGCGAGCGCGTCGATAGCCGCGGCGGAATTGCAGTAGCCGCGCACAAGCAGGCCGCGCGGCCGGGCGCCGGAGCGGCTCCCGACCTTCACCTCGGCAAGCACGAACGACCCGACCGGGCTTTCCGGGACGTTGGTGACGGTGAACACCAGCGTCGGCGGGATGGTCGGGTGGAGGGCGGGCGGCAGCAGCGAGGTCATGCACGCGGAATCGATTTCGTACATGAGCTGGAGGATACCGGCGCCAGGCAGTTCCCAGCGCTCCGTGGCGGGAGCGGTGACGAGCGGCCCGGAGGCGAAATCGGCGACCGGGCGTGTGCCTACCAGTGGCATCAGTCGCCTCCCGCCACTGCAGCCCGTTCGGGTGCGGCTGTTGGCTTTCCCACGAACTTCGGCATCACTTCCTTCGCGAAGAGGCGCATGCTCGCAAGGATTTCTTCCTGTGGCACGGTCTCGACCGCGTTCAGGAGGAAGTTGATGCGGTCGACGCCGACTGCTTCCCACTTCCGGATGACCTCGACGATGCGGTCCGGGTTGCCGATGGCGAGGCCTTCGGGGATCTGGCCTTCGGGCGAGTTGGTCGCTTCACGGCGCAGCGCCGGCAGCAGGCCGAGGTTGGGGTACGAGCGGGTGGGGTAGGCCTGGCGCGCGGCGAGGAGCTGTTCGGCCAGGTAGTTGAATGTGCCGGCCAGGCGCTGGCCGGTGCGCGCGCCGTACATGTTGTCCTCGTGGCAAAAGAGGAAGTTCACCGTGTTGACCTGCTCGTTGACGAACGAGCCGACCGGGTTGCAGTACTTGATGCGGCGGCGGTACTCGCCGATCTTCTTCTCCTGCTCCTGGAAGCCGCCGAAAGTTAGCCCCAGGCTGCCCATGCCGCGGTCGGCGGCGTCGAGCTCGGTCCCGGGGCTGGTGACGGCGACCCACATCGGCGGGTGCGGTTTCTGGAGCGGTTTGGGCAGGATGGCCCGCTCGGGCATGCTGAACGCCCTTCCCTGGTAGCCGAAGCGCTCCTGCGTCCACATTTTCGGGATAATGCGCGTCCATTCATCCCAGGTCTTCTTGGTCTCATCCGGGTCGGCCCCCATGCCGCCGAGTTCGGTCCAGGTGGCAGAACGCCCTGTGCCGAACTCCAGCCGGCCACCAGAGACGATGTCCATCGTCGCGGCGACTTCGGCAGCCTTGATGGGGTTATTGAACTGCGGGACGCAGACGACGATGCCGCGGCCGATGCGGATGTTCTTCGTCTGCATGGCGCAAGCGGTGAGGAAGATCTCCGGCGCCGAGCAGTGCGAGTACTCCTCGAGGAAGTGGTGCTCGACCGCCCACACCTGGTCGAACCCGAGTTCGTCCGCCAGCCGGACCTGCTCGAGGCAGTTCTGGTAGACCTCATATTCGGTGGTTGGCTCCCATGGCCGCGGTACCGAAATCTCATAGAACAGGCCGAACTTCATCGCGTCGTCTCCCCCCGGAGTTGCGAGATGGCGCGGACTGTAACACAGCGGCACCGCCGGTGTGGCCATGCCTCAGGAGGCGAACACGTCCTCGACCTTCGTGATGCGGATGCGCTCGGGCGCCAGGGCCAGGTCGTAGGCGCCGACGATGCCGTCCTCCGCCAACAGTTCGGCGGGCTTGTCGCCGTCGTAGACGATGGTGGAGGGCTCGGTGGCGAGCAACTCGTCCCGCAGCCCTTCGGCATCGGCGGCGATCATGACGACCTGGAGGTTGTGCCACGAGAGGTGGCGGCGGACCACGTCGT
>JAHDWR010000295.1 GCA_023382755.1 Dehalococcoidia bacterium
TCCGGCGCTACTGGAACTACTACCTGCTGACCAGCCTGGGGTGGGACCTGCTGCGGAGCGTGTGCAACGCAGTGGTGCTGGTGATGCTGGGCGGGCCGCTGTTGCGGGCGCTGTTGCGGTTCCGGCAGCGGTTCACGTTCGAGCTGGGGGCGGGAGGGAGCAATCGACAATCGTCAGTCGTCAATCGCCAATCAGAAATGGCGGCGCGGAGCCTCCACGCCCATGACCCGAACCGCGACCGCTAGGGGGTAACTATCCCTTGACTGTACAAGCTCACGCGGTTATCCTTCCTGCATAGGAGTTAAGGCCATGCCGCCAGTGAATCGAAACCAGCCCGTCCGGGCCGCATCTTCCGAGTCTCAGTACTCCCTTACGGAGTTCATGCGTGAGTACCCGGACGATGCCGCGTGCCTTGAAGCCCTCTGGCGTCGTCGGTACTCCGACGATGGCGAACATGCCTACTGCCCAAAGTGCGAGACCGAGCGCGTCTTCAAGCGGTACGAGACGGCTCAGCAGCGGCAGTCCTGGTCGTGCACCGCGTGCGCCGGGAAGCTCCACCCGACCGCCGGAACGATCTTCCACAAGTCGTCCACGTCGCTTCACCTGTGGTTCTACGCGATGTATCTGATGACCAGCACCCGATGCGGTATCTCCGCGAAGCAATTGGAGCGGGAGCTTGGGGTTACCTACAAAACTGCGTGGCGCATGGCGCACCTCATCCGCACCGAACTTATGGAGCAGGATGACGAGCCGCTGTCCGGGAAGGTCGAACTGGACGAAACGTGGGTTGGCGGCAAGCGGGAGTTCCCCGGCCGCAAGGGGCACACCGGGCAAGCGCCCGGATTCAATAGTCTCGCCAATAAGACGCCCGTCGCGGGTGCGGTGGAGCGTGGCGGGCGCGTGGTTGCGGTCACGGTGCCGAACGTGAAACGCGTGACGCTGATGGCGAACGTTGAGAAGCGCGTACTCCCGAAGACGACCGTCTTTACTGACGAACTGATGTCTTACCGGGCGCTCGGCACGCGCGGGTATGAGCACCATCGCATCAACCACTCCGAGGGCGTGTACGTAAGCGGAGACATCCACACCAACACGATCGAGGGGTTCTGGTCGCTCGTGAAGCGCGGCCTTGGCGGGGTCTACCACTCGGTGTCCGCTAAGCATCTTCAGGGCTACCTGAACGAGTATGCGTGGCGCTATAACCAGCGGAACGCGGGCCGGGCGATGTTCGACCTACTTCTCTGGCGGGCGGTCGGTAGTTGAGTCCTTCGGGGTCGCCGCTTTCCGGAGAACCTTCTCCCATTCCGCCTTGGACGGGACCGGGATCTCCGCGCCCTTCGGGGTCGTTTGCTTCGATTCCATAGAGTGAGGATACCTCATGGGCTTCGAAAGTAGTTGGGCCAAGTTCGCGAGGGCCGAACGCCATCGTGAGGAACTGAACTGGTTCACCACCGAGACGTTCAAGATCAGAGAGAACGTGCCCACGGTCGGCACGCAGTATCAGGTCGAGACCGGCGATCACGTCGTTTATGTGAGCAGCCTCCCTGACTACACCGATGTGTTTCGGGAGGTCAGCCTCATGCTCGGCGACTGCGTCCACAACCTTCGCAGTGCTCTCGACCACGTCGTATATGAGCTTGCCTTGGAGAAGACCAAAGGCGAGATCAAGAACCCCCGCGCTCTGTACTGGCCCATCAGCGATGGCATCGAAGACTGGCGGGCGCAGCGCGACCGCAAGCTCAGGGAGATCGCGCCGGAACACCGGACAACGATTGAGCGGCACCAGAAACACATCCGACTCGACGGACACCCAGAAGGAACGTGGGACGTTTTCGCCCTTCTCCGCGACTTGGACGACTTCGACAAGCACCGATTTCTTACCACTGTTCTCATTCCCAGCTCGGGACTCCAAGACCCCCACCCGCAGGTGATGGGAATCTGGATGCCAGGTGCGTTCCAATTCCTCTCGGGCGGGCCGGAGGAAAGCCTCTTCCGCCCTATTGAACTTGGCGCAGTAATTGCCCGAACCCGCTTCCCTGACGGAGTCCGGCTGATGGACATGGAGGTGGGCGGCTACATCCCCCCGACGATATGCCTCCCCCCAGCCCTGCCGGTCGCCGACTTCCTCAAAACCCTGTTTGCTCGGGTGGAAGCGGCCATATCCGATTTCGCCCCACGTCCGCCTAACCACGGGGCACCCCCGGAGGCACAGGTTGGGTAGAGATGCTTCGTGGTGGCTCAAGGTCAAGCGCGCTCAGAAACACTTGGTGGACGCCAAAATCCAAGCCCGGCTGTACGCAGACAGCCAGCCCTATGTTTTCGAGAGACTCCCAACCAGACAGGGAGACCGACAGATCAGGCACAGGCTGCGAATCACCGCCGAACCCGATCCGATGCTTGCCCTCATTTATGGAGACTTCGTACACAATCTCCGGAGCGCTTTGGATCACGTCTTCGTCGCTTGCGTACCAAAGAAGCTTCGGAGCGTTAGTACCTCGTTCCCTATGACCTATGACGATCTCTTCGCCAGAGGCGCTGATGGCGAGTTCGTAAGCAAGGATGCGGATGCGCGGGAGAACTACGAGCGTGCCCTTCGGGGCCTGCGACCGGAAGCTCGTGCAGTCGTCGAGTTCTGTCAGGCCCACCGCTACGGTGCCGACGCCTCGCTCTGGATCTTGGGCGCACTCACCAGGGGCGACAACGCTGACAAACATCGCCAATTGATCGCCACGGGTGGCGGGCTTCGCAGAATAAACGGACACCTTCGGCACGCCGACACCGTCTTGGCGGAGTTGCCCATTCACTACGTTGGCGGCATCGAAATCGCGTTTGCGCACGCGGAGGCAGTACTCATTTGGGAATTCCCCGATTGGTGGGTTACTCCCCCCGCGATACCCACATCCGAAGTGGATGTGGAGTACAGCGGCACCGCCAGCATACTGATTCACGTGCCGTGGGTAGGAGGTAACCAGCCCCCGGCTGAACACACGCTGGAACATAGCCTCGTGAGCGCCATCAAAAGCGTTCGGAGCATTTTGAAGATCCTCGAAAAGTACGTAGCCGAGTGAGGGATTAGCCACGGGGCACCCCCGTGGCTAATCCGTTCGCATCGCCCCTACAGTCTGCCAACTTGTACAGACATGGGATAGTTACCCGCTAGGGAGCGGCACTCCGGCACGCACGGCAGGCCCGCGGCAGCCCACCCTCGTCTCGTCGCGAGCGGTCACGGGCTGCCGCGCGGCGCCATTGGCACGCCACGGTGCCGCTCCCTGCCGGTCGCGGTTCGGATGCTCCGGCTGGGTTGGGCTGGGCGCTGTCCTACTGCGGCGGCTCGGGGAGGGGCGCTGGCTCGAAGCGGTCGAGCACTTCGTAGGCCTTGAGCGTGGTGATTGCGCTGAGCGAGCGGTCGAGCATCTTCGTGG
>JAHDWR010000296.1 GCA_023382755.1 Dehalococcoidia bacterium
GTTGGCGGGGATGGCGCCATCGCCCATGGCGACGGCCCAGACGCGGGGGTGGGCGGTGGTGGGTGCGGTGCCGGTGATGACGAGGCGGAAGTCGTTAGCTCGCCAGCTGGCGGCGAGGCCGGTGATGGTGTTGACATCGGCGGTGCGGGTCCAGGTGGTGCCGGAGCCGGCCCAGGTGCCGGAGGTGCGGCGAAGCCGCTTCAAGGTCGAGGTGGTGCCGAGGGTGTAGAAGGCGCAGACGTTGCCGGTGGAGGGGCGGTAGGCGGCGGCGACGGCGCCGATGGCGGCGGCCTCGGTGACGATGGTTGTGGGGCCGCTCCAGGTGCTGCCGTCGTCGGCGGAAGTCCAGGCTTTGAGGGTGGTGCCATCACCGACGAGGATGAGGGCCTCGCTGGCGTAGGCGGCGATGGCGACGGGGGAGCCGGCGGCGACGGTGCCGATAGAGGCGGACCAGCTGCCGAAGTCCTGGCGGACCTTGATGGCTCCGGCGTCGTTGCGGACCTGGAGGAAAGTGGAGTTAGCGAAGGTGGCGGCGTGTGGGACCTCGGTCTCGGCGCCGTCGACGTCTTGTGCGGGGCGAAGGGAGAGGTAGCCGTTGCGGGTGGCGGAGACGGTGAGAGAGAGTGCAGGCAGGCGGCGGGGCTGCTGCTGGTGGGCGAGGAGGGCGGAGCCGAGCGTAAGCACTAGCGAAAGGTGGGCGCGATCGGGCACACCTCAAACAGGCTGATGGCACCGGGAAGGGCGGACTACCGCAGGAGCAGGGGCGGGTAGTGCGGGAACCGTGCCCGGCGCACCGGCCCGAGCCGATCGAGAGCGATGCTGGTCTGGCCGGCGATGAACTCCGCTCGCAGCGCGCGAAGGACGCCGGCGAGGTCTTCGGCCTCCGGCTGCTGCACGTCCACGAAGCGCAGGTGCATCAGCCGGCCGCCAAGCGGGTCGGGCCCGACCGATACGGGGGCTGCCCGCAGGACCAGCGGCCGCTCGTCGTCGGGGAAGAGCGTGAGGGCGAAAGACGACTCGCCCGCGGTGGGGATGTCCGGCACCGTAATCGATGCGCCGTCTGCGGAGAGGTCGAGCACGGCGCCTTCGGTCTCGCCGCCGGCCCAGCGCGCGATACACGCGAGGGCGGCGGGGTAGCGTGGCTCTTTCCGCCGCGAGGCGAAACCGGGGCGCAAAGTCTCCATACCGGTAATGTCGGCATGGTGTCGTGGTGACCGCAGAGTTGCGGAGAAGGGAATATGCCGCGTCAGTTCACCTGTCGCTCGCGTCCTTCCCAGTAGGGCGCCCGGATCTCGCGCTTCAGGATCTTTCCCGAAGGGTTGCGCGGGAGCATGTCGGCGAAGTCGATGCTCTTGGGCACCTTGTATCCCGCGATCCGTTCGCGCGCGTAGGCGATGAGCTCGTCGGGGGTGACTTCGGCGCCGGGTTTCTTCACCACCACCGCCTTCACCGCCTCGCCCCAGCGGTCGTCCGGCACGCCGACCACGGCCACATCGGCTACCGCGGGGTGCCCGAAGAGGGCGGATTCGACCTCGGCCGGGTACACGTTTTCGCCGCCGGAGACGATCATGTCCTTCACCCGGTCGTGGATGTAGACGTAGCCGTCGGCGTCCATGTAGCCCGCGTCGCCGGTGTGGAACCACTCGCCGCGGATGGCCTTCGCGGTCTCTTCGGGCAGGTTCCAGTAGCCCTTCATGATCTGGGGCGTCTTGCAGATGATCTCGCCCACTTCGCCGGTGGGGAGGTCGTCCCCGTTCGCATCGACGATCCGGATGGTGACGTTGGCAAGGGGCCGCCCGCACGAACGCATGCGCTGGTTGCCGTTCGGGTCGTGGTCTTCCGGCGGCAGGTAGGTCACCACACCCGTGGTCTCGGTGAGGCCGTACACCTGGGCGAAGTCGCACTTGAAGGTCGCTATGGCGTTCCGCAGGAGGTCCAGCGGGATGGGCGAGGCGCCATAGGCGATGAACCGAAGCGTGGAGAAGTCCGTTTCCTGCACGCCCGGCGTCTGCAGCAGGAAGAGGAGCACGGCGGGGACGAAGAGCGCGCGGGTCACGCCGTAGGCCGGGATCACGCGGAGGATCTCCGGCGGGATGATGTCGCGGATGATGATGGACTTCGTGCCGGCGTACAGCCCAACGATGCCCCAGCCGCTCCCGGCGATGTGGAAGAGCGGCATGCAGACGAGGTTGACGTCCTCGGGCGTCCAGACCTCGCCCCACTCGCGCGTGGCCGAAGGCAGGAGCGCGAAGAAGTTGTTGTTCGTGAGCATCGCGCCTTTCGGGTGGCCGGTGGTGCCGCTGGTGTACATCTGGATGGCGACGTCCTCGCCGCCGATCGGTACGTGCGGGTCGGTGGTGGGTTGGGCGTCGCGCCAGGCCGGATAGTGCTCCCAGCCCTCGTGGGGCGCGTCGATGGCGATCACCCGTTTCACCGTCTTCAGGTCGGCGGCCACCTTTTCGACCACGGGGAAGAACTCCTGGCCGACGAACAGGACTTCGGCGGCGGCGTCGTTGATGACGTAGGCGACCTCCGGCGGGGCGAGCCGCCAGTTGACCGCCACCAGTGCGGCGTTGGCTTTCGCGGACCCGAACAGCGCTTCGAAGAACACGTCGGAGTTCTTATCGAGGAAAGCGACCCGGGCCTGAGGCTTGAGCCCCGCGGCGAGCAGGCCGTTCGCGATCTGGCTGGCACGCGTGTCCAGCTGGCCAAAGGTCGTTTCGCGGCCCTGGTACACCATGGCGATGGCGCCCGGCCGGGCCTGGGCATGTGCGCGGGTTACGTCCGCGAGCGTTCGGACTTCGATCTCCGTGGTCATCGTTTCTACCCCCGAAGCAGAAGAGGTGGTGAGTTTCGCCTGTCGACCGGCCGGTAGGCAAGAAAGGGGGCGCGAGTTTCACGTTTCACGGCAGGACATCAGGATTGCGCGCCGCCCGGAGGGGGCCGCCCTTTGGGCCGGGCGCCGTTGGTTTGGCGCGTATTGCGCGCCACCCATCAGGCTCCTCCCCGAATTCGCGTGAACGTGCGGTGTCGGCCGTTCAGCCCCTGCCCCAATCCGCCGACAGTCATCACGTGATGGGTAAGGATGCCGCCGAACTGTTGAGCCGTGTCGATGACCTGCCGCCGCTGCCTGCGGTCGCAGCCCGCGTGATGAGCATGGCCGAAGACAACAAGACGAGCGCGATGGACCTGGCACAGGTGCTCAGTACCGACCAGGCCCTCACGGCCAAGCTCATCCGCATCAGCAACTCCGCCTACTACGGCTTCGCCCGGCGCATCAGCACCGTCCGCGAAGCGGTCGTCATGCTCGGGTTCAAGCAGGTGCGCCAGGTGGCCGTCGGCGCCAGCCTCATGAACACCTTCAAGCGTGGCCAGGACGATGGCTTCGACCTCGACCTCTTCTGGGGGCACAG
>JAHDWR010000297.1 GCA_023382755.1 Dehalococcoidia bacterium
CTCACGCTCGCATCAGGGGTCTTCACTACGAGTTCACGGGAGACGACCAATGGGCGCCTCGTTGCCACAGCGTAAGAATCCCTTCATGGCCCAGGGACTGCTGCCCGGCATCACATTGCGCCTCGACGTCTCCTCCGGGCGCGAGGGGGAAACCCACGTCACCCGCGTCGAGGATGTCGATCACGAACGCATCGCCGTCCTCGTCCCCATGCGCGGCCTCCGCCCCCGTCCCTTCCCATCGGGCACGCTCGTCCACGCGCACTACATCCACCAGCAGAAGCGCTGGTTGTTCGTCACCGAGGTCGTGGGCCACAGCTCCGACGGCATGCACGAGTACCTTCGCCTCCCCGGCACCGTCGAAAGCACCGAACGGCGCCGGAACTTCCGCCTCCCGGCGGCCATCAAGCCCGAGTCGCTCTACCGCCTCGTCATCGATGCCGCGGAACCCGCCTCCGAACAGCCCGTCGAAGGCATCATCGTCGACCTCAGCGAGGGCGGCTGCTGCATCACCACTCGCACGGTCATGTCCGCGGGCGAGCGACTGGGCCTCCACGCCGTCCTCCCCGAAGCCGGAGAGATCCACGCCCGCATGCGCATCACCCAGGCCCGCGAACCCGCGCCCGGTAATCGCATGCACCGCGTCCACTGCGAATTTACCGACATCGCCCGCGCCGACCGCGATGTGATCGCCCGCTACATGATGCGCCGCCAGCTCGAGATGCGGAGGCGCGGCCAGCTATGACTCTCCCGCCCTTCGCCCTCGCCCGCTATGGCGTCTGGACCGCCCTCGCCGTCTCCGCCCTCAGCGTCTGGCTCGGCATCCGGGCCGGCGTCTCGTTCGACTACGCCGTCCTCCGGGCGGTCTTCTTCTTCCTCATCGTCACCGTCATGGCCTTCGGCGCCGAGGCGGTCCTGCTCACCTCGCCGCCCGCGCGGCGGCCACCCGTCGCCGTCCCACCCCCCGCCGAAGAATCCGCCGAATCCGCTGAGTAGCCCCCTGAAGGAGCTGTCCCATGGCCCTCGCAAGTGAAGCCCCGGCCCTGCTGGCCGACCGCGACGCCGCCATCCGGCAATATGCGCCGCTGGTGAAGTACGTCGTCGGCCGCCTCGCCATCGGCCTCCCCGCCATCCTGGACTACGAGGATATCCTCAGCTACGGCACCATCGGGCTCATCGAAGCGCTCGACCGCTACGACGGCAGCAAGGGCGTGAAGTTCGAAACCTACGCCATTTCCCGCATCCGCGGCGCCATCATCGATGCCCTCCGCGCCCTCGACCGCCTCCCCCGCTCCGTCCGCCAGAAGGCCAAGAAGCTCGAAGCCATCCACGTCTCCTTCACCCTTGAAAACGGCCGCGAGCCCACCGACGAGGAAGTCGCCGGGCTCATGGGCCTCACCATGGACCAGTACAACCAGGCCCTCATCGATTGCAGCTGGGTCACCGTCTCTCTCGATGGCCTCCTCGACCGCGATACCAACGACGACGGCGCCGCCCCAACCGAACTCCCCGCCGACCCCAACGAGGAGGACTTCACCCAGCGCCTCGAAAAGCGCCAGATGATCGACGCCCTCACCGGCGCCGTGAAGTCCCTCCCCGAACGTGAATGGCTCATCGTCAGCCTCTACTACCGCGACGAGATGACCATGAAGGAAATCGCCCAGATCCTGGAAATCTCCGAATCCCGGGTCTGCCAGCTCCACGGACGCGCGCTCGGCCGCCTCCGCGCGCGCCTCGCCCGCGAACGCTCCGCCTGAGGATTCACCGATGAACGACGCGATAGCGCTCCTTGCCATTTCCCAGCTCGTCTGCCTCGGCGCGATCTTCTACCTCTACACCCAGGTCCAGGTGCTGAAAAGCTCGAGCCCCATCCGCAAGCGTCCGCCATCGGCCCGCGTCCAGCGCATGATCGCGCCTGCCGAGCTGGGCTCACCCGCTGCCGCCCGGGCCGCACGTGCCGCCTATGGTGCGAGCCGACCCGCCCCCGCCCCGAGCGCCGCCAACGCCGCTACCCTCGCCGCCCGCATCGGCGAATCCGGCGTCGACGTTGCCGCCCTCGCCCGCAGGATGCGCAAGAGCGAGGAAGAGGTCCGCCTCCTGCTCCGCCGCCAGGGGATAGCCGGCTGATGCGCCCCGCGATCCTCGGCGGCATGGTCGCGGCCCTCCTGCTCGCCGTTGGGGCCCTTACCGGCTTGGCCAACGCCCGGGCTAATGGGGTCCCCCAGCTCGTCAAGCTCACCTACCTCGAGGGTGTCTCCAACTTCGGCCCCCAGACCGCCGAAGGAGTCCTCGAGTTCTCCTTCGCCGAAGCCTTCGCCCGCGTCGACGTCAAGAACCTCCCGCCCACCGACGGCTACACCTACGAAGGCTGGCTCACCGGTGGGGCCGGCGCGCCCTTCCGCGTCGGCGAGATCTCCGTCGATCCGGCCGGCATCGGCGTCCTCGAGACCAAACTCTCCGGCCTCGCCAGCTACGACTACGACCTCTTCGTGGTCGCGGCTCGTGGCCCCGGCACGGCCGAAGGCGCGATACCCGCCGACCGCTCCATCGCCGGCCGCTTCGCCATCATCGCCGACAACACCGGCAGCGCGGCGGGCGATGTCCGCCCGGGCTCGCTCCCGGAAACCGGGGAGAAACCGCCGCTCACCACGAACGAGCGGCTCGGACGCGTCTTCATGATCGCCGGCCCCACCGCCGGACTCGCGCTCATCCTGCTCAGTCTCAACCGCCGGAGGTCTCGACGATGATCAAGGGTCTCTACAGTGCCTTTACCGCCATGGAGGCCGCCTGGCGCTACCAGGACGTCCTCGCGAACAACATCGCCAATGCGAACACGACCGGCTTCAAGCGCGAGCACGCCTCGATGCAGCCCTTTGCCGATGTCCTCCTCTCCCAGCAGGCCCCCATCCCCGCGCCCCTCTCCGCCCGCGTCCAGGCCGTCGTCGGCCAGATCGGTACCGGTACCTTCATCGCCGAGTTCGCCACCGACTTCGGCGCCGGCAGCATCACCCCAACCGGCAACGAGCTCGACCTTGCCCTCACCGATGGCTTCTTCCAGGTCGAAGGCCCCGATGGCGCCACCTTCTATACGCGGGCGGGCCGCTTCGGCCGCGACGATAACGGGGACATGGTCACCAGCCACGGATACTTCGTCCTCGATGAGGACGGAGAGCGCATCAACCTTCCCCCTTCCACCGTCACCATCGCCCAGGACGGCGCGATCTTCGATGGCGAAGTCCAGGTCGCCCGCATCGGCGTAGTGGACTTCGCGCCCGGCCAGCTGCTCCGCTCCGGCGAAGCCTTCTTCCGTTCCGACGAGCCTGGCACCGCCATCAACGGCGGCATCCGCCAGGGCTTCCTCGAAGGCTCCAACTCCAACATGGTCGAAGA
>JAHDWR010000298.1 GCA_023382755.1 Dehalococcoidia bacterium
TGTCTGGACCGAGGTAGTAGCCCTGATCCCAACCGATGAATGACTTCTCCTCCGCAGCTGGGCCGAGGGTCGCAAGAAGTGCGTCCGGACCCATCCCGAGGAGTGAGCCGTCTCCTACTCTGCTTTCTGCGCCGCGTAGTTGAGGGTCTACCGGCGGCGACGGGCACCGAGTGCCACACGCGGCAAGAACCAACGCGCCAGCGACGACACCCCCGGTGACCAGCATTCGCGCAGCCAGGTTCACCACGAGCCTCCCCCGTAGCCGGGTAGTATTCCGGCCTCACCGGGGAACGGCGGAGCGAGTGCTGGATCAATTAGGAGACCTCCAGCAGCTGCTTGGTTGGCGCACTCGGTTGCCGCATGGCGAACTGCGTACTCCGGGCCGAATGCGGATGCGGCGTTGCCGATGAGGCGGCCAATCGCGTTGTTCCAGAGATCTTTGCGCTGCTCTTGTCGATTCCCCGAGGTGTCAAAGCGCTCGTGGGTGTCGGTCAGCGTCTTGGCGGAGACTGCACCCAAATCGATGGTCAGACAGGCTGACCAGAGGCAATGTCGGAAAGCATCCGACAGGTCGGTCTCGGCACCAAATGCCCTGGTGGTCACTTCCATTGCGAATCTGGCCCAGAATGCCCCTCGTGCGCATCGCGGCCACCATGCCGGATGCCGGGCACACCATTGAACCTCGCCACTATCCCAGGGAGCCAGTCCTGTGGGATCGCTCAACACGGTCGGGCGACCGGCTGAATAGCCAAACGGGGCCGTACCGGTTCCTCCAACCTCCTCCAGCGGATCCCTCGACAAGAACGACCCCGTCTCCGGGTCGTAGTACCTCGCGCGCAGATACTGGAGCCCGGTGGGGTCGGTCTGCTGGCCGGCGAAGTCGAACTCGTTCGACAGGCCGCCGGAGCCGCCCGTCACGTCGCCGTAGACGTCGTACTCGTACGTCTTCTGGCTGTTGCCCGAGCTGTCAACGATGGCCATCGTGGAGCCAAGGCCGTCGGCCAGGTAATAGAACCAGTTCCCCGACTGCTTCATGGCGGACAGTCCGGCCCCGTAGAGATATCCTTCCCGCGAAGGACCGTCGTCCAGCACCACCGGCAGGCCCGCGTTGATGTCCCAGGTGAACTGCGTCGTCGTCATGCCGGCGGTGCGGCTGTCGCGGAGGCCGTCGCCCCGGTAGGCGAAGGTGCTGGTCATGGAGTTCACCGTGGCCTCGACCATGCGGTCAGTCTCCAATGAACGCGAGAAACAGCCGAGAGGAAGGATGCTCGACGACGTAGTCCCCGAGCCGTTCGATTTCCTTGAGCACATCGGCGCCTTCACCACCCGAAGCGATCATTCGCCTAAGTTCCGCTAGGAGCCTGCCGGAGTAGTCGCGAGGGGACGTGACTGGCTACTTTCGAGGGGGTGCGTGGAGAGTGGTGGTCAGATCGGCGGGAGCCGGGCGGTCTCGGGGGCGGAGGATGCGCCCGAGCGAGTTTAGGCTCGGCGGGGTGGGCCCGAGGGAGTGGCTACGGCCGCGGTCGTGTCCCGCTCAAGCCGTCGGGAGCTTTTGGCTGGCCTGGTGGAGCTTGAGGACGTTGTGGGCCATGCAGACGAGGCTCCATTCGGCCTCCACGGCGGTGAGCCCGCGTCGTAGGAACTGGCGGAAGCCTCTGGCACCCTTGATCTGGCCGAAGACCGGCTCGACGGTCTGCTTGCGCAGTTTGTAGAGCGCTTTGCCTTCGGGACTGGCCAGTCGCTCACGCATCTGGTTGCGGTAGGGCCCGCGGTTGGTGGCGCGCTTCGGAGCCGGGTCGGTGCCGGGCGGCTCGTCGCGATGGTAGCGGCGGAGGGCAATGACGGCATGGACGTTCGCCTCGGCGAGGGCGGCGAAGTTTGCTTCCGAGGCGTAGCCAGCGTCGGCGCTGAGCTGGGCCGGGTACTGGCCCGTGTTCTCTTGAAGTTGGTCGAGCATCGGTCGCAGCCGTTGCACATCGGGCGCGGCGGCGGAGACTTCGCAGGCGACGACGACCTGGCCCTCGGCATCGACGGCGGCCTGGGCGTTGTAGCACTGCTGGAAGCCTTCGGCTGTGTGCATGATCCGTGACTCGGGGTCGGTGAAGTTCGTCTGCGCCTTCCCGGCGACGACCGCGGTGGCGGGGTCGTCGCCCTCGGCCGCGGCCTTCTCACGCGCCTGTTCTTCGAGGCGGGCCTTCGCCTGGCGGATCTTCTCCAACCGCCGGCTGCTCTCTTTCAGTTCCTCCGGCAGGCTCCAGCCATCGTCGTTTGGCCCGTGCTCGGCATCCTCCGCTTCATCCTCGCGCCTGCCCTCCTCCAGCCAGCGTGCGACCTCGGCGGCGAGGATCGGCTCCCGCTGTAGCATCCGCGCGTAGCTCATCGCCTTGTGCTTCGAAGCGTTCGCGCGGACCTTCGTCCCGTCCAGGCTGACGTGTCCGAGCCGGACCAGGCCTGCCTCGCGGCAGAGCACGAGGACCTGGAGGAAGAGACCCTTCAGTTCGTTCGTGAAGCGTTGCCGGAACTCACCAACGGTGTGGTAGTCCGGGGTCGCCCGGCCGGCCAGGTACATGCAGGCGACGTCCCGCTGGCAGAGTTCGGCCAGGCGCCGCGACGAGTAGGTGCGGCGCATCGCCCCGTAGAGGTAGAGCCCGACCATCAGCTCGGGGTGATAGGGCGGCTGTCCGCGTTCGCACCGGTAGGCTTTGTGGAACGCCTCGAGGTCGAGCCGCTGGATCACTTCGCGCAGGAAGAAGACCGGGTCTCCCTCCGGGATCAGCTCAGTCAAAGACGGTGGAAGCAGGAAGGCCTGGTCGGGGGTGTACTCGCGGTAAGGGCGCATGACTAATGATCATCCACCCTCTCCTTATCGTCGATCCCCTTCCCGTTAAACCGGCAGGCTCCTAGGGCGTGTCCTCATCACGAGCGAACTTTCGCTCACCGAGGTCGGCCGGGCGCTCCTGTGGCGTGGCCAGGCTGGCGAGGAGAAACTGGAAGAGCTCATCGACCGTGTAGATTTCGTTCCGGTCACATCGGACCTTCTGGCCGAGGCGCGAAAACTGCTGCCCCCATCGTTGCGAACCCTCGACGCCATTCAACTGGCCACAGCGCTTGATCTGGGTGACGCGTGCGACGGGATGTTGACCTATGACTTTCGGCTGCAGACCGCCGCGAGGAGTAGCGGCCTCACGGTCGAATCGCCGGGGCAGTCCGCCGCGCCTTAAGTCAATACGCTCGTCTCCAGCGCCACCACCTCGATGTCGCCCCATGCCTCGGCCTGTCGCGCGTCGGCTTCACCGGACTTCAGCAGTTCGAGGATCGCCAGGAACGAGACCACCACCTCAAGGCGGGTTGTGCACTCCATGATCGCGCGCCGGAA
>JAHDWR010000299.1 GCA_023382755.1 Dehalococcoidia bacterium
AACTGTCCGATGCGGACCTCGCCCGCCTCGGCTTCAACACCCCGAAGGGCCCCGATGGCTACTCCATCGTCCGCTCGTCGCTCCTTGCCAACGAGATCGGCGATGGCTGCGCGAAGCCCGAAGGCTGGTCGCCCCAGTACAACCTCAACTGGGCCCTCGAGCGCGAAGCCGACACCATCGAGGTCTCGGTGAGCCGCTACGGCGATGGCGGAGACCCCGCCGCCGGCTACATCTCCCCGAACAGCATCTGGTGGACCGACGGTCAGGGCACCTACTACTCCGTCAACGCCTACTCCCGCGGCATCTCGCCCGAGGTCTCCCGGGATGACCTGATCGCTGTCGCGAAGAGCCTCGATCCCGCCTTCGACGAGTCCAGCCTCTCCGACGGCGGCCCCGGGCTCGAGAAACCCCTCCCCGCGGCCGGCGCCGAAGCCCGGTAACTTCCCCCGGCCAACGGCGCGCAAAGGGGCCCCACTTCAACGCGAAGTGGGGCCCCTCTCGTTCGTCCTGCCCGAGCCCACTCTACTTCAGTGTGATCCCGCCATCGACCGCGATCGCCTGCCCGGTGATGTTGTGCCCCGCCGGGCTCGAAAGGAACGCGGCCAGCTCCCCAATGTCCTCTGGCGTCTGCTCCCGCCTCAGGGGGACGCCGTTCCTCACGACCTCCAGGAAAATCTCTCGTGGCTCCTTGCCGGCGTACTGCGGCACGGCCATCTTCATGCCGGTCGCCAGCCCTTCCCACGCTCGCGTCCACAGGAATCCGGGGCAGATGGCATTCACCCGCACGTCCAACGGCGCATACTCCAGCGCAGTGCTCTTCGTCAGCGAGACCACGCCCGCCTTCGCGGCCGCGTAGGCCGGCAGTGTCGGCGACGCCCCGAGCCCCGCGATCGACGCGATATTCACGATCGAACCTCCACCCCGCGCGCGCAGGTGGGGCACCGCCGCTTTCGTCCCCAGGAAGGTGCTCCGCAGGTTCTGCGCGAGCTGCTCGTCCCACGATTCCGCCGCCATATCCTCCACCCGTCCCCCGCCGCCGGTCGGCCGGGTCGTGTTCAGGTCCAACGGCCCCCGCCCGGCCCCGGCATTGTTCACGAAGATGTCGAGTCCCCCGAACCGTTCCACCACCCGGTGCACTGCATCCGACAGAGGATCCTCCAGGATCACGTCGCATGCCATCCCGAAGCTCTCCGTCGGCAAATCCCGTGCCGTCGCTGCCGCCTCCTCTCCGTCCAGGTCGAGAATAGCCACGTGCGCGCCCTCCCGCGCCATCACTCGCGCTATCCCCGCGCCGATCCCGCGCGCCCCACCAGTAACAACTGCAACCTTCCCCTCAAGCTGTCCCACGGTTCCCTCCTGAAAATTCGCGGCCTGCCCGGCGGCAGCAACCACTCGCTGAAACCTCTGCGCCTCCGCGCCTCCTTGTTGGCGAAACCTGGCGCGCCCGTGGCGTCCTCCGCGTCCTGGCGGCTGCTTATTCCCCCACGAACCGCGGCTCCCGCTTCTCCATGAATGCCCGCACCGCCTCCCGGCTATCCACCGAAAGCCCGCTGATCCGCATCAGCAGCGCCTCCTGGTCCAGCAGCGCGTCCAGCGTCGCCGTCTCCCCGAAGTTCAGGTTCTCCTTCATTCGTCCGTAGCTCGCGGTCGGGCCGGCCGCAAGCTTCGCGCAGAACTCCAGCCCCTCGTTCAGCAGCTCCTCGTGCGGCACCACCCGGTTCACGAGCCCCATCTCCAGCGCCTTCGCCGCATCGAAGATCTCGGCAGTGAAGTACAGCTCGCGCGCCCGGCCCATCCCCACCAGCCGCGGCAACAGGTAGGTCCCCCCGAAGTCCCCGCTCAGTCCCACATTCCGGAACGCCGTCCCGAACCGCGCCTTGTCCGAAACGATCCGGATGTCCGCCCCGAGGCACAGGCTCAGTCCCGCCCCGACCGCCACCCCGTTCACCAGCGCCACGGTCGGCTTCGGCATCGTGTGGAGTTTCAACGTCGTCGCGTCGTGCGACCGGCGCAGCCCCGTCGTCAGCCGGTCGATAACCGTCACCGGGTTCGGAGGCCCGCCTTCCCCGCTTCCCCCTGCTGCGTCGTTCCGCGATTGCATCCCGCGCACGTCGCCGCCCGCGCAGAACCCCCGCCCGTTTCCGGTCAGCGCCACGCAGCGCACCCCGCGGTCGCGTTCGCATTCCTCCAGGTACTGCCCGAGCAGCACCACCAGTTCATCGCTCATCGCATTCAGGCTGTCGGGCCGGTTCAACGTGATGATCGCGACGCCATCGGGTCGCTTTTCGAACAGCACTTCAGTCATGTGGGGCCCCCGGTGAATTGGCCGTGATACTGGCCGAATGTCCTTGTGTTCGCAAATCCCCGGCTGCCCCACGCTACAATGCGCCATCAACGCCGGCCCGCCCGTTCGCCCCTCACGGACCTTCGCATGGATATCAGCTTCAGACCCGCAACATCCGCTGACGCCGCCGCCCTTCGCCTCGTCTTCGGCGAAGAGCCCTCCGAAGAACAACTCGCGATGGCCGGCGGAGATATCGCCCGCGCCCGCCGTTTCCGCCGGCTCATGAGCGCCACCATCGCCGGCCCGGCAGGCATCCGCCGCACGACCGTCGCCGTCTCCGATGGCGAGGTCGTCGGCCTGCTCCAGGCGGGTGCGGAAGCCGGCGACAGCATCACTCCCGCGCTCGTTTGGGGCTTGCTTCGCACGTTCGGCTTCCCCGGCGTCATCCGTTTCCTCCGCCGCGATAGGCTCCGTGGCCGCGTCCACATCCCGCCGCCCGCCGGCGCCTACCACGTAGCCGAGGTCCATGTGCTCGATTCCCGCCGTAACCAGGGTATCGGCGCCGCCCTCATGGCCGAAGCCGAACGCCAGGCAGGCGCCTCCGGAGCCCGCCTCATGTCGCTCACCACCACGACCAGCAACCCGGCCCGCCACCTCTACGAGCGCTCCGGCTTCCGTGTCGTCGAGACCCGCGAGGACGCCGACTTTCTCGCCCTCACCGGAGTCGCCGGGCACATCCTGATGGTGAAAGACCTCGCCCCTCCGCCAGACCGTCCCGGCCGGTAGAATCACATCATCTCACCGGCCGCATCCGGTCCCCCATGCGCTCCACCGCGAAAGGCCACATGAACCGCATCGATATCGAAGTCAAGCTCAACCGCGACCGTGCATGGCTCATGGAGACGCTCGCCGGGATGAGCGACGCCGACCTCCGCGCCCCCCGGACCCCCAGCGAACACGATCCGGAGAAGACGTGGTCCTACGCCGACCACTTCATCCACACCACGCTCATCGAAAAGAACTGGAACGA
>JAHDWR010000300.1 GCA_023382755.1 Dehalococcoidia bacterium
TACCGCCCCAGAATCGCCCCGTGCTCGCGAAGGTCCTCAGTTGTGCGGTCGTGGGGCTCGATGGCGAGCTGGTTGATGTCGAAGTCGATATCTCGCGCTCGCAGTTGCCCTCGACCACCGTCGTCGGCCTCCCCGATACCGCCGTCCAGGAATCCCGCGAACGCGTCCGCTCCGCCATCCGCAACAGCGGCCTCACCTGGCCGGTCAACAGCCGCGTCACCATCAACCTGGCCCCCGCCGACCTCCGCAAGGAGGGCCCCGCCTACGACCTCCCCATCGCGACCGGCATCCTCCTCGCCTCGGGCCAGGTCGTCGCGGACGTCGAGGATGCCGTCTTCATCGGCGAACTTGCCCTCACCGGCGATGTCCGTCCGGTCCGCGGGTTGCTCCCCATGGTCATGCTCGCCCGCGCGCGGGGCATCAAACGCGCCTTCGTCCCGGTCGACAATGCCGCCGAAGCCGGGCTTGTGCGCGGCATCGAGGTCTACCCGGTGCACGGCCTGGCCGCCCTGGCTTCGCACCTGCTCGGCGCCATCCCGCTGCCCGCCTACGAACACGTGCCCACTGTCACCGAAAGCGAACCCATCGGCGGCCTGACCGACTTCGCCGACATCGTCGGGCAGGAGCACGTCAAACGCGCGCTGGAGGTCGCGGCCGCCGGCGGCCACAACGTGGTCATGAAGGGCCCTCCGGGCAGCGGCAAGACCCTCCTCGCACGCGCCGTCCCCTCCATCCTCCCCCCGCTCACCAGCGACGAAGCGATGGAGGTCACGCGTATCTATAGCGTCGCCGGTCTCCTCGGCAGCGGCCCTGGCCTCATCTCCACGCGGCCCTTCCGCGCCCCGCACCACACGATCTCCAACGCCGGCCTGGTCGGCGGCGGCTCCGTCCCGCGCCCCGGCGAGATCACCCTCGCCCACCGCGGCGTCCTCTTCCTCGACGAACTCCTCGAGTTCGACCCCCGCGTGCTCGAAATGCTCCGCCAGCCGCTCGAAGACAAGACCGTCACGATCAGCCGAGCAAAGCAGGCTGTCACTTTCCCGGCGAGCTTCATCCTCTGCGCCGCCCTCAACCCCTGCCCGTGCGGCTTCTATGGCGACCCCGAGCGCGAGTGCGTCTGCCCCCCGCCCCAGGTCAGCCGCTACCAGCGCCGCCTCTCCGGGCCCCTCATCGACCGCATCGACCTGTTCACCGACGTTCCCCGCGTGCCCTTCGAGAAGCTCAGTAGCGTCGGCCGCGGCGAACCCTCCGGGGCGGTCCGCGCGCGTGTTGCCGCTGCCCGCGATGTCCAGGCCGAACGCTTCCGCGAAAGCCTGACCCAGGTCAACGGCGAGATGTCGCCGCCCGAGGTGCGCGACCACGCCCAGAAGCAACTCGCGGACGGTGCAGCCGACGTCCTCAAGCTCGCGGTCGAACGGCTGAACCTCTCCGCCCGTGCCTTCCACCGGCTCCTCAAAGTCGCCCGCACCATCGCTGACCTCGATGGCAGCGAACGCATCGAGACCGCCCACATGGGCGAAAGCATCCAGTACCGGGCCCGCATCGAGTGACCACCGACGAAGACATCCTCCGCTGGCTGCGCGACGTGGCCGGCGTCGCCGAGCCAAGGCGCGTGGTCCGCCGCTCGCCCGCTTCGATCCTGGTGTCGAAGTTCGACGAGGGGTTCGCCGCCCGCCTCCACGAGAGCATCGACCACCTCCCGGAGATGTTCGACGACGCCCTGGTGGCGGCCCGTTTCGCCGGGTTCGCGGCGCTCGATCCGGACCGGTTGCGCGCCGAGACCTGGCGCCTGGCGGTCAACTCCATCCTGGGCGATGGCGCCGCCCGCGAGGGTCTGCACCCCGACGCCGTTGCCGAGGTCCGCGCCGGGGTCGACTCGGTGGCCGCCCTGCTCGATTCGATCCTCTGGACGGGCCCGGTAGCGGGCAGGCCGCATGCCCCCGAGCCCTCCGAGGCCGAGGCGTACCACGACACCCGCGCCCGCATGGACGCCGAGCGCGGCCTCTTTACGCGTTACTACGGCAGCTTCGATGGCGTGCCGGTCGAGAACCACTGCCCCGGCTCCCAGGTGGCCAGGCGGCTGTTCGCGCAGGCGTGGGCGATCTGCGCGGACGGCGCTTAGCGCGGCAGTCGCGCTGATCGCGCAACTTCGGCCAGGATGCCGATGCCCTCGCGGATGCCGTCGACTGTCACGCTTGAGTAGCCCATCAGGAAGGTCGCGCCCGGCGGTGGTTCGGTCAGGAAGTAGGGGCGGGCATGGTAGATGCCCACCCGCCGTTCGCGCGCCTGTTTGACGAACGCGTCGGCGTCGCGGACATCCGCCAGGTTCACCAGCACGTGCATGCCGCTTTCGCTCCCGGAGATCGCCGCGCGCTCGCCGAAGTGCTGGCCGAACGCCTCCATGAGCGCAATCCGCCGCTGCTCGTAGACCTTTCGCATCCGGCGCAGGTGGCGCTCGAAGTGGCCCTCGTCGATGAACAGCGCGAGCACCGCCTGGTACAGCAGCGCGACATGCCGGTCGGTCAGCCACTTCGCCCCGCTGATGGCGGGCTGGAGCGCGGGCGGCGCAACCATGTACCCCAGCCGCAGCGCTGGCAGCAGCACCTTCGAAAGCGTGCCCGTGTAGATGACCCGCCCGGCCTCGTCCAGGCCCTGCAACGCGGCCAGCGGGCGCCCTTCGTAGCGGAACTCGCTGTCGTAGTCGTCTTCGATGATGTAGGCGCCCGTGCGCGCGGCCCATTCGAGCAGCTCCAGCCTCCGCGTGGCCGACATAACGGCCCCCGACGGGAACTGGTGCGACGGCGTGACGTACACGAGCTTCGCCGGCGCGGGCAGGTCGCCCACGCGGATGCCCTCGCGGTCCACCGGGACCGGCGCGAGCCGCGCACCGGCCGCCGCGAATGCCGCCCGCGCGCCCGGGTAACCTGGCTCCTCGACCGCCACCACGTCGCCCGGGTCGAGCAGCACGCGGGCCGCGAGGTCGAGCGCCTGTTGCGAACCGTTGACCACGAGCACCTGGCCCGCGTCGCAGCGGACCCCGCGCGAGCGCTGCAGGTACCGCGCGAGCGACTCCCGCAGCGCCGGCAACCCTTCGGTCGGGCCGTAGCCGAGCAGGTCCTGTGGCGGGTAGTCGAGCACGCGCTTGGTCAGCGTGCGCCACGCGTCCATCGGGAACTCGTCGAACGAAGGCGTGCCGTAGCGGAACTCATAGGCGCTGACGCGCGAGCGGTCCTCGGCCATCTGGGCCGGGATCTCCCCCTGGAGCACGCGCCGGCCGAAGGC
>JAHDWR010000301.1 GCA_023382755.1 Dehalococcoidia bacterium
CCTAATACCGCTCCTCCCGCTCCGTTCCCTGCGGCTCCTGCAGCTTCACCACCAGCACCCGGTCCACCCGGCGCCCGTCCATCGCCATCACCCGGAACTGGTAGCCAGGCACGTCCACCCGGTCGCCGACTCGCGGGATCCGTCCGAGCTTCGTCATGATGAAGCCGCCGACGGTGTCGTAATCCTCGTCCGCCAGTTCGGCCCCGGTCGCGTCCTCCACGTCGGCAACCAGGGCAAGGCCGCTCACGAGCAGGTTCCCGGCCGGCAGGGCACGGACGCTCTCGCCGCCACCCTGGCGCCCCCCGCCCAGCCACCGGCCGAGCAACCGGTACAACACTTCGTCCGCGGTCAGGATGCCGCTCGTGCCGCCATGCTCATCGATAAGGACGACCGTTTGGACCTGTTTCGCGCGCATCGCCTGGACCGCGACCTCCACGCTCACCGATTCGGGGATGGCCACCGCCGGCTGTACAAGCGACCGCCAGTCGCGTTCACCCGTGCGGACAAGCCGGAGCAGCGCCTTGGCGTCCAGCATCCCCAGGATGTGGTCGAGGTCCTCTTCGAAGACCGGGTAACGCGTGTGCTGGTGCCGCTCAACGATGTCGAACACTTCGTCGAGCGTCGCCGACGAGTCCAGCGCCACGACCTCCGTGCGCGGCACCATGATCTGGTCCGCCTGGATAGCGCTGAACTCCAGCGCCCGGCGGGCCAGCATCAGCTCGGAGGTCGAAAGGAAACCTGCCCGGGCGCTCGCCTCGATGACCAGCTCGAGCTCCTCCGGTTCGAGCGAATCACCCTCGCCGCCGCGCGGACGGATGCCCAGGGGCCGTACCACCAGCCCGCCGCTCTTGTGGAGGAACCACACGAACGGGCGGAACATCTGCGAAAAGACTGCCACCGGGGGCGCCACAAAGAACGCCACCTGCTCCGTCTTCGCAAGCGCGATCGACTTCGGCGCGAGCTCCGCGAAGATGATCACCAGCGAGGTCACCAGCAGGAATGCGACCGCCGTCGCCGCTATCCCGGCTGCCCGGTCGCCCGCGAACCAGAGCAGCCGGTCGATGCCCGGCTCGAGGATGCGCGCCAGCACCGGCTCGCCGATCCAGCCGAGGGCGAGGCCCGCCATGGTGATACCCAGCTGCGTCGCGGCGATCGTGCCCTCGAGGTTCGAAAGCGTACGCAAGAGCAGCCGCGCCCGCGCCCGCCCCGCCCCCGCGAGCTGCTCCACCCGCGTCCGCCGCACACCGACGAACGCGAACTCCGCCGCCACGAATAGCGCGTTGAACGCGATGAGGAGGACCAGCGCCGCCAGCCCAAGGACGATCGACCATGTTTCTGACATGCCGCCCATGATGGACTACCCCGGCCCAGCGCAACATCTGGGGCGGCAGGCACCGTCGCTAGTGGAACATCGCTCGGTAGGCGCCGCTTGCCAGGAACTCTGCTAGGACCGTGCGCGCGTGGACCGGCACGTCCACGCCCGCCAGTTCATCCGGGGCGAAGTAGCGGAACGCCTGCCCCTCGCCCACCACGATGCGGTCTTCGTCGATGTCCGCATCGATGTAGTACACGTGGTACACGTCCGTCAGCGAGGTGGGGAGGTCCGGCTCGCGCCGGTAGAGGCGAAAGAACTCCAGGTTATCCAGCACCTGGCCCGTTTCCTCTTCGAACTCGCGGAACGCCGCCGCATCGGGCGCTTCGCCCTCCTCGATGAGCCCGCCCGGGATCGACCACTGGTTGGGGTAGCGCTCGGCGGGGAGGTCCGCATCGCGCAGCTGCAGGAGCACCCTTCCCCAGCGGTCGATCTCGATGACGCCAACGCCCGCGCGGTAGGGCTGGAGCATCGCCAGCGTCCCCCGGTACGCGTCGCTCGCCAGGAACCGCTCTATCAGGTGGCGCGTCCCGGGGTTGAACGGCATCGCCGCAAACTCCCGCGGGTGCCGGTACTGGAAGTCCAGCCCTTCGAACACCTGGATGCGCTCGCGGGGCACATCGTCATCGGCGTAGAACACGTGCAGGACGTCCACAAAGAGCCCCTCGACCTCGCCCGGCGTCACCGTCTCCAGGTACCGCAGCCGTTCGAGGCGGATCCCGGTCTCTTCCTCGAACTCCCGCAGTGCCGTCGCGCGGGGCTCCTCGCCCGGCTCGCGAGCGCCCCCCGGCGGTGTCCAGCGCCCGATGCCGGCCGGGGGCACATCGTCGCTCCGTTGCTGCAGCAGGAGCGAGCCATCCGCCGCGATGAGGAAGACGCAGCTGCCTTCGCGCAAGGTCACGAAAATGCCCCGGCCTCCGCCGGCTTCAGTTGCATTGTCCACCGGCGGTCGCGCATGGCTCCCCGTGTTCGCCCGAACCGTCGCCCCGGGCGGTGCACACGCCCGAAGGGATGCACGCCTCGTCCGAGACCGTCAGCCACTGCGCCCAGAGTTCCTCGTCGGTCTCGTCGCCGAAGCTGATGAGCGTCCGCGTCAGGCCGTTGATGTTCAGGCCCGCGAGTCCATCGACGCGCACGCCGTTGACGATGAACTTCAGCGTCTCCGTGCCGTTGGACTGCAGCACTTCTCCCGATGGCAGCTTCAGCGATTCCTGTCCCGCTTCACCGAACATCGTCGGGTCCTTCAGTTCGAAGCCGACCGAAAGGAAGAACTCGTCCCAGGTGGTCGATTCGCGGTGAATGTGGATAACGGTGTGGCGCGGGTCGTGGATGTGGGCGTTCGGGCCCTTCTCGTCGTCCTCCGTCGCGATGAACTCTGGCTTCCCGAAGTCGAAGCGCTCGCCGCGGATGTAGAGGGCGAAGTCCGCGTGCTCGTGGATGCGCTGGCGCAGTGTGTCGCCCGCCGGGACCTGCACCCCGAGGCCGGACGCGCTCGCCCCATCGTCATCCCGCGTGAGGACGATTGCGCCGGCCACGATCGCCGCTCCGAGCACGATCCCCGCCGCGATGCCCCACTGGCCCAGCAGCAACCGCAGCCCGGCGTTCCGTTCACCATCCATCGACACGTACCTCTCCCGGGCGGAGCCCTGTGTTGACGTGGAATGTATCACCCCGTGGCCCGGGCCGCGAAACACTCCTTGACCGCGCGTTTTTCCGGGTGTGGGCGCCCACGTCGCCAGGGCCTTGTCTTGCCTTCGCGGAAGTGGCGGAGGCACCCTTCCGCCAGCCGATTTCCGGTATTACATTTCCGTGCAGGAGGGCCTCCCCGCATGCCGTTCCTTCACTCCCATTCCGTCCGTTCGTGGTTGTTGTTCATGGCCGTGCTCCTCGCGCTCGGCCTGGCCGACCT
>JAHDWR010000302.1 GCA_023382755.1 Dehalococcoidia bacterium
CCGGCGCGTCAGCAAGGGCCACGCACCGCACCCTCACCATCGCCACCCAATCGCCCACCCCGCAACTCGCAACTCGCAACTCGCAACCAGATCCCCTCACACCGCCGGAGCCGCCGCCGCCGTCCCCGTGCGGTAGATCCGCCGCAGGTACGGCCCCGTCGCGAGGCTCGCGAGTGTGATCACCACGAACGCCGCCCCCGGCAAGAAGAACAGGATCGGCGCCCCCGTCCGGTCCGCCATCGCCCCGAACGCCAGGTTCATGAACGCCATCACCCCGCCCGCCGACATCAGGTAGAGGCTCATCACCCGCCCCCGGATGTCGTCTGGCACCACCTCCTGCAACAGCACCGCGCTCAGCGCCATGAACATCGCCTGCGAAGAGCCCATCAGGATCGCCCCCGCCGCCGCGTGCGGGACGTGGTGGCTGCCCGCCATCAACATCGGCGAGATCCCGCTTGCCAGCGCCGTGCCCAGCAGCAACGGCCCCCGGCGCGTCCCGGTTGTCATTGCCAGCACGAACGTCCCCACCAGCGCCCCAACGCCCACGCCGAAGGTCATGATCGTGAACCCGCCGGACGGGCTGTGGAGCCGCGTCTCCGCGAACCCCGGCAGCATCGCGTCGAACGACATCGTCAGCGAACAGTGCGCGAACACCAGGATGAAGACCGCCGCCACCTCGGGCGTCCGCCCGATGTACGCCATCCCCTCGCGCATGTTCTCGCCTACGTCTCGCAACCGCGTCACGCCGCCGCGCGATGAGACGCTCACCCGCCGTACCGAGGCGAACGAGAGCAGCGCGAACAGCGCCGAGATCCCGTATGCCCCCTCCACGCCGATCGTGGCCAGCAACGGACCCGCCAACAGCGGCCCCACCGCACGCGATCCGTGCTGCGTCGTGCTCGTCAGCGCCACCGCGTTGCCCAGGTCCGAAACCGGCACCACGTTCGCCAGCAGCGCCTGGTCGGACGGGATCTCCACCGACCGGATCACGCCCTGCACGAACGCCAGCGAGACCACCATCCACACTTCGATGACATCCGTTACTGCCAGCGTGGCCAGGGTGACCGTCACCCCGAACGTCGCCAGCCGCGTCACCCGCACCAGGATCCGCCGCTCCGCCCGGTCGGCCACCATCCCGCCGAGCGGCGCCACCAGGTAAGGCGACATCGAGGCGAACGTCGATACCCCCACCCACAGCGACGAATCGCTCAGCTTGTACACGATCCAGGCGTTGCCCAGCAGCAGCGTCCAGAGCGAGATGCTCGAACAGGCGCTGCCGAGCCAGAGCGCGCGGAAGTCCCGGTGGCGCAACGCGGGCAGCCGCGCCCCGAAGCCGCTCACGCCAGCATCTCGATCACGTGCCTCGCCACCAGCGCCGGGTCTTCCATCGGGATGAAGTGGCTGTATTGCGGCAGGAACACATCCTCGGCCTGCTTGAAGTGGCTCGCCAGGTCAGGTGCGGTCGGCGAACTGCTCATGTCCATCGGTCCGCCCTCGGTCCGCTGGCGCGCCCGCAAAATGCGCACCGGGATCGTGAGCGATTCGATCGCAGGGTAGATGTCCGTCGTCATCGCCCCCGCGTAGGTCGCTGCCTCGACTGCCGGCGGGCACGCGAGCACGTAGCCCTCGCCCTCCGGGTTCGGGAGCAGCCCGTGGTCGCAGTAGTCGCGCAACACATCCGGGTCCCAGAGGCTGAACGGCGGACGGTCCTTGAAGCGCTCGAACATCTCCCGGGGCGAGTCCCACTCATTGCGCCGCCGTGCCGCGAAGTGGTCGCCTTCGGCTGAACCCCCCGGCCGGCTCGCACGCGGACCGATGACCGGGTCGACCAGCAGCAGCTTTGCGAAGATGCCCGGTTCGAGCGAGGCCGCGAGCGTCACCGCGTGCCCGCCCTTCGAGTGGCCGACCCCAAGGGCGCCCTTGAGCCCGATCTCCCGCGCAACCGCCGCCACGTCACGGCCGAAGTTCGCCCAGGGGTACGGGGGCGCCGGCTTGTCGCTCCGCCCGTGGCCCCGCATGTCGAGCGCGTAGGCGTGCACCCCGGGCAGCCGCTCGATCACCCGGTCCCAGCACCGTGCATGGAAGCCGGTCGCATGGGCGAAAAAGACTGCGGGCCCGTCGCCGGGCCACTCGAAGAGCTGAAGTTCCACGCCGTCCACCCGGACGCGTGAAGGGATTGGTTCGCGCATGCCCAAGTATAAGCAGCCGCATGCCTTGAAGACTCGGCTTGCCCGCCCCCGCTACAGTGTCCCCATGGACGAACTGATCGCACGCCTCGCGGCAACGCCCCGTACCCTCGCCCACCTGGTCGCCGAGGCCCCCGAGGAGCGCCTGGATATGGCCTTCGCCGGCGGCTGGAGCGCGCGCACCATCCTCGCCCACTTCCGCGACGACGAGTACCTCTGCATGCGCGTCGCCCTCGAACGGATGCTCGCGGAGGACACGCCGGCCCTGCGCTTCATCGATGGCGCCGAATGGGAACCCGGCCGCAACCGCGCCCGCGACCGCAAGGAGTGGCTGCTCGCCGACTTCGCCCTCCAGCGCCAGGCGAGCCTCGGCATCCTGCGGGGCCTCCGGCCCGCCGATTGGGCCCTGCGCGGCCGCACCGAAGCTGGCCGCGAGTTCACGGTAGAACAGTTCGTTGCGCGGTGGGCCGCCCACGATGCCGAGCACGTTGCCGGCCTCGAAGCCGCCCTCGGCGAGACGCTCGCCGAAGTGATGGCCCGCCGCGCCCGTCCCGAGTAGGGGCGTTCACAGAGCATCACGCGCCCTCTCCGTATACTGCCCCCAGCCCTAATGCCGAGTTCCCGCGTCTCCTGGTTCGCGCGCACCAAGCTCATGCCGCCCGCCGCCCCGGCGGACTTACTGGTCCGCCCGGAGCTTTCCGCGCGCCTCCTGGCCGCCGCGAAGGCCGCGCGCCTCACGCTCGTCTCGGCCGCCGCCGGCGCCGGCAAGACGACCGCCCTCGCCGCCCTCGCGCGCGACCTCGCCCCCGCCCCCGTCGCATGGCTCAGCCTGGATGAGGACGACAACGACCCCACAGCGTTCTTCCCGGCCCTCGTGGCGGCGCTCCGGCAGGCCCTCCCCGGCATGGGCCACGACGCCGAAGCCGTGCTCGCGAGCCCGGCCGCCCAGC
>JAHDWR010000303.1 GCA_023382755.1 Dehalococcoidia bacterium
CCCAACGCCTTTGCGACGGGCCGGAACCCGAAGCATGCGGTCGTGGCTGTCACGACCGGTATCCAGCGGCTCCTGACCGACCGCGAACTGCGCGGCGTGCTTGGGCACGAGATGGGCCACGTGAAGAACCGCGACATCCTGACGAGCTCGATCGTTGCCACGGTCGCCGGTGCGATTTCGATGATCGCCCAGGTGCTGATGTGGTCGAGCATCTTCGGTGGCCGCGGCCGGGACCAGAACCCGTTCGTCACGCTCGCGGTGATCCTGATCGCGCCGATCGCGGCGACGATGATCCAGCTCGGTATCAGCCGGCAGCGCGAATACGCGGCCGACAAGACGGGTGCCGAAGTGACGCGCGACCCGGAGGCGCTGGCGAGCGCCCTCGAGAAGCTGCAACGCGGGGTGCAGATCCGGCCGATGCAGGAGACTCCGGCGCAAGAAGCCGTCTCGGCGCTGTACATCGTGAAGCCGTTCGGCGGCGCGGGCGGGATGTCCAAGCTGTTCAGCACCCACCCGCCGCTTGAAGACCGCATCGAGCGGCTGCGGAAGATGCGCGTCTAGCTGGCGGCGGGCGAAGGCCAACCAGGGCGAACGAAACGCGAACACCGAGGCGCAGAGGCACGGAGGAGTTCTTCAAAGATCTTCGGTGTCCTCTGCGCCTCTCTGTGTTCGTGCTGGTAGTGGGCGCGGTTGCGGAAGATGCGGCCATGGCTACGGGCGCTGAAGTTTTTCGATGCGCTCGTCGCTGATCCAGGCGCCGTGGAAGCCGTACGGCACCCGCTGGGGCAGCGGGACGCGGGCGATGGGGGCGGATTCCATGTTGCGCGCGTCGATCACGACGAACTCGCTGCCGCCCGTGTTGCCGTCGTATACGTAGGTCACGACCCAGCCGTGGTCTTCGGCGGTGCCGGCCGGGTCGGGGACAAAGACGCCCTCGCCGCCGAACCGGTTATTGCCGTGGTGGTGGACGACGTTCCTGCCGGTGTGCAGGTCGTACTTGATGATGGCGTCGGCCTCGGGCATGCCGGAGCCGCCGCCGAAGCGGGCCGTGTAGCCATAGCGGGCGGCGTATCCCACGAGGTTGTCGTTCACGCGGGGGAAGTCGCTGGTCTGGTCGTCGAGCGCTTCCTCCTTCACGGCGCCGGTCCTGGTGTTGAAGCGCCAGCGATGGAGAGCCTGATCCGCATCATCGCGAACAAGCTTGCGGTCCTCGGGAGTGGGCGCAACGGTCGAATCGAGCGAGCCGAGATCAACGTGCGACATGCGGCAGGCGTCCAGAACGACCTCGTCGCCGTCCTCGAAGGCATTGAGGGTGTGGAACACGTAGCAGGCCGGTGCTTCGAACCAGCGGACCTCTGTGCCCTGGCCGCGGCGCGGCAGCAGCCCGAAACGCGCCGGGAGGTCGCGGTCGAAGTGGAGCGGGCTCTCGCCTTTCATGGCGCGCTGCGTGTCGAAGACGAGCGGGAGGTCCATGAAGATGGAGTAGTGCTCGCTGACCGCGAAGTCGTGCATCATCACGCCGCGCGGAAGGTCGATGGGTGTAGTGAGTGTTATCTCGCCATCGGCGGAGACGACGGAGTACTGGAGGTAGGGCACCCGGGCGCCGCCCTTCGCCATGTCGAACCCCATCATGTTGTAGCCGAAGAAGAGCATCTCGCCGGTGCGCTCATCGACCTTGGGGTGGGCGGTGAAGGCGTGAAGGAGCTTGCCGCCGTAGTTGTAGGTGCCCTGCGTTTCGAGGCCTGGCAGCTTGATCCAGTGAGGGTCGCCGGCCTCCCAGAGGGTCATCAGGCGGCCATCATGCCAGACGAGGGCGGTGTTGCCGGTGTTGCCGCGGCCGGGGCCGTTCGGGTTATCGAACTCGGGAGCGCCGAGGCCGCTGCCCCAGAGGGCCTTGACGGCAGACTTCTCGCGACGATGGGCCTCCGTCTGGACGTAGCGGTTGCGGTAGCTGACTTTCCCGTCCTTGATCCGGACGCCGTGGAGCATCCCGTCGCCGCCGAACCAGTGGTAGCCCTTGATGACATCGAACTGGGGGTTCGGGCCGGTGCGGACGAACATGCCTTCGAGCCCGGCGGGGATCTCGCCGGTGACTCGCAGGTGGTCGGCTTCGACCTCTTCGCGGACGGGAGCGAAATTGCCTTCGAGGAAGGGGCTGGTGACCTTCTCTTGTGCCATGACCATTGGGGCACCATCTCCGAGTTTGAGTTGGGCGGTAGTAGACCACATTTTCGCCCGGGATAACAAAGAAAACGGATCAGCGGCGGAGCCACGCGATGTGGGCGCTCTCTTCGAGGGCGGTGATCCAGTGGAGCGCCTCCCAGAGGGTCGCGCCGCGGGCATAGGCGCCGTGGCCGCGAAGCAGCACGACGAGGTGCATCTGGAGCGCGGCAGCGATCTGCTCGACCTGGACCGGTCCCTGCTCGATCACCGGGACTTCCTTGAGGTGGAGCTGGCCTTCGAGGTCCAAAGGCACAAAGAGGTCCGTATCGAAGCTCAGCGCGATGCCGTGGTGCGGGTGGGCGTGCGCGATGGCGCCCGCGCCGGTGAGGGCGTAGATCGTCGAGTGGAGGAGGGTGTCGCTCGATGGGGGCGGGCCTTCGTGGCTGCCATCGGGGTGGACGAAGGCGATGTGGCGGTCGCGGAGGCGGCCGAGCATGGTGCCGGTGCCGGTGATCCACATGCCCATGCCGCTGCGGATGCTGAGGTTGCCGCCGTGGCTGCTCACCAGCCCGAGCGTGTAGAGGTCGCGGCCTACCTCGTGGAACGTGCCCATGGCTTCCTGCGGGATCGTGGTCATGTGGAGCGCCAGCTTACGAAGCGGGCGAGCCGGGTGCCAGCGGCGCGGCATGCGTAGAATCAGGGCACTTTCCCCTGGAGAACCGACATGTCACTTGCTGGGCGCGTTGCGCTGGTTACTGGAGGCGGCCGCGGCATCGGCCGGGCGATCTCGTTGGCGCTGGCCGAAGACGGGGCGACCATCGCGGTGAACTACCGGCGCGACGAGGACGCCGCCAGGGAAACCGTCGCCGCGATCGAGAAGCTAGGGAGCACGGCGAAGGCCTACTCGGCGTCCGTCGAGGACTGGGACCAGGACCAGGCGATGGT
>JAHDWR010000304.1 GCA_023382755.1 Dehalococcoidia bacterium
AGGATGGCGATCGTGTCGTCCACGCTCGGCTCATCGACGTACACCGGGGCGAACCGCCGCTCCAGCGCCGGGTCCTTTTCGATGCGCGTGCGGTATTCGTCGAGCGTGGTCGCGCCGATAGCGTGCAGTTCGCCGCGCGCCAGCGCCGGCTTCATCAGGTTCGAGGCGTCGATGGCGCCCTCCGCCCCGCCCGCGCCCATCACCGTGTGCAGCTCGTCGATGAAGAGGATGACCTCCCCTTCCGACTGCTTCACCTCGTCCATGACGGCCTTCAGGCGCTCTTCGAACTCGCCGCGGAACTTCGAGCCCGCGACCAGCGCGCCCATGTCGAGCGACAGCAGCCGCTTGTCCTGCAGGTTCTCGGGCACGTCGCCGGCGGTTATGCGCTGGGCGAGGCCCTCGACGATGGCCGTCTTCCCCACGCCCGCCTCGCCGATGATGACCGGGTTGTTCTTGGTCCGCCGGTTGAGGATTTGCATGACGCGCCGGACTTCCGTGTCGCGCCCGATGACCGGGTCGAGCTTGCCCGCCTTCGCCAGCTCAGTCAGGTCGGTCGCATACTTTTCGAGAGACTGGTAGCGGCTCTCCGCGGTCTGGCTGGTCACGCGTTGCTTCCCCCGGATGTCCTGGAGAGCGCGGTAAATGCTCTCCTTGTTGACCTTGAACTCGGCGAGCAGGCGCGTCGCCCCGCTCTCTTCGTTGTCGGCGATGGCGATCAGCAGGTGCTCGACGCCCACGTAGTCGTCCTTGAGCCGCTCGGCCTCTGCGTTTGCCACCTCGAGCATCCGGACCACCTCCGGCGTCGTGTAGATCTGGACGACGTCATAGGCGAGCTTCGGCAGGTCGGCGACGGCCTTGCCGACGCGGTCGCGCAGGCGGGTCATGTCGACGTTGAGCTTCTGGAGGACCTGCTGGGCGAGCCCCCCTTCGAACGAAACGAGGGCGGCCAGCACGTGGGGTACGCCCCACTGCGAGTTGCGCTGCTGGCGCACGATCTCTTGCGAATTGGCGAGCACCTGTTGGGCCTGCTCGGTGAAACGGTCCTGTCGCATCATGGGTGGGGTCTCCTTGGGGTAGGTATGAGGGATGAGGCTTGAGGCATGAGTGGGGGTCTACCGAGCGCGGTCGGCGTCCCGTTGGCGCCCGACGGTAATCCGGAGCGCCCCCACAAGGCGGCCGACTTCTTCGGCATCCTGCATCAGGGAATCAAACATGGCTCGGGAGATATAACCGGCGTCGACGGCAACATGGAGGAGTGAGCGAACCTCCGCGTTCGAACCCTTGGCAATGGAAAGCATGTGGTGGAATTCGGCCCGGCTTCCGCGCTCGAATCCCTCCGCGATGTTGGACATCACCGAGACGGTGGCACGGTGAAGCTGGTCCTTGAACGAAAACTTCGAGGCAAGAGGTGCCTGGTCAACCAGTTCGCTGATCCGGGCCGTGAAGGCGCGCGCCGTCTGCCAGGCGATCAGATCCTCGAACCTGGTGACACGGCCGATTGGCGCCACGCTACTCATCCCTCATCCCTCGTGCCTCATCCCTGTGGCCCGGTACGGCGCCGGCAGCCGCGTCGAGCGCAGCTTGTCCAGTTCCGCGCGGGTGGCTGCGAGCTCTTCTTGGAGCGCCCGGATCTGCTCGCTCATCCGCAGGATGATGTCCACGCCCGCGAGGTTGACACCAAGCTCATCGACGAGGCGCTGGGCCTGGCGGATGCGCTGGATATCCGTGTTCGAGTACATGCGGATGTTGCCGCCGGTCCGCTTCGGCTCGATGAGCCCGGCGCGTTCGTAGTAGCGCAATGTCTGCTGGTGCATGCCAACGAGCCGGGCGGCGATCGAGATGACGTACATCGGCTCGTCGTCCTCAACGTTCCCATCCATGGGCTCTCGCGATCGGTTTCGGGCCAGGTGTCACCTCCTCTCAGTGGCTCGCGGCGGCGCCCTGCCGCAGCCGGCGGAGAGCCTCGATGTGTTCCCGCTCTTCGGGTGTGAGGGCATCCGGCAGGCTCACGCGGACCTTCACGTAGAGGTCGCCGCGCTTGCCCTGGGCGCCAAGGACGGGCATGCCCTTCCCGCCCAGGCGGATCTGGCGTCCGTTCTGGGTCAGCTCCGGGATGCGGAGCGCCACCCGGCCATCGACCGTGGTCACGGTCACTTCCCCGCCGAGGATGGCGTCGAGGTACGGCACCTCGACTTCCGTGTGGAGGTCGTCGCCCTTTCGTTCGAAGCGGGCGTGCGGCAGGACAGTTACCACCAGGTAGAGGTCGCCCGCCGAGCCCCTGCCCGAGCCGGGGCGCCCTTCCCCGGCCACCCGCACGCGCGAGCCCGTCTTCACGCCCGCCGGAATACGCACCTCCAGGCGGCGGGGCCGCGCGACCGCGCCGACGCCTTCACAGGCGTGGCAGATCGCGCCAGCGATCTCGCCCGAGCCGCCACAGGTCGCGCATGCCTCCTGCGTCTGGAGGTTCACCGTGCGGCTGGTGCCGTGGAACGCCTCTTCGAGACTGACCTCGACCGCCGTCTCCACGTCCTGGCCCCGGCGGTTGCCGGGCTGGGCCCGCGGTCCGCCGCGTTCACGCCGGAAGAACGAATCGAAGATCGAGCCGAAGTCCCCGAACGCTTCGCCTCCCGAACCACGGAAGGCCGCTCCCGCGCCGCGGCCCGCGTGGGCGGCCTCAAGCTGGTCGGCCATCTCCCAGCGGTCGCCCCATTTGTCGTACTTCTTGCGCTTCTCGGCGTCGGCAAGGACTTCATGCGCCGCGTTGACTTCCTTGAAGCGGGCCTCGGCGGCCTTGTCATTCGGGTTCACATCGGGGTGGTACTTGCGCGCGAGCCGCCGGTAGGCCGCCTTGATCTCTTTTTCCGAGGCGGTGCGGGCCACACCGAGCGCTTCGTAAAAGTCCTTTGCCATGACTTCACTGTACAGGCTCATCAGGCTCGTCCACAACCGGCGCGTGAAGAGACTTGATAAAGGAATTGTCAGAGTAGTTGCATGGCTCACGCTACGGCTGCTATCGTGTTCCCCAGCACAACGCACTCCATGGAGGTGTATCCAATGGCAACCGCACTGACCCGCTGGGACCCCGCGG
>JAHDWR010000305.1 GCA_023382755.1 Dehalococcoidia bacterium
GCCTAGGCTTCCTGACCGACATGAGCCCGCGCGACTGCTTCAACCACGTCGAACGGATCGTCGCCGAGGATTGGCGCATCGAAGAGCGGCTGATGGTGCGCTGTGACGTGATGGATAACGGCAAGGCAATCCATACCTACGAAGGGCTGAACGACATCGTCGTCAGCCGGAACTCGCCCGGGCGGCCGGTGTACGTGGACGTGCACATCGATGGCGCGCGGCTGGCCATCTACCGCTGCGACGGCATCATCGTCTCGACGCCAACGGGGAGCACCGGGTACTCGCTGAGCGCGGGCGGGCCCATCCTCGCGCCAACCGAACACCACCTGGTGCTGACGCCGGTCTCGGCGCATCTCGCGCTCGGGCGGTCGCTGGTGCTCCAGCCGGATGCGCTCGTTGAAATGGAAGTGACCTCCGACCACGGGGCGATCGTGAGCATCGATGGCCAGGAAGACACGCCGGTCGAGTCGGGCGTCCGGGTGGTGGTGCGCACGAGCGACCATGTCACGCGGTTCGTGCGCTTCCGCGAGCCCGCGACCTTCTATGCCGAGCTCGCGGAGAAGCTCGAGATGCAGCTCTCGAGCGCCATGACCCCGCGTGCTTGACCGTCTCGAAATCACGGACTTCGCGGTAGCCCGTTCGGTCGTCATCGAACCGGGGCCGGGCCTCACGGTGTTCACCGGCGAGACGGGCGCAGGCAAGTCGCTGGTAGTCGACGCGCTGGCGTTCGTGTTCGGCGCGCGGCGAGGGCGGGAGGTCATCGCTACCGGCGCCGAGCGGGCGGTGGTGCGCGCGACGGTCGTACTGCCGGGCGGGCGCAAGACGATCGAGCGATCGATCGCGCTCAGCGGCCGGACGTCGGCGAAGATCGACGACGCGCCGGCGACGGTCGACGACCTGCGGGAGCTGGCGTCCGGGCTGGTCGATATCCACGGGCAGTCGGAGCAGCTGGCGATCCTGCGGCCGCAGGTGCAGCTGGCCGTGCTCGACGAGTTCGCCGGGCTCGGGCCGCAGCGCGAGGCGGTCGCCGCCACGGTCCGGGAGCTGCGCGAAGCGCGCCGCCAGCTGCAGACGCTGACCACCGGGGCCCGCGAGCGCGAGCGGCTGGTCGAACAGCTGCGGTTCGAAGTCGAGGAGATCGAGGGCGCGGAATTGCGCCCGGGAGAGGACGAAGAGCTGCGGCAGGAGCAGGCCGTGCTGGGGAATGCGGGACGGCTGCTGGAGGATGTGGCCGTGGCATTGGAGGCGCTGGACTCGGCGCCCGTGGGCGAGGCCGTACGCGCGGTGGGGGACCTCACAACGCGCGACGCTTCGGCGGGCGAGCTGGCCGAACTGGCGACGGCCCTGGAGTCGACCGCGAGCGACCTCGGGAGGGCGCTGCGGAAGTACCGCGACCGCGTGGAGGAGGACCCCGAGCGGCTCGCGGAGGTTGGCGAACGGCTCGACCGCATCGCGCGGCTCTGCCGGAAGTACGGCGACACGGTGGCCGAGGTCATCGCCTATGGGCGCCAGGCGGCGGGACAGCTGGCGATGCTCACCGGCGCGGGGACCTCGCTCGATGCACTCACCGCACGCGAACTAGCGCTGCTCGCAGGGCTGGGCGAACAGGCGACGGCGCTCTCGCGTGCGCGTCGCGGTGCTGCCGGCGACCTGGTACACGCCATCGCGGCTGAACTCGAACACCTGGGCATGGGTGGGGCGACGCTCTCGGTCGGCTTTTCGTGCGAAGACGACGACGCGGGGCCAGCGGTGCCCGTGCCGGACTACGAGATCGTCATCACCCAGAGCCCGCTGGCAGGCGAGGGCGAGCCGCACCCGCGCGCGTTCACCGAGACGGGAGTCGACCGGATCGAGTTCCTTGTGTCGTTCAACCCCGGCGAGAGCCCGCGGCCGCTCTCGGCGGTGGCCAGCGGCGGCGAGACCTCGCGCTTCTTGCTCGCGCTGACGACGGCGCTCGGGAAGAGCGGCGAGGGCCGCATCGAGGTGCTGGACGAGGTGGACGAGGGCGTGGGCGGGCGGACGGGGGCGGTGGTCGGCGAGGCGCTCCTGCGGCTTGCCGAACGCCACCAGGTGCTCTGTATCACCCACCTGCCCCAGGTAGCCGCGTACGGCGACCGCCACGTCGTGGTGACGAAGCAGACGGACGGCACGCGCACCTGGAGCGAGGTCCGCACCGTCGACGGCGAAGCGCGCGTTCGGGAGCTGGCGGCAATGCTGGGCGGGCAGGGCGCGGAGAACGTTGCCGCGGCGCGCGCGCTGTTGAAGCGCGAGGCGTGAGCGCCGTCCTTACAGCAAGTCGCTCTCGAACGCGCTGACCGAAAGGATCGGCGGCAGAGTGCCCGGGAGGCGCTCCCAGTGGTCGCCGCCATCGCGGCCGAAGTAGACCTGGCCGTTGGTGGTGCCGACGTAGACCCCCTCATCCGCGCAGCCATCGGTGTCCATCGCGTCGCGGTAGGCGCTCTGGTAGTCGTGCGGGCCGGGGAGGCCGTTCTCGAGGCGATCCCACGACTTCCCGGCGTTCGTTGTCCGGTAGACGGCGAACTGGCCGGGGCAAACGCGGAAATTATCGGCCGCGAACTCCAGCGGTACGACGAACACGGCGTCCTTCGCGCGCTTCGTCACCGCGAGCGGGAAGCCGTGGAACGAGGGGAGGCCCTCCGTGACATCGTTCCAGCTGCCGCCGCCGTCATCCGAGCGGAAGACGCCGATGTGGGCCTGCCCCCAGAGGCGGTCGGGGTCCTTGGCGTCCATCCGAAATTTGTGGAACTCGTTTGCGGCGGCCGGGTCGACTCCCTCGGGCACTTCGAAGCCCTCGCCAAAGTCCATGTCCTCCATCGCCTTGAGCATCGCCCGGGCGCCCGGGTTGGTCGCCACGCAGTTGTGGGAGGTGTTCTTCCAGGTCCTGCCGCCATCGCGGGTGACATAGGTGCCGCCCGAGGCAATGGAGGCGAAGACGTGGTTGCCATCGCGGGGGTCGATCTCGATGCCGTGAAGGCTGGATGCGCCGCCGCCGGTCGGGTACCAGTACTTGCGCTCGGGGT
>JAHDWR010000306.1 GCA_023382755.1 Dehalococcoidia bacterium
GACGTAGCCATCCCCCGGCTCGGCCTCGCCGTCATCGACGAGCAACACCGGTTCGGCGTGATGCAGCGTGCCCGCCTCCGCCAGAAGGGCATGAACCCCCACCTCCTGGTGATGACCGCCACCCCCATCCCGCGCACGCTCGCCCTCACGGTCTACGGCGACCTCGAGGTCTCCACCATCGACGAGATGCCGCCCGGCCGGAAGCCGGTCCGCACACGCTGGTACCAGCCCCACGAACGCGACGACGCCTACACGTTCCTGCGGAAGCGCCTCGACGCGGGCGAGCAGGCCTACATCATTTGCCCCCTCGTCGAAGAGTCCGAGACCCTCGATGTGCGCTCCGCCGAGGAGGAGTTCGAACACCTCCGCAACGGCCCCCTCCGGGGCTACGACCTCGAACTCCTCCATGGCCGCATGCCTGCCCGCCAGAAGGAAGACGTGATGGGCCGCTTCGGCCGAAACGAGGCGCGGGCGCTCGTCTCCACCAGCGTCATCGAAGTCGGTATCGACGTGCCGAACGCGACGGTCATCGTCATCGAAGGCGCGGAGCGGTTCGGTCTGAGCCAGCTTCACCAGTTCCGGGGCCGCGTCGGCCGCTCCGCCCGACAGAGCTACTGCCTGCTCTTCAGCAGCGAGGAAGACCCCGGCCCCGAAGCGCGCGAGCGCCTCGAAGCCATGTGCGAGACCACCGACGGTTTCGAGCTCGCCGAGGTCGACCTCCGCATGCGCGGCGAAGGCGAGACCTGGGGGCGCCTCCAGAGCGGCTCCAACACCATGCTCCGCGTCGCCCGCCTTACCGACCGCGACATCCTCCTCCGCGCCCGCTCCATGGCCACCCGCGTCCTCTCTCTCGACCCCATGCTGCAGAAGCCGGAGCACCGCGCCCTGGCTGCCGCGGTCAAGCCCTTCCTCGAAAAGGCCACCGAGGCCAACTGACCGCTCGCCAGGAGCCCTTGACAAGTTGTCTGGCGGACTGTCTTAGGAGGTGTCCGTGGGGACTTCCTCCAGAAGCGCGGGTCCCCTCCCGGAGGTGACAAATGGACGTTCGGTCTCAAGCGCTCGGCATGGCCATCCTGACGGTTGTCGCGTTGGTCGCATCAACAGGGGCCGCGAGAGTTGCGCACTCGGAGCAACCAACGGGCCTACCCGCTTGGGCCAATTCAGCGCCGGAGCGATTCCCTTGGGCTATCACACACGTCATGACTGAGGATGGGTACATCACGGAACTCAAGGAACCAGTCACGCAGAAGCGAGATGTGATCTCCGCCATGGTCACGGCCCAAGAGGACGCGGTTGCTCGCCGGGCATCCAACGAGCGACGGGATCCGGATTCTTCGCACGACTTACTTAACGCCTTGCTCGTACCAGTCACTTGTGCATATGGATCAGATTGGAACTTAATAAGTACCTTTGTTGCGGAATTTGGCACAGTATTCTTCTGTAGCAGTCCGATCTTGAAGAGTGCTCTCGATAGGTTTGGTTACATTGACCCGGTGTTTTATGAGCTAGTTCAGACTGATCAAAATGGTGTACACTTTAACGCGGGAGCGTTGTGGATTCACACGAAGTATACTTCGATCGATCCTGGCGGTTTAGAGTGGTGTAGCTACGGAAGCGGTACCGTATACTTCAACACGCCGCAATTCTGGATAGATAGCGGATGCCACTCGTATTAGGGCGAGCTTCCGTTATCCTTCGGTCGCGTCGGCCTGCGAGTTACTGATCGCCTGAGGGGCGGCGCCGCGGCCTCAGCGCCCATGAGTACACCGTCCACGCATCGGTGGCTTGAACCAGCGGGAGGGGGTTCAGCAGTTCGCTGAATCGCCTGCCGAGATCCTGAATCACCGGCTCGGAGTGCCTGAGACCTGCATGGCACCAGATCGCGGAGCCAGCCTCAGTGAACACCGCGCGAATCAGGACAAGCTCCTCCTCCAGGTGGTCGGTCCGCGCGTGCCAGAACGTCCCGGCCTGCCCACTGGCACCGCCGAGGCACTCAGCCACAACCGCGTCAAAGCCGCCACCGTCGTTAAACGCGGCGTAGTTGGCCCATCGAATGAGCGGGATGGGGAGGATCAGAGCACCTTTCATAGCCGTGCCTGCCTGGCGATGAAGTCCTTTGTACCGGAGCATTGCTCATCAGCTGCAGCCGCGCCACCGGGGCTGGCGCGCGATCGCGGGCGCCCCTTGCCGGGTCCGTCTCTATAATCGCCCGATGGCCCGTTCCTCCCGTGGGTACCGCTGCCGCGAATGCGGCTGGACGACGGTCGCCTACGTTGGCCGCTGCGGCGAGTGCCAGCAATGGAACACGCTCGACCAGTTCGACAGCGCCCCCCGCGGACCGATGGCGCGCTCATCCCGCCCCCCGGCGCTCCCGGGTAGGACCCTCGCCCTCGCTGACGTCCCCGACGAGCCCGGCCGCCGCATGGCCACCGATATCCCCGAACTCGACCGCGTCCTCGGCGGGGGGCTCGTGCCCGGCTCGCTTGTGCTCGTCGGCGGCGACCCGGGTATCGGCAAGTCGACGCTCGTGCTCCAGGCGGCCGCCCGCCTCGCTGAGCAGGGCCAGGCCGTCGCATACGTGTGTGGCGAAGAGTCGCCCCGCCAGGTTCGGATGCGCGCCTCCCGGCTCGGTGTTGGCGCCGCCCCCATTACCCTCATCCCCGAGTCCAGCCTCGATGCAGCCCTTGCCGCCGCCGAGGGGGCCGGCGCAACCGTCGTCATCATCGACTCCATCCAGTCCGTCTACATCGAGGGACTCGAATCGCGGTCCGGCGGCCCCGCCCAGCTCGCCGAGGCCGGCGCCCGGCTCGTCGCCTTCGCCAAGGGCAACGAGATCTGCACCATCGTCACGGGCCACGTCACCAAGGGCGGTGAAATCGCCGGCCCGCGCCTCCTGGAGCACCTGGTCGATGCCGTCCTCTACTTCGAAGGCGCCGAAGGTGGCGCCTTGCGCGTCCTCCGTGC
>JAHDWR010000307.1 GCA_023382755.1 Dehalococcoidia bacterium
GGCGAAAAGCTCTCCGTCGCCGAAGCGATCACGCGCACGCGGTCGCGCCGCGCGATCGCCAGGGCCGCGTGTTCGGCGTGGAACAGGCGGCGTGCCTCGTCGACGAACACCTGGCCCGCCGATTCAATCGTCGCGCCGGGGCCCAGCGCCGAAAGCACCCGCGTCTGGGCCGCAAGCACCTCCGACGACTCGGCCATCCTCGCCAGCAGCCGAACGCGGTCGATCGCGATGCCCACCGGGTGGCAGAGCCCGGCCAGCCGCTCGGCATCCGCCCCGGTGTACCGCCCCGGTTCGCGGCTGCCCACGGTGACAAGCCCCGTTACCCCGTCCGAGAGCTGGAACGGCGCCCGCATGAGCGAACGGATGCCACCCTCCAGGGCGATAGCCGTCCCCGGGTTCAGCGAGCTCATCGCGCCCAGGTCGGGGAACACCTCCGTCCCACCCTGGATGGCGTTGGTATACGCGGCCAGGTCCTCCGGGGAGAGTTCGTCCGGCAGGTCCTCCCGGCGCATCGCCTCCGAACTGAAGCCGAGCACTTCGCGCCGGCGCTCGGCCGCATGGATCGTGCCGAAAGCGACATGGTCTGCCTCGAAGAATTCCCGGAGCCTGGCGGAAATCGTCGTGCAGGCGGCCTCCAGGTCTTCCGCGCTCGAAAGTGTCGCCAGCAGGTCTGCCCCCACCGCCAACAACTCCGTCTGGCGCTGGAGGTCGGCCGAGTGCGCCACTGCCAGGTTTCCCCGGCGCAGCCGCTCGACCGAGATTTCCACCACGCGCGACAGCCGCGCGAGGAATGCGCGCTCGTCGCCGCTCCAACCCCCGGGTGCCCTCCGCAGCGCGGCCAGTCCGAGCCCCAGCCCGCCCAGCCGCGATGATCGCACCGCGCTCAGGAGCGACCGCATGCCCGCCGTCTCGAAGAAGAACCGCTCGACCGGTGTCCTTGCAAGGAGCGCCAGGTCGCGGTTCGCCCGGCAACCGTCGGCCGATTCTTCCAGGAGGAGGGCGTTATCCGGATCGGCGAGCACTGTCCGCGCGTGGAGCCACTGCTGTTCCGTGAAGGCGTCGGGCGGCGCGCTCAGGAGCCGCGCCTCCGCCGGTCCCGCCCCCTGCACGAAGAGGACTGCCAGGTCGCAATCCATGGCTCGTTGCAGCCCGGCCGCCATCGCCTCGAGCAACGCCTCTTCGCTCTCAGCCGCGGCGGCCTCGGCCAGCAGCCGGTTCTCTTCCGCGAGGAGCGCCCGTTCGCGGGCGATCTGCCGGAGCAGCAGCGCCGGGCGGATGAACGACGACGCCAGTTCACCCAGCTCCGCGAGTTCAGCGGCCAGCAACGGAGAGAAGGCTCCGCGCTCCCCCGACATCACCGCGACGACGCCCATCGGCTGCTTCCGTTCGTCGCGGAGCGCAACCTGCATCGCGGAGCGCATGCCCAACTCGTACCCCGCGCGCTGCCACCCGGTCAGGGGGTGCCTCTCTCCGAGGTCGTCATCGATGGTGGGGGCGTCGCCGTCGGGGACTGCCAGGGACTCGGCCTCTGGCTCAGCCTCGGGAAACAATGAGGCCGGCGTCACCGGGCTTTCCGCGGGCGACGAGACGACGATCGGCCGGTGGCCGAAGACAGCGATCAGCGCCAGGTCGGCGGCGAAACGCCGCGCGAAGACATCGGCCGCCCGCTGCAGCGATTCATCGAAGTCGGCAAGAGCGCCTGCCGCCACGAGGGCCTCGCGGGTTTCGTTCGCGCCCGGAAGAAGGCCGGCCCCTGCGTCGCCAGCCGGGACGGGTTGCCCCATGAATGCCCCCGTCGGAGTCGGCCGCAGCACACGGTGAACCAGCACCGGCAGGCCCGTACTCCGGAAGTTGACCGCATGGTATGCGTGCCTTTACCGAATAGGTATCAGGGAGTTCCCGAAGAAATGGCGCTCACGAGTTCACTCGCCGAACCGGGGCGGGCCGCCCGAAACACAGATGTAACGGGGGCTATTCCGCCGCCACCATCGGGATCGAGGCCCGCCGGATTGGGAAGAACGTCGGGTAGTTGTGGGAATTGTTGGGCGTTGGCACGAACTGCGTCGGCGTTACCGGAGGTTGCGTTGGCGTCGCGATCCGGGGGAACGGCGTCGATGTCGGCGGGAACGGGGTCGGCGTCGCCTGTCCCGAGCCCGAGCCTCCGCCAACGCCCGGGTCGCCAGTGTCTCCCGAGTCGTCGTACATGCCGAAGTCAGCGGCCCAGTACCCACCGGCGTAACCCACGCCGATGACTGTCCATCGATGGTCGAGCATGTTGGCGTTATGCCCTGATGAGGACTTCCAGGCAGAGACGACCGTCGATGCCCCGAAGCCCATGGCCAGGTTCTCCCCAGCCCCGGAGGACGGGTAGCCACATTGCTGGACGCGATCAAACGGCGAACGACCGTGCGAGTCCGTGTGACCCCAGTACCTGTTCGCCGCCAGGTCCTCGACCATCCAGGCGGCAGCCCGCGACAGGTTCGGCGAGACTTTGAGTGCTGCTCGGCCGTTTGCCACGCGATACGCGTTGATCTGGTCGACGACTTGTTGATCTCCCGCGTCCAGCCCCGCCGTGCTCGTCTCGCAGTTCGTCAGCGCCAACGCTTCCCGCGAATGGGTCGCGCCCCAGGCCATCGAGAACACGCCGGCCGTTGCCGCACCCACCGTGGCCAGCATCATCAGGCGTCGGATCATATGCACCCCGCGGCCCCGGATTACCCGCTCAGCGCCGCGTTATGGTCACCCTAGCCCGCTCTCCGCCTACCGGGAACCCACCCCCGCGCCCTTCCGCGACGGTTTACCGACAATTTACGGGCGGTAACACCGGGGAAAACCGGTGTGAACTCGGGGCGAGGCAGCAACCCCCTCTCCCGAAGCTTCGGGAGAGGGGCAGGGGGTGAGGGCCTGCTACCCGGCCTTGCGCAGCCCCACACGCCCGAAGTACCGCGCGGGGCCCGC
>JAHDWR010000308.1 GCA_023382755.1 Dehalococcoidia bacterium
ACACCCTGCTCTTGACGTGAAGGTCCTCGACCACAGCCTCAATCACCGCCTCCATGCGCGACATGCTCGTGAGGCTGTCCATATCGCAGGCGCCCGACAGGCGGTGGCAGGAGTCCTCACAGGCCTCGGCGGTGATGCGGCCGCGTTCGGCTTCGCGTTCGAGGCGCTTCCGGATGCCGGCGATCGCCGAGTCCACGCGCTCCTGGTCGATATCCACCAGGGTGACATCCAGGCCGTTGTAGGCGGCAACCTGGGCGATACCGCTCCCCATCAGCCCCGAACCGATGACGCCGACCTTCTCGATGCGCATGGCACACTCCCATCCAGTATGGCTATCGATCGATAGCCGCCAGCATCATAAGCGCCCGTCCCCGCGACGCGCGACCGGCGAGCCGATGGTAGACTGCGCCCCACACACAGGAGCTGCCATGTCTGTACCAGAACAGAGCCTCATCACTGACGAGCACCGGGCGCAAGTCGGCAAGAAGAGCGACCCGGTCACCGTCGTCATCAAGGAAGAAGACGCCCGCCGCATGCGCGATGTCCTCGGCGACACGGATCCGCGGTACGCGGACGGTACCGGGATCGCCCCGCCGTACGTCGTGGCCGGCATGGCCGGCGGCCCGCGCCGGGGGATGCCCCAGGTGCTGCCTGGCGGCCTCCTCACCCAGCAGGAGTGGAAGTTCACCCGCCCGTTCAAGATCGGCGAGGAACTCCAGGCCGTTTCCCAGGTCTATGACATCCGCGACCGGCTGGGGGGCCGCTACGGCTACAGCGTCCTCCTGACCCAGGGCACCGACTACTATGACGCCAACGGCGAACACGTCGCGTCCGCAATGATCACCATCACGCAGTTCGACCCGAAGACCCAGAGGAAGGGCGACGAATGAGCCAGCGCTACTACGAAGACGTGAACATCGGCGATGAGACCGAGCCGCTGGAGCGCGTGCCCACCACCGATATGGCGATTGACTTCTTCGGCCGCGACAACCCGACCAACCCCGCGTTCTCGGACATCGAGGCGGGGAAGCGGCTCGGCGTCGGCGGTGCGCTCGTGCCCGGGCTCCTCAAGCTCTCCTGGCTCACCCAGTATGTGAGCGACTGGGCAGGCCCGGAAGCCGCCGTCCGCAACCTGCGCGCCGCCTACCGCCGCCCAGACGTCGCCGACCGCCCGCTCGTCATGGCCGGCCACGTCGTCGATAAGCGGATCGAGGATGGCCGTCCGATTGTCGAACTCGAAGTCGTAACCCTCGCCGATGGCCAGCCGAGCACACGCGCGAACGTCCAGGTGGAGTTGCCCCAGCGCGGCTAACCCCGCCAGAGGAGCTACTTACCAAAGAGAAGCCACGGTGCTATGCTGGGAATAGTTGCGCGCACAATCACGGTGCGCGCCCATACCAGTGAGGTGCCCCATGCCCGCCGCAACCGCGGAAAACGTCCTCGCGCTCCCGCGCGTCCCCCGGCCCGAGCCGGAGAGCATCTTCCGGGCCGTCGCCCACGTCATCACGGCTCCCACCTTCCTCGAAGGTGAGGGGTTCCAGGTCCGCCGGCCGTTCCCGGGCATCGATATGGGCCTCGCCGATCCGTTCCTGCTTCTCGACCACCTTGGCGCGGTCGAGTACGCCCCCGGCGAGGCGAAGGGCGCCCCGTGGCACCCACACCGCGGTTTCGAGACGGTCACCTACATCATCGATGGCGCGATGGAGCACCACGACTCGACCGGCGGCGGCGGCCTCATCTCCGACGGCGCCACCCAGTGGATGACCGCTGGCGCGGGCATCCTCCACGATGAAGTCCCGCCCGAGTGGCTGATCCGCAAGGGAGGCCTGTTCCACGGAGTCCAGCTCTGGGTGAACCTCCCGAGCGAGATGAAGTGGACCCCGCCGCGCTACCAGGACATCGCCAGCAACCGGGTTGCGCTCCTCAGTTCGTTCGATGGCGGCGCCCTTGTCCGGTTGATCGCCGGCAACCTGGCGGGCCACGAAGGCCCGGGCGTCACCTGGACGCCGATCACCTATGCCCACGTCACCCTGAGCCCGGGTGCCCGCTTCGAAACGGAATGGCGCAAGGACTTCAACGCCATGGCCTACGTCCTCTCCGGTAGCGGTACTGTCGGACCCGAGGGCCGTCCCATCCGCGAGGGCCAACTGGCCGTCTTCGGGAACGGCGACTCCATCCGCGTGGATGCCGCCAGCGTCCAGGAGAGCCGCGCGCCGCATCTCGACTTCCTCCTGCTTGGCGGCCGCCCGATCCGCGAGCCCATCGTCTTCCACGGACCGTTCGTCATGAACACTCGCGACGAGATCCACCAGGCCATCCGCGACTACCACGCGGGCAAACTTGGCACGATCCCGGCCGAGCGTATCGATTTCTCGAAGGTCCACGGAGAACGCGGCGGCACCGTGAACAGCACGGCGAGCAACGAGAAGACCCCCGATTAGCGCGGGCTTGCCGGGCGCGTAGAATCCGCCTATGCCCCAGCCACTCTCTGGACTCCGCGTCCTCGAACTCGGCACCTTCGTCTCGGCCCCCTACTGCGGCAAGCTCTTCGCCGGGTACGGGGCCGAGGTGATCAAGGTCGAACCTCCGGGCGGCGACCTCAGCCGCGCGCACGGACCATTCAAGGACGGCGTGCCCCATCCCGAGACGAGCGCCCTGTTCCTGTACCTGAACACCGGCAAGAAGTCGGTCGAACTCGATGTACGCGCCCCCGCCGGCCGCGACGCCTTCTTGCGGCTGGTCGAGAAATCCGACGTGGTGATCGAGAACTTCCTCCCTCGCGACATGCGGGCACTCGGCCTGACCTACGACGACCTGAAGGCGGTGAACCCGAAGGTCGTGCTCATATCGGTGACGACGTTCGGGCAGGACGGGCCCTACGCGGACTACCTCTCGAACAACCTCATCGCCTTCGCGATGGGCGG
>JAHDWR010000309.1 GCA_023382755.1 Dehalococcoidia bacterium
GGACGTGCCGTCCCCCGAATCAAACCGAAACGCCTTCACGGAGGCCTTTGGCGTGCCCCCGGCGGTGGTCGCGCGCGCGCCGGGACGCGTGAACCTTATCGGCGAACATACCGACTACTCCGGGCTGCCGGTGCTGCCCATCGCCATCGACCGCGCGCTGCTGGTCGCGGCCGCCCCAAACGACAGCGGGGTGGTCGAAGTCCGCTCCGAGGCATTCGACCCGCCCGCCCGCCTCCGGCGCGATGCCCCTGACGCCGGCATTGCCGCGCCATGGCACGGGTACCTCGCAGGCGCGCTCGCCGAACTGCCGGCGGTGGCGCCGGGACGGGGCGCGCAGGTGCTCGTGAGCGGCGACCTCCCCGCCGGCGGGGGCCTGAGCTCCTCCAGCGCGCTCACGGTGGGCGTAATCGCTGCGCTGGCCGCGGCATGGGAAGCGGACCTCCCGCCCGAGGAGGCCGCGCGGCTCGCGACGACGGCCGAACGCCACGTGGGCGTGGAGACCGGCGGGATGGACCAGCAGGTCATTGCGCTCGCGAAAGCGGGCCACGCGCTGAGGATCGACTTCCTCCCGGCGGCGGTCCGGCACGTGCCCATCCCGGCAGCGCTGAGCTTCGTCGTAGCATTCTCGGGCCAGGAAGCGCCGAAGGGTGGAGCCGCCCGCGACGCCTACAACGAGCGTGTCGTTGGCACGCGGGCCGCGGCGGTGCTGCTTGCACACCAGATGGGGTTTGAGATCGAGGCAGACCCGCCGCTCCTGGCCCACGTCGCCGACGTGGATGTCGTGGACGTGCTGGCCGACGAGCTCCCCGAGAAGGCCGCCGCCCGCGATGCCGCCCGCACCGCCGGGATCGACGTGGCACGGCTTACGACGCTGACCAACGCCGAGTTCGACCCGGCGCTCAAGCTCTCCATCCGCCGGGTAGCCCGCCACGTGCTGAGCGAGGCCGCACGCGTCGATGCCGCTGAGGCCGCCCTCGCGGCGGGCAACCTGAAGGCCTTCGGCGCACTCCTGAACGAGTCTCACGCCAGCCTGCGCGACGACCTGCGCTGCAGTACGCAGGCCCTGGACAAGGTCTGCGCGGCGATGCGGAAGGCCGGGGCATTCGGCGCGCGCCTCACCGGCGCCGGGTTCGGCGGATACGCCGTGGCGGCTGTGCCCGAGGGCAAGGAAGAGGCCGTGATCGCGGCGGCCATCAGCGCCACGGGCGGGCCCGCGTTCACCGTCGTGCCCTCGGACGGCCTGCGCCTGCGATGAGCGCGGACATCGAGCAGGCCGTACTGCTCGCGGCCGGGCGGGGCACGCGCCTGGGCGGCCTCACCCATGACATCCCGAAGCCGCTCCTCGAAGTAGGCGGCCGGCCCATCATCTTCCGCATCCTCGAAGGGCTCGCCGGCGCCGGCGTGCGAGACGTCACGGTCATCACGGGGCACCTGGCCGATGTGCTCGAAGGCGCGCTCGGCGACGGGGGCCGCTGGGGCCTTGCCGTGCGCTGCGTCCGGCAGGAACGGCTCGACGGCACGGCAACGGCCACGGCACTGGCGAGGCCGTTCCTTCGCGACAGCCCGTTCTTCGTTGGCTGGGGCGACATCGTGGTCGATGCGGCGAACTACGCGCGGGTCATCGAGGGCGCGGGCACGACCGGCGCCGCCATCGCCGTCAACGAGGTCGACGACCCCTGGGCCGGGGCCGCCGCGTACGTCGACGCCACCATGCGCGTGCTGCGGGTGGTCGAGAAGCCGCCGAAGGGCATGTCGACGACGCGCTGGAACAACGCTGGGCTCGCGGTCTTGCCGCCCGCCATCTGGGCTGAGGTGGACCGGCTCGAACCATCCATGCGGGGCGAGTACGAACTGCCCCGGGCGATCGCCGCGTTGGTCGATTCCGGGCACGCCGTCGTCGCCGTGCCGGTCGAGGGCCCGTGGTTCGACATCGGCACGCCGGAGAACCTCGAGGGCGCCCGGCGGTACTTCGGAAGTTAAGGCGGATGTAAGGTGACGGGACGAACATGCTGAACCTCCCGTGGGACCTCTGGCTCAACGCGCGCGGCCTCCCCGAGGGCCTCGACCTGGAGATGGCGTACGAGGCGGCAACCTCCCGCCTGCAGCTGGCGCTGACCAATACGGGCGCAGAGCCTGCCCACCCGGGCGATATCCGCGTCGTGGCCGAACTCGACTCGCCGGCTGCCGGGGGGTGGCTCTGGCTGCACGGCCGGTACATGCAGACCGACGCGATCGTGCGCAACCTCGGCACACCCGTGGCGGAGGGCTACGACGGCCGCTACGTCCGGGCGCGCGAAGAAGGCCGCACCTACATCAGCCGCGAGGTCGCGGCCATCACGCTGCTGGCGAAGGCGTCGCCGGTGCTCCTGGTGGGGTGCCTCGCGATGGACCGCTTCTTCTTCGACATCGAAATCGATGTGGACGCGGACGAGTCACGCATCGAACAGCTTGCGCTGGTGTTCGACCTCGATGGGGCGGTTATCGGGCCGGGCGAACGGCTCGAACTTCCGCCGCTCATGTTGACCGAGGGACACGACGCGCTCGACCTGATCGAGGAGTACGCGGACGAGGTGGCCACGGAGATGGGCGCCCGCGTGCCTGACCACGTGCCGACGGGCTGGTGCAGCTGGTACTACTTCTACAACCGCGTGAGCGAGGCGGACGTGGTCGCGAACCTGGAAGCCATGGTCCGGGACGGGCACCCGGCTGAGTACGTCCAGATCGACGACGGCTTCCAGGCGCACACTGGCGACTGGCTCACGCCGAACGAGAAGTTCCCCTCGGGCATGCGGGCACTGGCCGGGTGGATCCGCGAAGCCGGGTACCGCCCCGGGCTCTGGCTCGCTCCGTTCGTACTCAACGAGGAGTCAGCGGCCCTCCGCGAGCACCCGGACATGGTGCTGAAGACGCCGGCCGGCGAGA
>JAHDWR010000310.1 GCA_023382755.1 Dehalococcoidia bacterium
ATGTCGGATGCCGGGGGCAACGCGTGCCCGCCGGGCAGGGGACAGGGAACGACGTCGGAACGGATTGCGGACAGCCTGCTGCGTGGGCTGCCCGGCAGAGTGCCCACTGGAGTGCCCACCATGGCCAGGTTCCTTGGCGTCTTTTTCGCGCTGCTGCTCGCGAGCGCGTTCGCGGTCCAGCGTGACTCCGGGTCAATCGAGGCCCGCCCGGCACTGCCGGCGGTACCCGGCCGGTACATCGTTGTGCTGCAACCGGGGGTCGATGCGGCGAGCGTGGCCGCCGGGCACGGCGCCATCCCGGAGCAGGCCTACAGCCACGCGCTGAACGGGTTCGCGGGCCAGCTTTCACCGCGGCAGGTTGCGGCGCTGCGGGCCGACTCGCGCGTGCTCTCGATCGAGGAGGACCAGGTGGTCTCGATCGCCGACCAGACGACCCCGACCGGCATCCAGCGCATCTTCGCGCCGGGAAACGGGGGCATCGATATCGACAAGACGGATGACTGGCAGGTCGACGTCGATGTCGCGGTCATCGATACCGGCATCGATGCCACGCACCCGGACCTGAACGTGTTCAGCAGCGTTAACTGCTCGGGCGGCGCGCCATGGAAATCGAGCTGCGGCAGCGGCGGCGCCGACGACAACGGGCACGGGACGCACGTGGCCGGGACGATCGGCGCGCTCGACAACGGCATCGGCGTGGTGGGCGTTGCGCCGGGGGCGCGGCTGTGGGCGGTGAAGGTGCTCAACAGCTCCGGGAGCGGCTACATGTCGTGGATCGTCGCGGGGATCGACTACGTGGCGGCGAATTCGAACTCCATCGAAGTGGCGAACATGAGCCTTGGCTGCGAATGCACGAGCGCGGCCATGAACACGGCCATCAGCAACGCTGTCTCGGGGGGCGTCGTGTTTGTCGTGGCAGCGGGCAACAATGGCACGAACGCGAACACGTTCAGCCCGGCGAACCACCCGGACGTGGTGACCGTCTCGGCGCTGGCCGACTTCGACGGTCTGCCGGGTGGCCTCGGCAGCTCGACCTGCCGGGCGGATCAGGACGACACGCTGGCGGACTTCAGCAACTTTGGCCCAACGGTCGAGATTGCCGCACCGGGCGTGTGCATTTTGTCCACCGTGCCGGGGGGATACGGCACCTTTAGCGGCACGAGCATGGCCTCGCCGCACGTTGCCGGCGCGGCTGCGCTGCTGGCGAGCCGGACCAATCCGAACAGCTCTGGCGACGTCGGCGGTATCCGCAGCGCGCTGATTGGCGCGGGCAACGTGAACTGGACTGATGACTCTGGCGACGGCAGCAAGGAGCCGCTCCTGGATGTCTCGAACACCGCGGTCTTCAACCCGGTGATGGTCGCCGGGAGTGGGGGCGCGACGCCGGCTGACAACCCGCCCACCGTCAGCATCACGAGCCCCGCGCCGGGGAGCATCGCCTCCGGCATCGTGAGCATCGCGGCGGACGCGTCGGACGACAACGGGGTGACGCAGGTGGAGTTCTTCGTCGACGGGGCATCCGCCGGCGTTGATTCGAACGGCGGCGACGGATGGTCCGTGAGCTGGGACACCACCGCGTACGCTAACGCCAGCCATTCGCTCACCGCAGTGGCGATAGATACCGCCAGCCAGGGCACCACGAGTGCTGCCGTTGTGGTGACCGTTGCCAATGCCACGAGCCTGCCGACGATGAGCGCCTCGCTGGCAGGCAGTGCCACTGCCGGGAAGGCCAACTGGACCGCAACTGCGACGACAACAATCACCAGCGGCGCCACGCCACTCGCCGGTGCCGTGGTCACCGGCAGCTGGGACGGGGGCTCGCCCGTGACCTGTACGACCGGTACCGACGGCAAGTGCTCGCTTTCCAAGAACGCCGGGAAGAAGACCACCAGCGTAACCTTCCAGGTGACGAGCGTCTCGCGCGCTGGCTACACCTACGACGGGGCCAACCCGTCGATAACGATCAGGAAGCCATAGCAGGACGCGGGACGCCAGCACCACCGATCCGGCCGGGCAGTAGTGCCCGGCCGGTGTCTTGTGGGCCGCCAGACTCCAGGACGCGGGACCGGGCATCGCCCGCGCGCACTTCCGCCACCCGGGGAACGCCACTACCCTTGAGGTACCCATCATGCCAGCGAGGGTGTTCCCATGTCCGTGCTTTCCCATACCGACCCGACCGTTGCCGCCATCATCGAGGATGAGCGCACGCGCCAGATCGAATCGCTCGAGATGATCGCGAGCGAGAACTACGCGTCGGCGGCAGTCCTCGAAGCGACAGGTTCGGTGTTCACGAACAAATACGCCGAGGGGTACCCGGGCAAGCGCTACTACGCCGGCAACCAGCACAGCGACCGGCTCGAGCAGCTGGCGATCGACCGGGCGAAGGAACTCTTCGGCGCGGAACACGCGAACGTGCAGCCCACCAGCGGCGCCGAGGCGAACATGGCCGCCTACCTGGCCTTCGTCAACCCCGGCGACACCATCATGGGCATGGAACTGAGCCAGGGCGGCCACCTGACCCATGGCTCCCCGGTGAACTTCAGCGGACGGCTCTACAACTTCGTCCCCTACACCGTCGACCGCGAGAACGAAGTGATCGACATGGCCGAGGTGAAGCGGCTGGCGCTGGAAACCAAACCGAAGATCATCGTCGCGGGTGCGACGGCCTACCCGCGGGCAATCGACTTCGCGGCGTTCGCGGAGATCGCGAAGGCCGCGGGAGCGCTGCTCATGGTCGACATGTCGCACATCGCGGGGCTGGTGGCCGGAGGCGCGCACGCGAGCCCCATCCCGCACGCCGACCTGGTGACGACGACGACCCACAAGACGCTCCGGGGGCCGCGCGGCGCGCTCGCGCTCTGCAAGGCCGAACATGC
>JAHDWR010000311.1 GCA_023382755.1 Dehalococcoidia bacterium
CCCTGCTCGATCTCCGACTCGGTCTCGCCGAAGACGGTGAAGCCGCCGCCGGAGATCTCGATGTCCTGCCATGCGCGGCCGCTGCGCTTCAGGCCGATGGCGACGTTCGGGAGCACGACGTCGCGCATGTACTTGTCGGTCATGAAGCCGTGGGGCATCACCACGTCCGCCACCTCGCCCGCCACGCGGGCCATCGCGTCACCAACGAGCGCGAGGCCGATCTTCGGGTCCGGGTAGTCGATCGGTCCGGGGTTGAAGTTCGGCGTCATGAGCGTGAAGTGGTAGAACTTGCCGACGTAGTCGGGCTTTTCGCCGGTGCGGAAGGAATGCCAGACGGCACGCATCATGCGGATGTATTCCTTCATGCGGGTGGCGGGGGCGCCGGGCCATTCCACGCTGAAGCGGTTCTGGTTGTGGCCCTTCACCTGGCTGCCGAGGCCGATGGTGAAGCGACCCCTGGTCAGGTGCTGGATGTCCCATGCCTCCATCGCGAGCACCGTGGGGCTACGCGGGAACGCGATCGTGACGCTGGTCTGGATTTCCAGCTTCTCGGTGCTGGCGCCGGCAAGGGTGGCCGCAAGGATCGAGTCGTGTTGCGTCTCGGGGGTGGAAGCGAAGTCATAGCCGAGCTCCTCGGCGCGGCGAGCCTGTTCGGCGACGGCGGTCAGCCAACCGCCACCGAAACCTGAACCTACTTTCATGGAGACAGTTCCTTCGGGCCCCCATGTGGGGGCCGTGATGTTGCATGGCGGAGTCTACAGAGCGGCCGGGCGCGCTGCACCGGCGCCCAACGCGCGTGGGGTGTGGCGGGCCTCAGTGACCTTTCCCTTTACGTCAGGGTTGCATCTTGCTAGTGTGTCGACCATCAACATCTAACATCGCATCCCCGGGAGGGAACACACTTGGATTTCCGAGATACCCCTGAGCAAGCTACCTGGCGAAATGAAGTTCGCACGTTTCTCGAAACCGAAAAGCCGAAGATCGACCCCGAAGCGAACCCGATGGAAGCCATGCGCCGCGGCGGCGGCTTCATGAAGGAATGGCGCGAGAAGCTTTCGAAGAAGGGCTGGGTCGCCCCCGCCTGGCCGAAGGAGTACGGCGGCGCAAGCCTCAGCGTGATGGAGCAGTTCATCATGAACGAGGAGTTTGCGGAGGCCCGCGCGATGAATGTCGGCGGCATGGGCACCTCCATGATCGGCCCTACCATCATCATCCACGGCAACGAGGAGCAGAAGAAGGAGCACCTCGGCGCCATCCTTCGCGGTGAAGTCCAGTGGTGCCAGGGCTACAGCGAGCCGGGCTCGGGCTCTGACCTCGCCAGCCTCCAGACCCGGGCCGTCCGTGATGGCGACGACTTCGTTATCAATGGCCAGAAGATCTGGACCTCCGGCGCGCACAACGCGGACTGGATGTTCATGCTGGCCCGGACCGACCCGGATGCGCCGAAGCATCGCGGCATCACCTACTTCCTGATGGACATGAAGAGCCCCGGCGTCACCGTCCGGCCGCTCATCAACATGGCGAACGGCCACATGTTCAACGAAGTCTTCTTCGAAGACGTGCGCGTGCCGGCCCGGAACGTGCTCGGCGAGGTCAACCGCGGCTGGTATATCGGCACCACCACGCTCGACTTCGAGCGCTCCTCCATCGGCAACGCGGTGGGCCAGCGCCAGACGCTCGAGTACTACATGAAGTTCTGGAAGGAGAGCCGCGGTTCGGCGGCCACGGCGAGCGCGAGCGCGAAGGCCCGCGACGAGTTCGCGGACCGCTGGATCGAGGCGGCCACCGCCAAGATGCTGAGCTACCGCGTCATCACCATCCAGGCCGAAGGCCGAGTGCCGAACCACGAGGCATCGATCGCCAAGCTCTTCAACACCGAGTTGAGCCAGCGGATTGCCCGCTCGGCGATGAAGATGATCGGAACCAGCGCCCAGCTCATGGGTCCCGAAGCCCCGATGAAGGGCCGCGCGCCGGCGAGCTACGTGCAGACGGTCTCCAGCACCATCGCCGGCGGCACGAGCGAAGTGCAGCGCAACATCGTCGCCACCCGTGGCCTGGGCCTCCCACGGGCGTAAGCCGTTCGCCAGGCGGACCAATACAGCGAAAGGCCCGGGATGCCCCGGGCCTTTCGCGCGCCTGCCGTGGGTGGCGGCTAGTTGCCGATGGGCGGGATGAACTGCTTGAACGTGGTCGGCATCTGCTTGAAGAGTTCGTCCGTGGTCCACATCTTGTTGCCCTGGAGCACCGCCTGCGGGGCGATGTTGTTGTAGAGCGTGATGCGGTAGCCGCTGATGCCGAAGCAGCGCCCGCTGATCCAGTTGCCCTCCTCGCTGGCGAGGTAGACGAGCGGCGGCGCGATGTTCGCCGGGTCGCGCTCGGTGCCCTTCGCTGCGTCGGCGACGACGCGGGTGGCGCCGCCGGCCGCGCGCTCCGTCGGGACCGTGTCAGTCATGCGTGTGGCCGCGCCGGGGCCGATCGAGTTGGCGGTCACGCCGTAACGCCCGAGCGCCCGGGCGCAACTGAGGGTGAAGCCCCAGATGCCCATCTTGGCGGCGGCGTAGTTCGGCTGGCCCGGGGCGCCGAAGAGGCCCGACCCGGAGGTGAAGTTGATGAGCCGCCCGCCGTTGCGGGCCTGCCGCCAGTGTATCGAAGCGAACCTGCTGGTCGCGAACGTGCCCTTCATGTGCACGCGGACCACGGCGTCCCACTCCTCCTCGGTCATGTTGAAGATCATGCGATCGCGGAGGATGCCGGCGACGTTCACGAGGATGTCGAGCTGGCCCCACTCGTTCAGCGCGGTGCGTACCAGGTCTTCGGCCTGGTCCATGTCGGAGACGTCGCCGTAGTTGGCGATAGCTTCTCCGCCCG
>JAHDWR010000312.1 GCA_023382755.1 Dehalococcoidia bacterium
CACACTTTCCGCAAACTCGGCTCGTCATCGACCACCAGCACCCGGGATGCCGCCCGCGCCGGAGGCGGCGCGGGCGACGCCGGCTGGGCCGGGGCAGGCGCCGCCGCGGGGAGATCGATCGTGAAGGTCGTGCCCACGCCGGGAACCGATGTCACCGTGATGGAACCCTCGTGCGACTGCACAATCGAGTACGAAAGCGGGAGCCCCAGGCCAGTGCCGTGGCCCGGCCGGGTCGTGAAGAACGGTTCGAAGATCCGGGCACGGGTCGCCTCGTCCATGCCCGCCCCATTGTCGGCAACGATGATGCGGGCGCGGCCGCCCCCACACTCTGCCGCGATCGTCAGCCGTGCGCCCTGCTGGTCGGCCAGCACCTGCTCGGCGTTGGTCACCAGGTTCAGGATGACCTGCGTGAGCTGGTGCTCGTTGCCCCAGACCACGCACCCCGGTTCGATCCTCGTCTCCCCCGTGATGCCAAGCTGTGCCCAGTGCGAACGCCGCAACCGCTCGATGTGCGCCACCAGCTCCGTCACCGGCACGAGCTGCCGCTCCGAAGTCCCCGGCCGCGCGATAAACAACAGGTCCCGCACGATGTTCCGCGCCCGCAGCGCCTCCTTCTGGATGACGGCGATCTCCTCGCTCACCGGGACTGCCGCGTCGTTGAGGGCGATGATCTCCGCGAACCCCAGGATCGCCGTCAACGGGTTGTTCAGCTCGTGGGCGACTCCGCCAATCAGCTCCCCGAGCGCGGCCAACCGCGACGCCTGCGCCAGCCGCTCCCGGTTTCGCTCCTCCTCCTCCTCCCGCAGCACGTCGGGCGTCACGTCGATCGCCACCAGCAACACCTTCATCCGCGGGTCCGCCAGGGGCACAAGCTCGTAGTCGAAGTACGTCAGCTGTCCCTCGATCGTCAGCGAAGCCCGGCCCTGTGCCGGTTCCCCGTGGATGAACGCCGTCACGTAGCTCTCCCGCACTTCCCGCGGCAGGTGCGGCATCAGCTCCTGCCAGTCCGTCACCGGGACGTCCGGATTGAGCGCCCGCAAGATCTTCCGCCCAACATCGTTCGCGAACACCGCCTGCCCGTTCTGATCGATGAGGACCACACCTTCGGTGAGCGACCGCAGGATCAGGCTGTACAGGTCGCCCTGGCGCGCAATCTCCTGCTGCGCCCGGGCCGCCTCGATCGCCGGCCCCACCACCTGCACCAGCTTCCGAAGCAACTCCAGGTGCCGGCCCGAAAACGCGAATGCCGGGTCGCGCGATGCCACCAGGAACATGCTCGTTACCGACCCGCCGGAGTAGTACGACGTCAGCGCGAAGGCATGCACGCCGAACGGGGCGTAGGCGTTCCCCTCCGGCAGGTCCTGGGCGTTCCCGGTTGCCTGGCCCTCATCGCGCGCCGCGAAACCCGCCGGCGTAAACGGGACAACCAGCGTGTCCGCCCCGAAGAACCCGCGCAACAGCGGGTCCGAGATCCGGTAATGCGTCGCGTCGCCGTGGACCTCGCCGTCAAGGACCAGCGGCTCCGGGATGAACTCCTGGATCGCCCCGGGAAGCGCGTTGATGATGCGGTCGGCATCGGATTCGCGGGCGCATACCGCCGCCACCTCGGCGAGGATCCGCTGCTCTTCCGCCTCTTCCCGCGCACGCATCGCCGCCCGCGCGTTCTCCATCGCCGGCCCGACGATCTGCGACACGAGCCGGAACAGCGCCCGCTCCCGCCGGCCGAACCGGTACCCCTCTACCCGCGATCCCACCAGGAAGAAACCCACCGTCGCGCCCGCCGCCCGCACCGCCGTCGTGCACGTCGCGTGCAGGCCCAACTGCCGCAGCATCCCGTTCGGGTCGCTGTCGTCCGGCAGTTCTGGCGCGTGGATCTGGCCCAGCTCGTCCGCCATCCGCATGTACCCATCGAACGGGAAGCTGACAAACGTGCCGTCTCCCCGTGGATACACGATCTCATCGCCATCATGGAACCCGAAGACCGCCACCGGACGGGGCACCAGCACCCGCAGAGGCCGGTGCAACGCGTTCACCAGCGCCGTCGGCTCGCCCTCGCGCGCGCACACCGCCGCGATCTCCGCGAGCACGCGCTGGTCTTCCGCTTCCTGCCGCTCGCGCTCCAGCGCCCGTACGTTCGCCATCGCCGGCCCGGCGATATCGGCGATGAGCCGCAGGAGCCGCAACTCACGCGCCCCGAATTCGAACGACCGGTCGCGCGAACCGACCACCAGCAGCCCCAGGATGTGCCCGCCCGAAGCCGCCGTGGTCAGGACATGGCCCTGCACGCCAACCCGTTCGAGCTCGATCCGGGCCTCCTCGGTGAGTGCTTCGCCGGGCGCCACCACCACCTGCCCCTCGTCCCGGGCCCGCTCCAGGTTCGGCCCCACATCCACCGAAGGCTGCCCGCCATCGCCCGCCGGGAACACCACGCTCGCCCCTTCGAAGTAGCCGAAGTTCACGAAAGCCGCGGGAATGAAGCGCCCGACGACCTCCCTCAGGCCCCGCACAATCGCCAGCGTGCCCGTCTCCCGCGCCACCGCCGCGGCCGCCCCCGCGATGATCCCCTGCTCTGCCGCCTCCTCCGCGCTCATCGCAATCCGGCGCTCGTTCGCGATGGCATACGAAAGCAAGCTCCCCACCAGCTCGAAGAACGTCCGCTCCGGCCGCCGGAACGGCATGTGGCTTTTCCGCCCCACGGTGAGCGCCCCCTCCACACCGGTGCCGGCCGAAAGCAGCACGCTGAACACCATCCGCAACCCCACATCGAAGAGGTTGCCCGGCGCTCCGTTCTCCATGCCCTCCAGGCCGTACTGGCTGCTCCGCAGGTTGTTCTCGACCAG
>JAHDWR010000313.1 GCA_023382755.1 Dehalococcoidia bacterium
GCCTGGAGGATGTCGATGCAGCGGTGGATGGCCGACTCGTCGTCGGGGAAGGCGGCGACCAGCCGCTCGCGATAGAGGTCCCAGCTGGCGGGCACCTTGAACGTGAGGTCGGGGAAGATGAGGGTATCGAACCCGTCGGGGTCCAGCTCGACCCACTCGATCTTCTTATCGAGGCCGAGCCCGGAGAACATGCGGGTGACGGCGCCACCGGGCCCGCAATCGCCAACATAGTGGACACCGACATCGAATTCGAACTTCTTCATGCGGCGGAAGACGTGGGCATTGCCGCCCGCCACGTAGTGCTGTTCGAGCACAGCGACGCGGCGGCCGAGCGCCGCGAGGTAGGCTGCCGCGGTGAGACCGCCCAGCCCGGAACCGATGACGACGACATCCCAATCCGAAGTGCCCATGTGCGCGACCCCTGCCGATGTGAGCGGTGAGGGTATTTGCAGCGAGGCGGTTGGCGGTAGGGAACAGGAGGTATCGGCGGAAAACCGGCGCTAATCCATCACCAGCACGGTGGGCTCAGTCACGTAGACCCAGTAGGCCTTGAGCTGGAAGAGGCCGTTGAAGTCGTTCAGGTAGCGGGGCTGGCCGGGGATATGGGAGAACCAGGTGTTGGTGGGGTTATCGAACTGCAACACCTGGGTGTACTTCACGCCGGCCAACGCTTCGGAAACCGCCTGGGCGGTGCCGGTGTAGGTGAAGTTGTTCCAGCCCGGGGCAAGGGCCACCGTCCGCCCTGGCGGCGGGTTCGGGTTCAAACTCGACATGTTGGACGCCGGCGCATCCACCCAGTAGGCGTCGTACTGCTGGATCTGGGGGTAGTCGCTGGCATACGCAGGGGCCAGCCGGGCGAAGCGCCGGTAGCCGCCAGCCTTATCCAGGAACATCTTGAGGGGGTCCCATCGGTAGATCACCTTCCACGGCGTCGGGAGGCCCGGGGCGGCGCCGGGCAGGTCCCCTGTCGCCTCGAGGTGGACGAGGTTGGACCATTGCCCGTTGAGCTGTTGGACCACGACGGCGCCGGGCCCGGGCGAGACCGAGCTGACATCCTTGCTCAGGAGGGCAAGGTCCTGGTTGGCGCCGCCCCAGGTGAAGGTGGGTTTGGCCGGCGACCCCGCGATGTAAATCTGCACCGTGCGCCCGGGAAGCCCGCACCCCGGCGATTCGGCGGCGCTCTTCACCTTGATCGAATACGTGCTCGCCCGGCCGAACGCCTGGGCGACCGTGCTGCCGCACTCGGTGCCATCGACGAAGGCCTGGACGGCGGTCCCCCCGGGCACGTCCTTCCAATCCTTCAGCGGCGCGCCACTCATCGACATGGGGATGCGGGCGACGGATGCGGCCATGTTGATGATGCCCGAGCCGGCCCAGTTCTGTCCGTGGGGCGCCGGTTCGGCCGGGGTGGCCGCATCGCGTGCCGCCTTGATGTAGTCCGCCGCCGAAAGCTTCGAGTTGCGCGACATCATGAGCGCGAACATGCCGCTCACGAGCGGGGTTGAGTAGCTGGTGCCCCCGTCGTAGCCGTCCCGGGGGTCGCCGATTTCCGCGTAGGGGACGGTGAGGCCGATATCGGTCCGGGTGGTGCTGACGAGCTTGTTGCCGGGCGCGGCGAAGTCTATCGCGGGGCCGTAGTTCGAATAAGCGGCCCAGATGTTGTTGTTCAGGTTGTTCGATGCGCCGACCGCGATCAGGCTCGGGAACTCGGTATATGCCGCCGGGTAGGCCGTGCCCACCTGCGACGAGCCGATGGGATGGTTGCCCGCTGCGGCGACCACGATCACTCCCAGGTCCTGCGCGAGCTGGAGGGCCGCCCGCAGGCGCGGGCTATCAGCATCCTGGTCGCCCGGCTTCGAAGCCACGGAGACGTTGATGATCCTGGCGCCGTTGCGGACCGCGTACTCGATGCCATCGGCGACATCGGGCATCCGGCCTTCGCCCTGGCAGTCGAGCACCTTCACCGTCATGAGGCGGACATTCCAGGCGACGCCCGCGACGCCCTGGCCGTTATTCCCGGCGGCGCCGATGATGCCGGCGACGAGCGTGCCGTGGCTACCGATGTTGGATGGCGATGAGCCCATGTCGTCGAGGATCTGGCCCGTCGGCAGGGAGCTCGTATAGCCGCAGAGGGCGGCGTTCGCGGTGGTCAACGAGACGTAGCGGCAGCCGTAACGGTCGTTCGTGCACTTGTTGCCGTCGCGGTCGACGCCGTCGCTTTTGTTGTCGATCGGGTTCTCCCAGAGGCGGCCGGCGAACTCGGGGTGCGTGACATCGAGGCCGCTATCGATGACGGCGACGATGACCTGGTCCGAGCCGGTGTGGATATCCCAGGCGCCGGGGGCCCCGACGAGTGGCAGGTACTGGGCCTGGTTCGCCGCGTAGTAGGGGTCGTCGGGCAGGCCGGCCGCATAGACGGGGACGTCCTTGACCGCGGAGATGACATCGGGGCGGGCGCGGAGTTCCGCCAGGTAGGCGTCGGCGCTCCGGCCGGGGGGCACGGCGAGGCGGCGGAAGCCCTGCTCTTCGAGGGTGGGCGGGAGTCCGTCAGTGCGGAGCTGCTGCGCCGAGACGCCCGTATCGAACTGCACGTCGATGTACGCCTCGGGGGCATCAGCACTGACGTCCGCGCCGTCCAGGTGAGTGGTCGCCGCTCCAGTGGCCGCAGCTAGAACCAGGGCAAGGATGCCCAGCCATCGCGCGCGCACACAACCTCCCCGCGGGTTTATCCGCTCAATCTGCGTCTACCCCGATGATGGCCGGGGTTGGGATGGGCGTGGGCTCCGTGGCCGGGCGCTGGCCGAGGAGTTTGTCGTCAATCATAACCGCAAGCTCGCG
>JAHDWR010000314.1 GCA_023382755.1 Dehalococcoidia bacterium
AGCTCGTTGAACTTGCGCTCGGCGCGCATCCGGCGGGCGCGCACCTTCTCGGCCGAGTTCGGGTCGCCCTTCGGGCCATCGCCCACGCCCGGCGGGAAGCGCATGCTCCCATCCGGGTTCGTGCCTGTGAGCACCACGCCGGTGCCGCCCGCGGCAGCGCCACCGCCCGCGGACGCGGCCTCGCCCGGCTTCATGTTCCGGTACTTCTCGATCGCGTCCAGGATCTCCTGCGGCACAGCCTCGCCGCGGTCCTGGTACTCCTTCGCCTGGCGTTCGGCGCGCATGCGCTTGGCCCGGATCTTCGATTCGGAAAGGATTTCGACCTCTTCGCCCCCGGCGGCCGCGGCGGCGCCAGCCTTCGCGGCGGCCTGCTTCACCTCTGGCTCGCGCTCCTGGATCGCTGCCGGCAGGCCCTGTGCGATGCGCTCGAGCTGGGCCTGGCGGTTCTCCGGGAAGGCCCCGACAAACGTGGGCTCCGGCGGCTCTTCGCCCTTCACCTGGCGCTCGAGCATCTCGATGTTGTCCTGCGGGCGGAACGGCCGCATGAGCTGCCCGGTGCGCGACACCTTCGTGAGCTCGTCGATGTCCATGTGCAGGTCGCGCCGGTCGTACACCGAGTGCTCGTGACCGGTCCAGTTGTTGTCCATCACGATGGCTTCGAACGGGCAGACCTCGACGCAGATGTTGCAGCGCATGCAGCGCGCGTAGTCGATCCAGAACTTCTCGACGATCTTGCGGCGGTTGCTCGTGCCCTCAGCGTACTTCGGGTTGTCGATCATCACGGCCGTCATGCAGTCGACCGGGCAGTTGCGCACGCACACGTTGCAACCGGTGCAGAACGGCTCATCGTGGTCGAAGTCCCACGTCAGCACGGGGAAGCTGCGCTGGCGCACCGGCAGCACGTGCTTCACATCCGGGTACTGGACGGTCACCGGCTTGCGCGTGAAGGTCGAGAAGGTAACGCCGAGGCCTTTGAGGATGCCTTTCATTGCGAGGTCGACCCCAGGGTGCGGTACGTGCCCACCAGGCCCTTGCTGGCCCGCGTGGTCGAGTGCCGGATGATGAGGGCGATGAGGAACACCGCGCCGATGCCGCTCGTCAGCGCCAGCAGCTCCTGCGGCCAGTCGTACAGCAGGATCACGCCGTTCACGATGAGCTGCAGGAACGAGAGTTCGAGGAGGACTTTCCAGCTGAAGTTCATCAGCTGGTCGATCCGGAGCCGCGGCACGGTCACGCGGATCCACATGATCGTCAGGATGAACGCCAGGCTCTTCACCAGCGTTGTCCCCAGCTGGATGGACCAGTGTGCATCGACGCCGAAGGGCCAGGCCCAGCCGCCCAGGAAGACCACCGAACCGAACACGCTGAAGCCCCACATCGAGGCGTACTCGGTCAGCTGGAACATGCTCCAGCGGATGCCCGAGTACTCCACGAAGTAGCCGCCGACGATTTCCGATTCCGCGACCGGGATGTCGAACGGCGCGCGGTGCAGTTCCGAGAGCATCGCCGTGAAGAAGATGAGGAACGCGAGCGGCTGGAGGACGATGTACGGACGGTCTTCCTGGAGCGCCGCGATGAGGTTCAGGTTGAGCGTGCCGTTGCCGCCGCCCATGTCCGCGCCGGTAATCATCACCACGCACAGCAGGCTGATGACCAGCGGGATCTCGTAGCTGATCATCTGGGCCGCCGCGCGTACGCCGCCGAGAAGCGCGTACTTATTCCCCGATCCAAGCCCCGCCATCATGATGCCGACGATGTTCAGGCCGAGCACGGCGAACACGTAGAACAGCCCGAGCGCCAGGTTCCGGACGCCCCAGTCCTTCGCGAACGGCAACACCACCAGCGTCATCAACACCGGGATGAAAGTCGCGTAGGGCGCCAGTTCGAACACCCACCGGTCGGCGTTCGTCGGCCGGATGTCTTCCTTCGTTACCAGCTTCAGCGCGTCGGCGAAGCCCTGGAGGATGCCGCCGGGACCCGTCTTGCGCGGGCCAAGGCGCTGCTGGAACCGGGCAACCACCCAGCGTTCGCCCACGGTGAGGTAGACGACCACGAGGGTCATGACCAGGATCACGATGAGCACCCGGACGATGGCGTCGACCCAGGACGGGAGGCCGAACAGCGGGTCGGCAAACAACATCACTTATCCACCTCGCCCAGGACGATATCGAGCGACCCCAGGATGATCACGGCGTCCGCCACATAGTGGCCAACCACCATCTGCTTCAGCGCCGAGAGGTTACAGAAGGAAGGGGAGCGCAGCTTCATGCGGTAGGGCTTGTTGCCGCCCTTCGCCATCGCGTAGACACCGTATTCGCCCTTCGTCCCTTCGGTCCGGACATAGCACTCGCCGCTATCGATGCGCAGCGTCTTCGGCAGGTCCGGGTTGAGCACGAGGCCCTTCGGCATCTGGTCCAGGCACTGCTCGATGATCTTCGTGCTCTGCCAGGCCTCGGCCATGCGCACGATGAAGCGGTCGAACACGTCGCCCGACTTCCCCACCGGGATATCGAACTTCAGCCGGTCGTAGACGCTGTAGGGCTCGACCTTCCGGATGTCGTAGGCGAGGCCCGTCGAGCGCAGGCAGGCGCCCCCGAGACCCCAGTTCACGCCCTGCTCCTGCGTTACCGGCGCAAGGCCCCGGCAACGCTCGACGAAGATTTCGTTGCCCGTCAGCAGCCCGTCGAAGTCCTCCAGGCCCTGGCGGATCGAACCGAGGAGCCAGCGCACCCGGTCCTCGTAGTTCTCCGGCAGGTCCATCTGCACGCCGCCCGGCCGGAAGTACGTCGGGAACATGCGGTCGCCCGCCACTTCCTCGAAGAAATCGT
>JAHDWR010000315.1 GCA_023382755.1 Dehalococcoidia bacterium
AGACCTGCCCGGACGCCGACCACGTAATCCCGCCATCGGTCGAACGGTAGACGTCGAACTGGCCCTCCCAGCCGCCAACGCTGACACCCCGGCAACGCCCCTCCTGGCAAGCCACGAACACGATCTCGCCGAAGCTCTCGCTGGCGGTCCAGCCCACGATGGCCAGCGAGCCGAACTGGGCCTTCGCGTTCGCGAAGAGGTCGTCGCGGCGGATCGTGCCGTCGTGGCCGCGGTACACGCGCCAGAGGAGGATGGGGAAGCTATCGGCCGCCCACGGCGCCGGGCCGAGGTAGACCACGAGGTCGTTGGGCAGGGAGGTTTCGGGGCCGAGGGTGAGTTCGCGGACGTCGATACCGCCGATCTGCTCGACGGCGCCGGGGGTCGGGGCGGGCGGCTGGCCAGGCGCGAGCACCTCGACCGGGTAGATGCGGAACCCCAGCCCGTTTTCCGGCGAGCCCGGGAGCTGGTCGCCCCCGCTGCCAGGACCGGTGAGCAGGGCGAGTTGCCAGGTGGCCCCGGGGATGGCGTAGCCATAGAGCTGCGGTCCGGTGGCGAGGAGGTCGTAGCCAAAGACGAGCATACCAGTGTCCCCGCGCCCGGCCTGGTCGAATTCGAAGGTCGAGAAGACGAGGGCGAACCGTTCGGAGCAGTCCGGGTAGGGAGGCTGGCCCGGCACGTAGGGGCAGGCGATGCTGCGGAGCCTGCGCGGTGCGTCCGCTGTTGCGGGAAGGACCGTTTGGATGCCTTTTTCGATGTCGGCGCGGGCGTGGTCCGTATCGAGCGGACCTCCCCCGATGATGGCAAGGACGTCGCCCGCCTGGACCCAGCCTTCAGCGGCGGCGGCGAAGGCGCAGATCTGATCGCCGGCGGCTTCGGGGCAATGGTTCAGGCCGGGCGGGGCTGGCGTGGGTGATGCGCCTGCGGAGGCGATCGCGGTTGGGGTGGGCGTTTTCGGTTTGCCATCCGAACACGCAACGAAGAGCGCCCCGCCAAGGACCACCAGTGCCAGCCAGCCGCGCAGCATCCGCTACCACCTCCCGCTCCTCTTCCACCCTACACGATGGTATCAACCCGAAGGTTCCCGGGGGAGGAGGGAGGAGTCCCCGCCCGGCCCCCCGACCGGTGCAGAGTGCGAAGGACGAAGGGCCGATGGCACTCCGAACCGCGATCGGCAGGGAGCGGCACCGTGGCGTGCCACCACGGCCCCGCGTCAGCCCGCTCCCAGCGCCCCGGCCATGGAACCGCGACCGGCAAGGGAGCGGATCGCACCCCGGGCGACCCAGCCTCGCAACAGCCCGCAACGTCCCCGCGCAGCACGTCCATCCCAGCGCGCCATCCCTGGCGCGCCTCGGGCGGGCGGGCGGTTCGACGCGGCGTGAATCGTGAATCGTGAATCGGAAATCGCGGCGGGGTGCAGGTGGGCTCGGCCGGGTGGGGACTCCTCCCTCCTCCCTCCTCCCCTGTCTGTCCTGCGAACTTCCCACCGGTGCGGGGCCGCGTGGGGTGCGGCGTTGGCGTGCCCCTCCCGGGGCTCAGCGGGGGCGGAGCCCCGCGACTCCGGCTGCGGCCGGTCAATTGTGGATGCGGGCGGCATAGGGGTGGGTCAATCGTGAATGGTGAATCGGAAATGGCGGCGGTGCGGGGTGGCGCGGGGCCGTCTACGCCTCCAGGCCGTTCCGCCGGATGACGTCCGCGTAGAAGGCCGCGCTCTTCTTCGGTGTGCGCTTCAGGGTTTCGAAGTCGGTGTGGACGATGCCGAAGCGCTTGCTGTTGCCGAAGGCCCACTCGAAATTGTCCATCAGCGACCACTGGTAATACGCGCGGACGTCGCAGCCATCCTGGATGGCGCCGTGGAGGCCGGCGAGGAAGCCGGTCAGCAGCTCGATGCGGACGTGGTCGTCGATGGTGCCGTCGGTGCCGGGCTCGGTGTTGTCGCAGACGCCGTTCTCGGTGATGTAGATCTTCGGGTAGCCGTATTCCTTCGAGACGAAGCGGACGAAATCGCCGAGGGAGTGGGGCGCGGCTTCGTACCCCATGGGGAGGAGCGGGAGGCGGGGCATGGCCCGGCGGTAGCCGACGCCGCGGCCGGGGTCGGCCTCGATCAGGCCGCGGGAGTAGAGATTCGTCCCGAGGAAGTCCGTCGGGGCGGCGATGGTCTCCATGTCGCCCGGGAACACGGGGAAGGGCGCATCCTTCGATTCGAAGTTGCGGACGACGGAAGCCGGGTAGCCCTTGCCGAAGACTGGCCCGTGGAAGAGACGGGTATCGAAGTCCCGGGCGAGCTCGACGGCGGCCGCAGTCTCGGGGGTGTCGTCGGCTGGTTCGTAGCTGGTGTTGGCGTGGGTGATGCCGATCTCGCCCTTGTAACCGCCCGCGCGGAAGACCTGCACGGCCTTGCCGTGGGCGAGGAGGGCGTGGTGGACCGTCTTCGCGTAGATGCCGAGGTCGCGGATGCCGGGCGCCATGACGCCGATGCGGTGGCCCATCTCGGTGAACACGATCGGTTCGTTGAGGGTGATCCAGCGGGAGACGCGGTCGCCGAAGCGGTCGAAGCAGACGCGGGCGTAGTCGGCGAAGGCATCGACGATGGCGCGGTTTGCCCAGCCGCCAACGTCCTGGAGCGATTGGGGGAGGTCCCAGTGGTAGAGGGTAACGGCGGGCTCGATGCCGCGTTCGAGGAGGGCATCGATGAGGCGGTCGTAGAAGGCGAGGCCTTTCTCGTTCACGGCGCCCCGGCCGAAGGGGAAGATGCGCGACCAGGCGATGGAGAAGCGGTAGGTCTGGATGCCGAGGTCGGCCATGAGGGCGATGTCCTCGGGAT
>JAHDWR010000316.1 GCA_023382755.1 Dehalococcoidia bacterium
CCAGCTGGGCCGATTCGAGGCTCTACTTCGAGCGGGGCGCCCCGCTGCTCCACAAAGTGCATTCGCCCCTGCGCGAACGTTTCCTCCTGCTGGCGGCCCAGGTGGCTCGCGGGCACAACCGCAGCGCGTTCCAGTATTTCGAGGAAGCCACCGCGGCGCTGGACGAACTCGAACCAGACGACCACTACAAGGTCATTGATCTTTCCGAGCAGCTCGCCCCCTACTCGGCCTACGCCGCCATGGACTTCATCGCGGCGGTGCCAACGGTCCTCCAGCGCATCCGCATCGACGAACTCGAGCCGTGGCACAACGCCGGCATGAAGATCCTCCAGGCCAGTCACGAAGGTGGCGAAGCGTATTTCCGGCTTCAGTCCACGCGTGGCGAGGACATCCTGGAAAACCTCTCAGCCCGGATAGAGCTGTCGAAGGTCGGCGAGATCCTCCGCCTGTACTGCAAGGCGCTGACGGGCACGAACGTGAGCATCCAGACGGCGGAGTCCCTCGCTGATAAGGGAATCGGGTGGGTGAACGAGCACCGGGCCAGCACGGACGGCAGCACCATCTTCCTGCCCGAACTCATGGAGCGGTTCCACGAAAAGGACGAGAACTTCGCGGCCATGAAGGTGTTCGCCACGCACCAGGCTGCGCATATCGAGTTCGGCAGCTTCGACTTCGAGTTTGGCCGTGCCGGTACCGTGTTCCCCCTCCGGCGGACCGCACTGGTCGACCCGGCCCGACACCCGGCTACCGACATGGAAGCCTTCTTCGACCTGTTCCCGGAGCGTCAACTCGCCAGCGACCTCTTCACCATCGCCGAAGATTCACGGGTGGACTCGCGCGTGAAGCGCGACTACGGCGGTATCCGCCGGCCGATGCTGCGCATGCAGCAAGAGGAGCTTGCGAAGCGGCCGGACGTGCGCCAGATGCCCCTTCGCAATGCCTTCGTCGAGAACCTTGTCCGGGCCAGCCTGGACGGCGTCGACGCCATCATGTGGCCGCGCCAGCGCGAGGAACCGATGAGCCGCGCGCTCGGCATGCTGAACGCGCTCCAGGTTGAGCACGCCATCGTGGAGGATGCCGCCGAAGCGACCCTCGCCCTCTACGAAGTCGCCATGAGCATCCCCAACATCTTCGAAAGGCTCGAAGACGACCAGTGGGGTTCGGTCGCGCCGATGGAAGCGGGCCAGGCCATGCCCATGGAGGGTGGTGGGGAACAGGGCGGCCAGGGTGGCCAGATGACGATGGGCGGCGTCGAAGCCGGCGAAGGCGATGAGGATTACGAAAGCCCGCAGGAGATCGACTTCCGCGGCGATTTCAAGCCCGAGCTGGTCGACCTCCTGATGAAGCTCAAGGAAAACGCCCAGGGCGGAGACGCGGGCGAACAATCACCCGTGCCGCTCACCCCCGAGCAACTCGCCGAACTCCTGGCCAAGAGCGTCGAGATCGACCTGGATGCCATGTACGAAGGCGACCTCGACGCGTCCACGGGCCAGTTCATGTCGAACCTGATGAAGGAAGCCGGTACGCCCTCATCAGAAAAGGGCGACTCGGGCGAGCCCACGAGCGACAACTCGACCGGTTCTGGCGAGGGTGAAGAGCCCCTCATCCCGATCGTCACCATCTACTACTACGACGAGTGGGACTTCCGCGCCCAGGACTACAAGCCCCGCTGGTGCGCCGTGAAGGAGTCCAAGCTCGAGGAGGGTGACGACAACTTCTACGAGAACGCGCTGCGCGAACACGCCGGGCTCGTGACCCAGACGCGCAAGCAGTTCGAGCTCATGAAGCCCGAGATGTTCCGGAAGCTCAAGCGCCTCCCCGACGGCGAGGACTTCGATCTGGATGCAGCCATCGAGTGGATGATCGAGAAGCGCATCGGCGCGAACCCCAACGAGAAGATCTACTGGCGGCGCAACAAGATCGAGCGCGACGTTGCCGTCGCGTTCCTCATCGACATGTCGGCCAGCACGGACGAGGAGATCAACAAGCGCGAGAAGCGCTACGACGATGACGACTACGACGATGACCCGCGGAAGTACCTGAGCTGGTGGGTCTCGAAGCGCCGGCAGGAGCTGACCGCCCCGCCCAAGCGGATCATCGACCTGGAAAAAGAGTCGACGGTCCTGCTCATGACTGCCCTCGAGACCATCGGCGACCAGTACGGCATCTACGGCTTCAGCGGCTACGGCCGGGACAACGTCGAGTTCTTCGTCATCAAGGACTTCGACGAGACGCTGAACCAGAAGATCAAGAACCGGCTCGACAAGATCACCCCGATCCGGTCGACGCGCATGGGCCCGGCGATCCGCCATGCCACGCACAAACTCAACCTGACCGACGCCAAAGTGAAGATCCTCTTCCTGTTGAGCGACGGCCGCCCCCAGGACCACGGCTATGGGCGCGACAGGACCGAGAAGGAGTACGCCATCCACGACACCAAGCAGGCGCTCAACGAGGCCAAGCGCGACGGCATCACGCCGTTCGCGCTCACCGTTGACCGGGCCGGCCACGACTACCTGAAGACCATGTGTGAAGACATGGGCTACGAGGTGGTCGCGGATATCGAGGCGCTGCCAAGCCGCCTGCCGACGCTCTACCGCCGCCTGACGGAGTAAGGGATGCCGCCGTTTGCTCACAAGCAGCCGCCGAAAATTCAGCCGGCGACTATAGGCAACGCAGGCGTGTATTACGTTTGCTTTGAGCTCTCGCTTCGCGGCTTGATCGCCATGCCAACTGTTCGAAACACGGCAGGGATCGATGTCCTAGTGCCGTAGCAAGTAAGTTGAGCGGGTGAGATACTGCTCCTGGCGGGAGGGG
>JAHDWR010000317.1 GCA_023382755.1 Dehalococcoidia bacterium
CGACCGGAGTGGCGATGCCTTCCTCGCCCTCCTCCCACTCGCCCATCTCCTTGATTTTGTCCTGGAGCTTGAGCTCGCGGTCGCGGAGTTCGGCAGCGTATTCGTACTGCTGCGAAGAGATGGCCTGGTCCTTCTCGCGGCGCAGGCTTTCGAGGCCCTTCATCGCCTCTTTGAGGGAGGGCGGTGTGGCGGCGCGCCGGATGCGGACCCGGCTCGATGCCTCGTCGATGAGGTCGATCGCCTTGTCCGGCAGGAAGCGGTCGCTGACGTAGCGTGCCGAGAGTTCGGCGGCGCCGGTCAGGGCGGAGTCGCTGATCTTGAGCTTGTGGTGCTCTTCGTAGCGGGGCCGGATGCCCTTGAGGATCTCAATCGTCTCCTCGACGGTGGGCTGTTCGACCATGACCGGCTGGAAGCGGCGTTCGAGGGCGGCATCGCGCTCGATGTGCTTGCGGTACTCGTCGAGCGTGGTGGCGCCAATGCACTGGAGCTCACCACGGGCGAGCGAGGGCTTCAGGATGTTGGCCGCATCGACGGCGCCTTCGGCCGCTCCGGCACCGACGAGCATGTGCAACTCATCGATGAACAGGATGCAGTTGCCGGAGCCCTTGATCTCCTCGATGACCTTCTTGAGGCGCTCTTCGAACTCGCCGCGGTATTTGGTGCCGGCGACGAGCGACCCGATATCGAGGGTGAGCAGGCGCTTCCCCTGGAGCGTCTCGGGGACATCTCCCGAGACGATACGCTGCGCGAGGAGCTCGGCGATGGCCGTCTTGCCAACGCCCGGTTCGCCGATGAGCACGGGGTTGTTCTTGGTCCGGCGCGAAAGGATCTGGACGACGCGCTCCAGCTCGTTGGAACGGCCGATAACGGGGTCGAGCTGTCCGTTCCGGGCGGCGGCGGTCAGGTCGATCCCGAGCTGGTCCACGGTGGGCGTGCGGGTGGCCTGGCGGGCGCCGGCTCCAGCGCTGGCAGCCTGCGGGGCCGACTGGCTGAGGATGCGGGTGGTTTCGGCGCGGACGCGCTCGAGGTTGACGCCGAGGCTTTCGAGGACGCCGGCCGCGATGCCTTCGCCCTCGCGGACGAGGCCGAGGAGCAGGTGCTCGGTGCCGATGTAGCTGTGGTTGAGGCGGCGGGCCTCATCGACGGCGAGCTCGATGACCTTTTTCGCGCGTGGCGTGAGGCCGATCTCGCCGAGGACGGTGCGATCGCCACGTCCAATAATGAATTCGACGGCGGAGCGGACCTTGTTCAGCTCAACGCCCAGGTTGGCAAGCACCTTGGCGGCGACGCCATCGCCTTCGCGCACCAGTCCGAGGAGGATGTGCTCGGTGCCGATATAGTTGTGGTTGAAGCGGTGGGCTTCTTCCTGTGCGAGCGTCAGCACGCGGCGTGCGCGCTCGGTGAACTTGTCGAACCTATCGGCCATGTTCCTTCTCCAACCCTCTGGGTACGCCCAAAGAACGACTAGGAGCCGTCAGCAGATGCCTCCTCAGTCGATTCTGCTTTAGCTACGTCCCCGGCAGGTTCTCCGGGTTCGCCTGCCACTGCAGAGACCTTGTCCGATTCAACTTCGGCGGCCGCCGGAGCCTCAGTCCCAACTTCGGCGACGGCGGGCGCTTCAGTTGCGGCCTGCTCTGCGGATCCATCTTCCACTACCGGGGCCTCGGCCGTCGCCCCGGCATTTACCTTGCTTTCGTCGGTGGTGTCCCCAGCCTCTTCGATGAGCCCGCCGCCTTCTTCCTTTTCCAGAGCCTGCTGGAAGGCATGGGCGAAGGCGGAGATTGGCTCGGCATCGCGCGAAACGGCCTGCTCGATCGCTTCCTGGGCGGTGCGAGGTTCGCGCCGCGGAGGCGGGAGCGACTTGTCGCGCGGGGGAAGCTGGAACTGTTCGCGGACATCCTCCGGGTAGTCGATGACCGCGCCGTTGGCGTCGAACTGGAAGCCCATGGCTTCGGCATCGCTGCGGGCCTGGCGGAGGCTGAGGCCGAGGCGGTGGCGGTCCTTCTCGATGCGCACGAGCTTGACCGGCACAACATCGCCTTCCTTCACCACGTCCTTCGGGTGCTGGATGCGGCGGTTCGACAGTTCGGAAATATGGATGAGGCCTTCGACCGGCCCGTCGAGCCGCACGAATGCGCCGAACGCCATCAGCTTGGTAACGCGGCCGATGAGGATCTGGCCGACCACGAAGCGGTCGACCGTGGTGTCCCACTTCTCGGGTTGGGCGCGCTTCAGGGAGAGCGAGATCTTCTTGTTCTCACGGTCGATCTTCAGGATGTAGGCCTGGACTTCGTCGCCTACGCTGAAGAGTTCTTTCGCCTTCTTGCCGCGCTCCCAGGTCAACTCGGTCATATGGGCGAGCCCGTCGGCGCCGCCGAGGTCGACGAAGACGCCGAAATCGGTGATGGAGGAGACGCGGCCAGTGCGGATCTGGCCTTCCTCGAGCTCTTCGAGGACGCGGTCTTTCTGACCTTTGCGGACCTCGGCCATGGCCGCGCGCTCGGAGAGAATGACGCGATTGCGCTTGCGGTTGAGTTCGATGACCTTCAGGCGGATGGGCTTGCCGACAAGGTTGGCGAGCTGATTTGCGGCATCGGGGTCATCGCGCCGGACGCTATCGATCTGAGAAAGCGGCACGAAGGCGTTGACGCCATCGACGTTCACCAGGACACCGCCACGGTTGTGGCCGGTGACCTGAGCCTCGAAGATCTCACCGGACTCGTGACGGACGGCGAGGGTATCCCACCCTTCCTCGCCACGGGCGCGGTCGAGCGAGACGATG
>JAHDWR010000318.1 GCA_023382755.1 Dehalococcoidia bacterium
GACGGCGTCGCGGCCCTGGATGTGGAGGATGTGCTGCGGGTTCTTGGCGCCTTCGGTGAGCTGGTCGCCGGCATATACCATCTGGCCGTTTTCGACGAGCAGGCGAGCGGCTGCCGGGATGGCGTACTCGCGCTCTTCACGCTCTTCGTAGACCACCTGGAGTTTGGACTTGCCGGAGACGCGCACCACACCGGAGATGCGAGAGACGACCTGTTCGGCCACCGCGGTGGTGTCCTTCTTGTTCTCGGGGCCCCTGGCGATGGCCGTGCCGGCCACGATCCGGTCACCGTCCTTGACGAGCGCTTCACCCTTCGCAGGGACCTCGTACTCCTCGACGAGGGTATCGACGTTGGTGACGCGGACGATGCGGCGTTCGTTTTCCTGGACGATGTCCACGACACCGTCGGTTTCGCTGATGATGGCCTCGCCCTTCGGGGCGCGAGCCTCGAAGAGTTCCTCCACCCGGGGGAGGCCGCTGGTGATGTCGGTCTGGGATGCGACGCCGCCGGTGTGGAAGGTGCGCATGGTGAGCTGGGTGCCAGGCTCGCCGATGGATTGCGCCGCGATGATGCCGACGGCAGTGCGGAGCTTTACGAGTTCGCCGCGGGCGAGGTCGCGCCCGTAGCAAAGCTGGCAAAGGCCGCGTTCGGCCTCGCAGGACATGGGCGTGCGGACGAAGACGCGCTGGATGTTACGCGCGTCGATCTCGTCGGCGATCGCCTCGCTGAACTCTGTCCCACGGTCGCAGATGACTTCGCCGGTGGCTTCATCGACCACGGCCATCGCGGCGTAGCGCCCGAGGATGCGGCTGCGCAGGGTCTCGCTGGCATCGACGCTGGTGTCGCGTTCGATCCAGAGGCCGGATGTGGTCCCGCAGTCTTCCTCCAGGATGATGACATCCTGGGCGACATCGATGAGGCGGCGGGTGAGGTAGCCGGAGTCGGCGGTGCGGAGCGCGGTATCGGCGAGGCCCTTGCGGGCGCCGTGGGTGGAGATGAAGTATTCGAGCACCGACAGGCCTTCACGGAAGGAGCCGCGGATAGGCAGCTCGATGACCTTGCCGTTGGGGTCGGCCATGAGTCCGCGCATACCGGCCATCTGGCGAATCTGGGTGATGTTACCCTTGGTCCCCGAACTCGCCATGTAGTTGAGCGAGCCGTATTCGGGCATGCGCTCCTTGATGGCCTTTTCCACCTGGGTGGTGGTATCGGCCCAGATCTCGACGGTGCCCTGGTAGCGCTCATCATCGGTGATGAGGCCCATCTGGTACTGCTCAACGAGTTCGTCGACCTTCTTGTCGGCGGCTTCGAGGAGCTGGGGCTTGTTCTTGGGCACCTGGATTTCGTGGATGGCGATGGTGATGCCGCTGCGGGTTGCGTAGTGGAAGCCGGTCGACTTGATCCGGTCGACCACCTCGCCGGTCGCTTCGCCACCGAGGCTGCGGTAGCAGGTGGCAACCACCTTCCGCAGGTTCGGCCGGTCCATGATGACGTTCTGGAAGGGCAGCTCAACGGGAAGGATCTCGTTGAAAATGATGCGGCCCACGGTGGTATCGATGGTGTGGGTGCGGAGGTTGCCATTGGCGGCGACGCCGGGCTCGGCGACGACACCCCCTTCGCCGATGACTGCCTTGGTTGTGCGGACCCGGATGGGCGCGCGCAGGTCGATTATGCCGAGGTCGAACGCGAGCTTTGCCTCTTCGAAGGAACCGAAGTGTCCTTCGACCGGGCGGCCGTTGGCTTCGCGGTAGGCGCCGCGCGCGGTCGCATCGATGTCGGTCATGTAGTAGCAGCCGAGCACCATGTCGAGCGAGGGAGCCACGATGGGGTCGCCGCTTGCGGGAGACAGCAGGTTACGCGAGGACATGAGGATCTGCTTGGCCTCGGCGACAGCCTCGCGGCTCAGGGGCACGTGGACCGCCATCTGGTCGCCGTCGAAGTCGGCGTTAAAGGCGGCGCAGACAAGGGGATGAAGCTGGATGGCCGAACCCTCGATGAGGACGGGCTGGAAGGCCTGGATGCCGAGGCGGTGGAGGGTGGGAGCGCGGTTGAGGAGCACCGGCCGATCACGAATGACCTCATCGAGGACGTCCCAGACCTCGGGCCGGGCGCGCTCGACGATGCGCTTGGCGCTCTTGATGTTGTGGGCGAGGCCCTTGGCCACGAGGGAGTGCATGACGAACGGCTTGAAGAGTTCGAGCGCCATGCGCTTGGGAAGGCCGCACTGGGAGAGTTTGAGTTCGGGGCCGACGACGATGACCGAGCGGCCAGAGTAATCGACACGCTTGCCGAGGAGGTTCTGGCGGAAGCGGCCCTGCTTGCCCTTGAGCATGTCGCTGAGGCTCTTGAGCTTGTGGTTGCCACTGCCGCTCACCGCGCGGCCGCGGCGGCCGTTATCGATGAGCGAATCGACGGCTTCCTGCAGCATGCGCTTCTCGTTCCGGATGATGATCTCCGGGGCGCCGAGGTCGAGGAGGCGCTTGAGGCGGTTGTTGCGGTTGATGACGCGGCGATAGAGGTCGTTGAGGTCGCTGGTGGCGAAGCGGCCGCCATCGAGCTGGACCATGGGGCGCAGGTCGGGGGGAAGCACCGGGAGGACCTGGAAGATCATCCACTCCGGCTTGTTGCCCGAATCCTTGAGCGACTCGACCACGTTGAGCCGCTTGGTCGCCTTCTTCCGGCGCATGCCGCTGGCGGTGAGGATCTCCTGCTTCAGGCGATTGCGCATCTCATCGAGCTGGACGCGCTGGAGGACCTGGAGGACAGCCTCGGC
>JAHDWR010000319.1 GCA_023382755.1 Dehalococcoidia bacterium
AACGAGTTCATCTACCCGCCGGACCACTCGATGCGGCTCGTCACCGACACGATCGAGTTCGCCGCCAACGAGATGCCGCTCTGGAACCCCGTGAGCGTCAGCGGCTACCACATCCGCGAAGCCGGGGCGACCGCCGCCCAGGAGCTGGCCTTCACCCTCGCCGACGGCATCGAGTACGTGAAGTGGGGCCTGGCCCGGGGGATGGACATCGACTCGTTCGCGGGTCGCATCAGCTTCTTCTTCAACAGCCACAACGACTTCTTCGAAGAGGTCGCCAAGTTCCGCGCCGCCCGCCGCATCTGGGCCCGCCAGATGCGAGAACGTTTCGGCGCGAAGAATCCGCGCTCCTGGCTGATGCGCTTCCACACCCAGACGGCCGGTGTCTCCCTGACCGAGCAGCAGCCCGAGGTCAACCTGGTGCGGGTGGCCATCCAGGCCCTGGCGGCCGTCATGGGCGGCACCCAGTCGCTCCATACCGACGCGATGGACGAAGCCATGGCCCTCCCGAGCGACAAGGCAGCGCGGCTCGCCGTCCGCACCCAGCAGGTCATCCTCCACGAGTCCGGCGTCAGCAACACAGTCGACCCGCTCGGTGGCAGCTACTTCGTGGAGAAGCTCACCACCGACATGGAGAACGAGGTGCTGAAGTACTTCGAGCAGATCGAAGCGCTGGGCGGGGTCATCCCGGTGATCGAAACGGGCTTCTTCCAGAAGGAGATCGCTGACGCCTCGGCGCGCTACCAGTTCGAAGTCGACACGCGCGACCGGATCATCGTGGGCGTGAACGAGTACGTCAGTGAGGAGAAGCCGGACATCCCTATCCTCCAGTTCGACCCGGAGGGCGAGCAGCGCCACCTGGCCCGGCTGAAGAAGCACAAGGCCGAACGGGACGCCACCGCCCACGCCGCCGCGATGACCGCCCTCGAGCAGGCAAGCCGCGACCCGCAGTCCAACACGATGCCGTTCATCATCGCCGCGGTGAATGCAGGCGCCACCGTCGGCGAGGTCTGCAACCTCTGGCGGAAGGTCTACGGCGAGTACCGCGAGCAGGTCATCGTGTAGGAACCCGGGCAGGCAAGGCCCAGTTGAGGTATAAGATGGCGGCCCCGGCGAGATTTGGGATGTGTCGCTAGCAATGCGGACAAGAGGCCTGTTCGATCGGATCCGGCGCGTCGACCCTCATGCGGTCGATGCCCTGCTAGCGTTAGCCTTCACCGTCGCCGCGCTTTGGACCGTCGCCGCACGGGTTGGGGGCGATGACCGCTACCGGAGCGATGGTTTCCTCGGGATCGGGTTGGTCCTCCTGCAGACGATTCCGCTGGCGGCGCGCTGCGTTGCTCCGCTGGGAGCCCTGGCGCTCAGCGTGGCCGCGATCTCGCTCCACGCGGCCCTCGGCTATCAGGAAGTGCCGCCCGGCACGTTCGCGGCGCTCGTCATTCTCTACAGCGCTGCCGCGCTCACTGATTTCCGCAAGGGGTTGCTCGCCGGCGCGATCGCCGCCGCTGGCATCACCGTGTATTTCACGACGAACCGGGGAGATCCCGGGCTGGTCGCGGCCCTCACCACCTTCGTCACCTATGCCGCGGGCTGGGGCCTCGGCACCTACGTGCGCGGCCGCAGAGAGTACACGGACCTCGTCGAAGAACGGGCAGCCATCCTCGAACTCGGCCGTGAAGTGCGCGCCCGGGAAGCCGTCGCCGACGAGCGCGCGCGCATCGCCCGGGAGCTCCACGACATGGTCGGCCATGCCCTCAACCTCATCGTGATCCAGTCCGGCGGCGCGCAGCGAGTCTTCGATTCGAAGCCGGAACTGGTGCGCGACACGCTCGCCTCCATCGAATCGACCGGCAGGCAGGCCCTGACCGATATGGAGCGCATGCTCGGCGTCCTCCGGGGAAGCGACCCGGATTCGGACGGGCTGAGCCCACAGCCAAACCTGGGCCATATCGATGCCCTCGCCGCCCAGGTCTCGGAGGCCGGGTTGCCCGTCGAAGTGACGGTCGAGGGCACGCCATCCTCCATGCCCTCCAGCGTCGACCTCTCGGCCTACCGCATCATCCAGGAGGCGCTGACCAACGCGCTCAAACACGCCGGCCCCGCCCGCGCTTGCGTCCGGATACGATACTGGCCAGACACCCTCGAACTCGAGATCACCGACGATGGGCGCGGCACTACGTCCCCGGGCGAACGTGACGATCACGAGGGGCGCGGGCTTATCGGGATGAGAGAGCGCGTGGGCATGTTCGGCGGCGAACTCACGGTGGGCCCGCGGGCGGAGGGCGGGTTCCGCGTCCATGCCATGCTGCCGCTGGGTGGGGGCCCCGAGTGACCATCCGCGTCCTGCTGGCCGACGACGAGCAGCTCGTTCGAGCGGGCTTCCGCCTGATCCTCGAATCCGAACCCGGCATCGAAGTGGTCGGCGAGGCGGGCAACGGTGGCGAGGCCGTGGAACTGACGCTCCAGCTCGACCCCGACGTGGTCCTCATGGATATCCAGATGCCCGGGATGGACGGGCTGGAGGCCACCCGCCAGATCGCCGCGCTCGGCCGGAAGGAGACCTCTCGCGTCCTCATCCTCACCACCTTCGAGGTGGATGAGTACGTCTACGAGGCGCTTAGGGCCGGCGCCAGCGGCTTCCTGCTGAAACGGACCCCGGCCGCCGATTTCGTCGCCGGCATACGGGTCGTGGCCTCAGGCGAAGCGCTTCTCGCGCCTTCCGTGACGCGTCGCCTCATCGACCAGTTTGCCCAGCGCCCCGCCG
>JAHDWR010000320.1 GCA_023382755.1 Dehalococcoidia bacterium
TCCGTCCACTGGGGGACCCACTGTGTCGACTGCTACCCGGGGGACTGCCCCGTGCGGGTGTACGTGAAGGATGGCAAGGTCGTCCGCGAGGAGCAGTCCGGGACTATCGCCACTGTCGAAGAGGGCGTCCCGGACTTCAACCCCATGGGCTGCCAGAAGGGCGCCTCCTGGAGTGGGTCGCTCTACGGACCGGACCGGGTCCAGTACCCGCTGAAGCGCGCCGGCGAACGTGGCGAGGGGAAGTGGGAGCGCATCTCCTGGGACCAGGCGCTCACGGAGATCGCGGAGTCGATGGTCGATGCCATCGAGAACGACGGCTCGGCCTCCATCGTCCAGGAAGGCACGCCCGAAGGCGGCGGCGGCATGGGGTCGGGCCGCTTCCGGTCTGTTGTCGGCACGCACATCCTGGACCTGCAAGGTTCCTTCAACGACTTCTCGATCGGCCTCTACGAGACGTTCGGGAAGTTCAGCCCCACTTCGTCGGCCGATGACTGGTTCAAGTCCGAGCTCATCCTGTTCTGGCACATGAACCCCGTCTTCACGCGCATTTCGCTCTACCACTTCCTTGCCGAGGCGCGCTACAACGGCGCCGAGATCGTGAACATCTCCCCGGACATCAACGCCTCCCATACGCACGCCGACTACCAGGTCCCCATCAACGGCGCCTCGGACCCGGCCTTCGGGCTCGCGCTGGTCCAGGTGATGATCGAGGAGAACATCGCGCACTGGCAGTTCCTGAAGGAGCAGACGGACTTCGGGTACCTGGTGCGCCTGGATACGAAGAAGTACCTGCGCCAGACGGATGTCGAGGGCCAGGGACGCGAAGACCAGATGTACCAGTGGGTGCCGGGCAAGGGGCTCAAGCTTGCCGACCGGGCGAACATGCTCCTCAAGGGCGTGGATATCGCCCTCGAAGGCGTCTTCGAGGTGAAGCTGGCCGACGGCTCGACCGTGCAGGTATCTCCGGTGTTCGAACTGTTGCGCAAGAAGCTGAACGAGGAGTACACGCCCGAAAAGCAGCAGGCCATCACGGGCGTGCACCCGGACACCATCCGCATGCTCGCGCGGAAGATCGCGGCGAAGCGCACGAACATCATGCTTGGCTACAACGCCTGCAAGTTCTACCACGGCGACCTCATCGAGCGGGTGATGTGCCTGGTGCTGGCTGCGAGCGGCAACTGGGGCAAGCACGGGGCCGGCATCCGGTGCTGGGCTGCCGCCATGAACGACGGCCAGGCGATCGCCATGGCCAAACCCGGCCCCGGCGCCGCAAACAGCGAGATCGTCCTTGCCGCCCGCGATGCGGCAGTCGCTGCCTACAAGAAGATGGACCCCACGGCCACGACGGAGATCGCCGTCCGCGAGATCTCCAAGAAGATGGCCGGCCAGGAGCGCGGCGGGATCAACCGCACCGACCAGACGCTTGTCGGCGGCGGCTCATCGGCACCGCCGGCCTTCTGGTGGTACTGGCAGGCCGGCTACAAGGAGCGCTGGAACACGCGCGAGTGGGGCGATGAGTCGCTGCCCCGCAACTTCGACGACTACTTCAACGAAGCGATGGAGAAGGGCTGGTGGCAGGGTCTCGACCGGCCCCGCCCTGAGAACCCCCCGCGGGTCTTCATCGAGTGCGGCGGCAATACGCTCCGGCGCACTCGCGGCGGCAAGACGGCCCTCCTGCCGACGCTCTGGCCCAAGCTGAAGACCATCGTCACGCTGGACTTCCGCATGAGCCAGACCGCGCTTTACGTCGACTACTTCCTCCCGGTGGCGCAGCACTACGAGAAGATCACCTTCGGCATGCCGACGCCCCACGTGATGAACCTCACTCTCGGAGACCGGGCGGCCGAACCACCCGGCGAAGCCAGGGACGAGTGGTCAATCTTCCACGACCTCATCCGGAAGATCGCCGAGGTGGCGAAGGCGCGCGGCCTGGAAAGCTACACCGGGAGCAACGGCGTCCCGCGCAGGTACGACGAACTCGCCCGCGTCTACTCCATGAACGGGTACTTCGATAACGAGGACTCCCGCTACGACGAGATCATCCGCGACTCGGCGCTCGCCGGGACGCTCCCGATGGGCACCAACCTGCGTGTAATGCGGGAAAAGGGCCACGTTCGGTTCATCGACTGGGGCCTCGCCCCGATGGGGCTCTCGCAGGCCTCCCCGCTGCACCCCAACAAGACCCACGTCCCCTTCCGCGACCACACGGAAGCGGGCGACCCGTTCCCCACCTACGCCCGCCGGGCACAGTTCTACATCGACCACGAGTGGTTCCTGGAAGCCGGCGAAGAACTCCCCGTCTGGAAGCCGAACCCGAACATGGGCGGCAACTACCCCATCGGCATGACCTCGGGCCACAACCGCTGGAGCATCCACACGATGAACCAGGCGAACGAGACGATCCTCGGCACCCACCGGGGCGAGCCGTTCGTGGAGGTCAACCCCGGCGATGCCGCCGCGCGCGGGATCGAGGACGACGACCTCGTCCGCGTGTTCAACGACCTTGCCTCCTTCGAAGTCCGCGCCAAGGTGTCGCCCTCGGTGAAGCCCGGGCAGCTCGTCTCCTACAACGGTTGGGCGGGCTTCCAGTACCGCAACTGGAGCGGCGCCAACGAGCTCGAACCCGGGATGGTGAAGTGGATCGGCTTCGCGGGCGGCTACGGGCATCTCCAGCACCTGGGGGCCGAATGGCAGCCGGTGCCATCGGACCGCTGGGTCCGTTGTGACTTCGAAAA
>JAHDWR010000321.1 GCA_023382755.1 Dehalococcoidia bacterium
CGTACACCCGGTCAAAGTCGTATTCCATGGGCACGAATCCTACGCCGTGCCGCGCCGTCCTTCAGTCCCGCGGCTCATTCGTAGCGCAGCGCTTCGGCGATCGGGACACTGGCTGCCCTCCCGCTCGGCCACCAGGTCATCAGGAGCGCAAACCCGAACGCCGCGAACGCAAACACGATCACCTCCGGCCACGGGACAAACAGCGCCAGTCCCTCCGTGCCGATGAAGTCCGCCGAGGAAATCAGGTTCCGCGAAAGCACCACCGCGCCTGCCACGCCCGACCCGATGCCCATCAGCGCCACGAACGCCGACTCGAACAGGAAGCTCCACGCCACGGTTGCCCGCTCGTACCCGATCGCCCGGAGCATGCCGATCTGCTGCCGGCGCTCGACCACCGAGCGCATGGAGATCACCCCGATCGCAGCGATGCCCACCACCAGTCCGAGGGCCATGAACAGCTGGAGCACCCGCAACAACCCGCGCGAAGTCCCCAGCGCATCGTTGATGATCTTCTCCACCGAGTACGCCTGCACGCCCTGGGTGACCAGCGCCGCCTCGATGCCCTCCGCCGCCACGACGGTGTCCGTGCCCGGCTCCAGGCGCACCAGGAAGTCGCGGAACTCCGGCTCACCGAAGATCCGGCGGCTCGTCTCCGCGTTGATCGTCAGCCCTGGGAACAGCCCCGCGGGGATCTTGTTCGAGTACACCCCAATGACCGTGACGGCCAGTACCTTCTGGGTCGCCTCGTTTCGAATCTCGACCTGGAACGGCTCGAACGTGCTGTCCGTGATCGTCACCCCTTCGGTGCGGAATTCTCCGGTCGAAAAGCCTCCGGTGATGACGGCCGTCGCCTCGATGAGCGCAAACGCTTCGCCCCGTTCCATCGCCGCGTACGCATCAGCGTCGGACCGGTACCCGGTTGCGCGCGCCTCCAGCGTCGTGGTCACGTTTTGCCAGTAGCCGTCGTCGGCCGCGCGCACGACATACTGCTCCCACTCCGTGTGGCCGGCCTGGCGGACTTTCTGGCGATCGTCGTCGATTGGCGTCAGCGCACCCACGGCGGTAATGGCCGAAACGTCGAACGAAGGCACGTCCTCGAGCGTCGCCGTCAGGCTGGTGATGGGGTTGTTGCGGTTCGTCGCCACGATCACATCCCAGCCGCCGCTGCCCTCGTCGCTGGCGAAGAGTTCGAGGATTGTGGCGTTCAGGACGCTCATCACCGTGATCGAAAAGAGGATGAGCGAGAACATCGCGATAGTCATCCCGGTCCGGAAACGGTTGGCCAGCGGATAGGCGATCCCCATCCGGAGCGCCGGCGCCAGCCCCTGGAATCGCTGCGCCGCGAGCGAGAACAGGCCCGCTACCAGCACGATGATCGCCACGAGGTAGGCGATATCGCCCAACCCTCCGCCCGCGTCGCCCAAAGCCAGCCCAAGGCCCGCAAACGCCGCCGCCCCGCCAAGCAGACCCGCCGGGATCATGTAGCCGGCGCGCCCCTTGCTCACCCCCCCGTACATCGCGTTCAGCAGCCGCGCGTTGTAGATGATGATGAGCGTCAGCGCCGCGACGATCATCAACCCCGAAAGCAGGAACATCTCCATCCCGTTGTTGTCGAACTTCCCGAACAGCCTGTCACTCAGCTCGAAGGGCATCAGCCAGTAGAACGCCAGCAGCGCGCCCGTCACCGTCCAGACAAGCCGCTCGCCCGCTCCCCACTTCCGCACCAGCAGCGCCCCGGCAATCAACACCGTCGAGATGCCAGACGAGAACAGGAACGACGAGTCGGTTACCCGCCCCACCACGATGAGGGTCGCCCCGAAGATAACGCCGGCCGGCCCGACCGCCCACGTTCGCGAGAGCCCAAACCCCCGCCGAAGCAGCAGATACAGTCCGGCTGGCGGGATGATCGCAAGTATCGGGAGGGCCCCAAGCAGCCACCGGACCCGTATCCCGCGGGGCGCTTCCTTGCCGGCCCCCACCGTCTGACCACGGATTGCCGCAACGATGTTCAGCCGGCTCACGAGCACCGACGAGACGAGCACCGTCGAAAACGTCATCACCCAGCCCAGACAGAAGCTCACCACCAGCGTCCGGGCCGTGACGTGGGCCGTCACGAACCCCAGGTCGTCCCCGAAAGCTACCTTCGATCCGCCGATGATGACCAGGAAGCCAAAGCCCACTCCCAGCGCCACTCCCGCGAGTCCGGCAAACAGGGCATAGACCATGCCCTCGGCAAGGAACGCCTGCACCAGGTGGATTCGAAGCCCGCCCACCGCCCGGGTAATCCCCATCTCGCGCTGCCGCTCGGCAGCCAGCATCACGAAGATCATGAAGATCAGCAGGACGCCAGACGCGATCGAAAAGAGCCCGAGCACCAGGAAGATCGTCGTGAAGGCGCTCGCCATGAGTTTCGCCCCCTCCACCGCGTCCTGCTTCACCTTCTCCACCTGGAAGCCGGCGCCACCCAGCCCGAGTTGTTCGCTCGCTCCCGGAGCCCCGATGAAGGCCTCCAGCCGTCCCGCGGCGGTGTCGCTTCGCTCAACGCCGCCCCGGGTGCCGCCCCTCAAGACCACGCTCACCGAGTTGATCTGGCCCGGGCGCCCGGTCAGCCGCTGTACGGTCGAAAGCTTTGCCGCCATCCCCGGCAGCTCGCCGCCGCCGAACTCCAGCCCGCCCGTCGCGCGCTCTTCGCGCACTATC
>JAHDWR010000322.1 GCA_023382755.1 Dehalococcoidia bacterium
GGCAGGCGCGGGCCACCCGCAGCCTGAGCTGGTTCGACCTCGAACTGCCGGTCGGTCCGGTCCGGCTGGTACACGATGGCGAACTCATCCACCTGGTAACGAACGACCTGCGGCGCTTCGACGCGCTCGTCGACGAGGGCCTCGGGTTCGAGCCCGGCTTCGGCGATTCGAAACGCGTGCGCGAGGCGGTCTCGGCCGTGCTCGCCGGGCGGCGGCGGGGCAGCGAGGTGGCGTTCCTGGGTATGCTCCCTCCCTTCCAGCAGGAAGTCCTGCGCGTGACAGCGACCATCCCGAGGGGGCACCTTCGGCCGTACCACTGGGTTGCCCGCCACGCGGGGTCGCCGGGGGCGGTGCGGGCGGCGGGGACGGCGCTCGGCCACAACCCGGTGCCCTTCGTGGTGCCCTGCCACCGCGTGGTGCGGTCCGACTGGACGCTGGGCGAGTACTCGGCGGGCGGGACGAAAGTGAAGGAGCAGGTCCTCCGCGCGGAGGGTGTCACGCACGAACGGCTGGAGTGGCTGCAGCACGCCCCGCGTTACATCGGCCAGCTGGGGACGCACGAGTTCTGCCTGGCGGCGTGCCCGGGGCTCGATGAGGAAGACCCGGCGTTGCACCGCGCCTTCCGCTCGCCCGAGGAGGCGCTGGCGGAGGGGTACGTGCCCTGCGAGGTGTGCCGGCCCCTGTAGGCATGGGCCACGAGGCGCGAGGCATGAGTGCCCCTCGCCAGCCTCTCCGCCGTGGTTTCGTGGCTCGCGTCGCGTCCTGGAGATTCGAAGAGCAGTAGACTCCCGGCATGATCGTGTTCTTGAACGGGCCGTTTGGGGTGGGGAAGTCCACCACTGCGAGGATCCTCGCGACGCTCCTGCCAGATGCCGTGCACTACAACCCCGAGCACATCGGGGTCGGGTTGCGGATGGCCCTCGGGCCGTTCTACCGGGCGGAGGACTACCAGGACCTGGCGGCGTGGCGGCGGCTTGTGCCCGTGGGCGCACGGCTGTGCCGGCTCCGCCACCGGAACGTGGTGATGCCGATGACCGTCTGGCGCAGGGATTACCTGGATGAACTGGTTGCGGGGCTTCGGCGAGTTGATCGCGACCTGCGCCTGTTCCAACTGACCGCATCCGCCGACGAGATCCGCGGGAGGGTTTTGGGCCGGCCCGATGCGCGCGGGAGCCACGACTGGTGGTGGGATCACCTCGAATCCGGCCTGGCGATGGCGAACGACCCGGCCTTTGGCGACCTCGTCGACACGGCGGGGCTGTCGCCGCTCCGGGTGGCCTCGACGGTCGCGGCGCGCGTCCGCGGATAACGCTCAGGCGTTGGCGAGCGCTTCCGCGGCCCGCTCGGCCACGGCTCGCGACGACGCAACGACGAAGAGCACCTCCGCCGGGTCCGGCGATGGCAGCTGGATGGTGGTCCGGCCGTCCCGCAGCTCGGCCACCATCCCCGCGGGCGACTCCGTCCGGGTGGCTCCGGCCGCGGCCAGCATCTCGCGCTGGGCGGCGGCGAACCCGGCGGCTTCCCGGCCGTCGGCGAACCGCGTGCGGAAGGTGGCTACCGAGTCGGTGCCATCCACGTACACGTCATAACGGTCGCCGCGCCAGCCAGCCGCCGCCTGCACCGAGGGCAGGGCAGGAAGGCGCAGCTCCAGGTAGTTGCGCAGGTGGAATTCGCCAAACGTCCCGCCCGATTCGCGCTTCCAGCCGCCGCCGAGCGCCGGCGCGATGTCCGGGAGCGCGACTCCCTCTGGCTGCCAGCCCGCGGCGCGCAATTCGGGGTGCAGGATGTGAGCGGTGGCGATCGGCTCGCCCGCCAGGTAGCGGTCGATGGCTGCGGTGCCCTCCAGGCTGCGGACGATGTTTACCCACTCGGCCCCGGTCGTGTAGGGGAAGCGCAGTTCGCGCTCGATGGACGGTGGTGTGCTGGATGCGGAAAGGCCGCTGCTGAGGAACAGCCGTGTGCCGCCGGGGAGCGCCAGCTGGCGGCCATCCCAGAGCCCCTGGTGGGTCACGGCGTCGCCCTCGATGACCGCCGTGGCGGCGAGCCCCCGGTCGAGGTTCGTCGCGGTGCGCTCCGACAGTTCATCGAGCGGGAAGTGGTAGTCCTGGATCGCGTGGACGAGCTCGTGCGCGAGCGCGGATCGTTCGTGCTCGCTCATCGCGTCAAGGTCGATCTCCGGTTCGCGCTGGACAACCCAGAGGCGGTCTTCGGCCGGGGAGTACAGCCCAATGATCGCGCCCTGTCCGAAGGCGCGGAACGCTGAGAGGTAGTCCTCGTCGGGCCCGAGGTGGCCGAGCAGCCGGTAGAGCGTGGTGGTGTTCGCGAACCACTCGCGGTCGGCGCCGGTGAGCTGGCTATCGAGGAGGGCGGTCACGTCGAGCCGCGATACCGTCCCGGCTTCGAGCGCGGGTGGTGGATCGAGGCCGCGGAGGCCGGCGATCTCTTCTAGCATCTGTTGCAGCTCGGGAGTGAGCGGGCGCGTCTCGAACGGGTTGGATTCGGGCCCGCGGCAGCCGCCGGGGAGCAGCGCGGCGACGGCGATGGCGGCCACGATCGGGAGCCACCTCACGCGGCGATTCCTTGCCCGAACTCGCGGCCAACAGCTATCCTGAACGGTACGGCGCATTCGTCTAGTGGCCCAGGACACCGCCCTCTCAAGGCGGAGATCAGGGGTTCGAATCCCCTATGCG
>JAHDWR010000323.1 GCA_023382755.1 Dehalococcoidia bacterium
GGCCTCGGGGCAGGGTGAGTACTGGTCGTCTTCGGGCGGCCGCAGAAAGCGCGCGTAGTCGGCCGGCGAGGCGCTCCGGCCCGCCCGGGCGGCGTCGAACGGCTTGTCCAGGCCAAGGGCCTTGAAGTTCTCGACATCCACAGCCTCGGCCCCCTACTCCGACAGAAAGGATTGGATGGCGGAGAGGAGCCGTTTCGGCTGCTCCAATGGGACGGAGTGCCCGGCCTCGGCGATCTCGACGAGCCGGCAGTCCGAGTGCTCCCGGACCATGCGTTGCGCGCTTTCCTCGGAGAGCAGGCCGCTGAGGTCGCCCCGGACGAGGAGCGTGGGCGCGACGATGGACCGCCAGCGTGCCCAGATCGCCTCGTTCGTGCCGGGAGGGCGCGTATTGGCGGTTGCGGGGTCGTGCCGCCAGGTCCAGCGGCCATCGGCCAGCCGCAGCAGGTTGTTGCGAACGCGGTGGACCAACTCGGCAGCGTCCGCTCGCGGGCTGTGCGAGCGTACGGTCTCGATCGCCTCCTTCGGCGTCGCGAAGACGTCGTGCGGCCGGACTTCCCGCTCTATGAATGTGTAGCCAGGCGGCACCATATCGGGGCCGATGTCGACGATTACCAACCGCCGCAATCGTGACGGCCGGCCGGCTGCATAGACCAGGGCGTTCATGCCGCCCATCGAGTGCCCAACCAGGTCGAAGTCGTCGAGGCGGAGCGCCGACACGAACCGGTCGAGGTCCTGGGCCATCTCCTCGGTCGAATAGAAGGCGGCCCAGGCGGACTCCCCGTGGCCGCGTTGGTCCAGGGCGATCACCCGGAAGTTCGGTGCGAGCGCACGGGCGGTTGAGTCCCAGATCCGGGCATGGTTCGTGCCTCCATGGAGAAGCACGACCGGGCGCACCTGAGGGTCGCCCCAGTCGCGGTAGTGCAGGCGGAGGCCGCCCACCAGGACATAGCCATCGTAGGCCTCCGGCTGCGGGGCGCCGCGCACGTTGGTTGGATCAGCCATTGCCACAACCTACCGTGAACACCTAAACTAAGCAAGCACTCACTTATTTATCGATTCGAGGTGTGGCGTGTCCCAGCAACTGAACCCCGAGCTCACCACGGCCGTTTCCGCTTCCCACTCACCCAACCTCGGGTATCACTGGGCATGGACCCGGGGGCACCTCATCCCGGCCGCCCTTTTCGGAGCGGCGACCGCCGCCGTGGCGCTCATCGGTGCGCCGTGGTGGGTATGGGCGCCGCTCGCCGTCATCTCCAGCTGGGCCTTCGCGGGATTCCTGGTGATGCGCTTCGGCGTCCGCATGAACCAGGTCCGCACGCTTCCGGATGTGACGTTTCTCGCGAGTGGCACCGGGCGTGTGCTGGACGTCGGCTGCGGGTCCGGGAGGATGTCCATTTCCATCGCCCGTGCCAGGCCAAACGCGACCATCGTCGGACTCGACGACTTCAGCGCCACCTACATCCGTGACCACGGCTCGGCCAACACCGAGCGGAACCTCCGGCTGGAGGGCCTGGCCAATAGCGCCACGGTCCAGTCGGGGGACATGCGGCAGATGCCGTTCGAAGACCGGTCCTTCGATGCGGCCGCGAGCTCCGCCGCGATCGATCACCTCCAGCCCGACGACATTCGCCGGACCCTGAGCGAGGTGAGCCGCGTGCTCGTCCCGGGTGGGCAGTTCCTGCTCCTGGTGATCGTGCCGAACCTCTGGCTCACCATCGCCTATGGCCCCCTCATCTGGCGGATGCGGCCACGCGCCTTCTGGCGGGAAGCCCTATCCGAGGCCGGGTTCGTCATCGACCGCGAAGGTTCGTCTGGCACGACCGCCCTCTTCCTGGCAAGGAGCGTGCAGGAATGAAGCAGCGTGGCACGTAAGCGGCGGCTGGACGACGCAGAACTCCTCGCCGTTGCGAGGGAGCAGTTCGTCGCGGAGGGATTTGGCGCCTCGACGCGGACGATCGCGCAACTCGCCGGCGTCTCCGAGGCCATCCTCTTCCAGCGCTTCCGGACGAAAGCCGAGCTGTTCTTCGCCGCGATGGTCCCGCCGGGCCCCGACCTTCATGCCATTCTTACTGCGCGGCCGGCGGGAGAGGAGCCGTCAGTCCGCTTCAAGGAGATTGCGGAGCGGGTGCTGGCCTATTTCCGCGAGATCATGCCCGTGCTGCTGCCGCTGGTGACGCACCCGGAGTTCAGCTATGAGCGGTTCGTCGAACGCTATCCAGAGTCCCCACTCAACCGGCTGATCACGGGTCTCCAGCAGTGGCTGGCGATGCTTGAGCACCGCGGCACTCTCGCCCCAGGCTCGTCGGAAACCGTCGCCCTCGCCCTCGTGAGCTCGATGGCGGGAGTAGCCCTGTTCGAGCGCATTGGCGCCCACGGCGGCGAGTTCGATCAAGCTCTCGTCCGCGGAACGGCCCGCCTCATCTGGGTGGGCGCCGCGCCGGGTTAGCTGCGCGGCCTCTGGTCCTGGCCGTCACGGTCCACCGTTGGTCAGGCGTGGTCGCGATGGCTTGAGGTTTTGCCCGGGCCGTCGTTCGCCCGAAATTGAAGGACCTGGTCCATGGCCGTCGCTGCCTCATCCTGCAGGTGAGGCAACACGTGCGAGTAGGTGTCCAGCGTGATGTGAATCGATGCGTGGCCCAGGCGTTCGCTGACGACCTTCGGATGGATGTTCTTCGCCAGCATGAGCGTCG
>JAHDWR010000324.1 GCA_023382755.1 Dehalococcoidia bacterium
GAGGATCTTTCCTGCTAGGCTAACCAAATGGCTCGCTTCACCGAGGTACCAACGGCCCCGCGTGCGGGCGCGTTCTCATCGCTGAAACACCAGCAGTTCCGCTGGATGTATGCGAGCAACATCGCCTTCTTCTTCGCGATGAACGGCCAGTTCGTGGTGCGGTCGTACCTGGCCTACGACCTGACGAAGAGCGAGTTCGCGCTCGGCCTGATCAATTTGGTGGTGGCGATCCCCATGCTCGTGGTTTCGCCGTTCGGCGGCGTGATCGCCGACCGCGTGGAGAAGCGGCGGCTGATCCTCACCGGGCAATCGGTGCTGGTCCTCAACGAGCTCGCCATCCTGGTGCTCTTGCTGACCGACACGCTCCAGTTTTGGCACATGCTCGTCGCGGTGTTCTTCATGGGCTGCACGTTCCCATTCATCATGCCGGCGCGACAGGCAATCGTGGTGAGCATCGTGGGGCGGCAGGGGCTGGGGAACGCGATGGCGCTGCAGATGGGCGGGATGAATGCGGCGCGGGTGGTGGGCCCGGTGCTCGCGGGCTTCATCATCGCGCTGGCGGGGGTGCGGTGGGTGTACGTGGTAGCGGTGACCATGTACGCGATTGCCCTGTTCTCGATGTCGCGCGTTTCGAAGTCGCCGCCGGTGGAGGGGATGGGGAAGAAGCCGGTGCTCTCGGAGCTGTGGGGCGGCATGCGGTACGTTGCCGGCGACCCGCCGGTGCGCGCGCTCATGATCCTCGGGATCGTGCCGATGCTGCTGGCGATGCCGTTCCAGGCGCTCCTGGTGGTCTTTGCCGAGGACATCTGGCACAAGGGGTCGAGCGGGCTGGGACTGTTGCAGGCGGCGGCGGGGATCGGCGGGATCATGGGCTCGTTCTACGTGGCCTGGCGGGGCGAAACGCCGCGCAGATTGCGGATGATGATGACAAGCCTGCTGGCGTTCGCGGGGGGGCTGTTCCTGTTCGCAATCAGCCCGTGGTTCCTGCTGGCGCTGCCGCTGGTGCTACTCGCAGACGTGTTCGCGAGCATCTTCGTAACGCTGAACAACACGGCGGTCCAGCTATTGATCCCGGACGAGGTCCGGGGGCGGGTGATGGCATTGATGATGATGACGTTCGGCCTGACGCCGCTGGGGACGGTGCCGGTGGCGGCCATGGCGCAGGCGTTCGGCGCGCCGGTGGCGGTGGCCGTCGCGGCCGTGGTGACAGCCGGCCTTTCGCTCGCGATCTTCGCGCTGAGCAGGGCCCTGCGCGGGATCGATGCGACCAGCCAGGCCGCCCTGGAAGCGGACGCTGCCGCGGCCGTGGACGCGGGCACATCGCCGGGACCGGGGCAGCCGGCGGCAGCGGCGCGCTAGCCTTCCCTGCCGCGGGTGATCGCCAAACGGCCACCATTCGCGGGCATAACGGACGTTGCCGGGCCCGTTCGGCATGGTGAAGATCGTGGCGTGGTAACCGGTGTTCACATGGAGGCGTGGCGGGCGTTCCTGGAAGCGCACGCCCACGTCATCCGGTTGCTCGCGGCCGAACTGGAGGCCGAAAAGGCGCTACCACTCACGTGGTACGACGTCCTGGTCCAGCTCGAAGAGGCCGATGACCACCGCCTGCGGATGACTGACCTGGCGGAGCGGGTGTTGCTGAGCAAGAGCGGGCTCACGCGGTTGGTCGACCGCATGTGCGAATCCGGCCTGGTGAGCCGCGCCCCGGATGACAAGGACAAGCGGGGCCGCTGGGTGAGCCTGGCGCCGGCAGGACTGGCGCGCCTGCACGACGCGGCGCCGGTGCACATGCGCGGGGTGGACGCCTATTTCAGCGGCCTGCTGAGCGGGGACGAGGCGGCGGCCGTGGCGGCATCACTCCGCCGGATCGCGGACTCGGCCCGGACTCGAGACGCCTAGCACCGGGCCCGGCGCATCGGCGTGGACGAGCTGCTGGCCGCGGCTCCGGCCGTGCAGTAGCATTCCGCCCGCACTGGAAACCAGGAGGATTCGCCATGCCATGGATCGAAGTCGGCAACACCGACATCTACTACGTGGAAGAAGGCAAGGGGCAGCCGCTCGTCTTCCTCCACGGCATGAGTTCGTGCGGCGAAGCGTGGTTCCAGCAGTTCGAACACTTCCGCGACCGCTACCGCTGCATCGCCTACGACAGCGTGAACCACGGCCATTCGAGCAACAGCCCGCGCGACGAGGATGAGCCGAACAGGGCGGACGAGCTCGAAGGGTTCCTCGCGGCGATGGGCATCGAGCGGCCGATCCTGGCGGGCAACTCGATGGGCGCGAACACGATCATCCGCTGGGCCGTGCGGCACCCCGGCGAGGCGAAGGCGCTCATCCCCTCGGGCATGGGGGTGCCGACCGGAGATGGCCCGGCGCCGCGCATCGCGGCCGAACCGCTCGACAATGAGACGCTTTTCCTGCCGATCGGCGATTCGCTGACGGACGGGTTCAAGGCGGCCCAGCCGCGCATGTACGAGCGCTACCTGCGCATCCGCTCGACGGCGACGCGGCTGGAGGCGCTGCGGCACCCCCGGAAGGCGACGCGCGGGCTGCTGGGCGACCCCGCGGAGATGGCGGCCGGGGTGCCGAAGATCACCTCGCCGATGCTGGTGGT
>JAHDWR010000325.1 GCA_023382755.1 Dehalococcoidia bacterium
GTGATTGAGGATGGCTGGAAGAACGACCTGTCCCGCTGGAAGACCTGGAAGCACCGCACGCTCAGCACACCACGCATGCTCAAGATGTTCCTCCACATCGACCGGCAGGCCGAACGCGCGCGGCAGGCCACCTTCGCCATGGAGCGCCGCGTCCGCGCCCTGGACAGTTCATCGCTTTCGGACGCGGAGTTGGAGGAGTGGCGCCAGCGCCTGGCCCGCTTCGGCGCGAAGGTCGCGCGCGTGCATCTTCGCGTAACCGGCATAGCCGGTACGGGCTTCGATGGCGTCGCCGCACTCGCACGGCCTGTGCTTGGCGACGATACCGAGGGACAAGCGCCCATCCTCTTCACCGGCCTCCAGGGCGTGGAAAGCGCCCAGATCGGCATCGACCTCTGGGGACTCTCCCGGGTTTGTCTCGCCGAAGGCCTTGCCGCACGCATCCCGTCACCTGGCTTCGACCCGCTCGACCCGTCGCTCCCGGCCGCCTGGCGGACCCGGTTCGAGGAATTCATCGAGCGCCACGGCCACCGCGGCGTCAACGAGATGGAGGCCTCGGTCCGCACGTGGCGCTGGGACCACGAACCCGTCCTCCGCATGGTCGCCGCCTACCTTGAGATCCCCGAGGACCACTCCCCGCCAGCGGTGCTCGCCCGGCAGGAAGCCGAACGCCTTCGCCTCACGCACGAGATCGTGGCGAACCTCAGCCCCATCAACCGGCGCCTGTTCCGCTGGCTCCTTCCGCGCGCGCAAAACTGGGTCGCCCTGCGCGAACGCACGAAATCCATCCTCGTCCGCGCCTCCCGCCTCGCTGACTACCACGTCCCGGAAATTCAGCAGCGCTTCGTCACCGCCGGGGTCATCGAGCGCCCTGAAGACCTGTTCTTCCTTTCGACGGGAGAGATGGCCGATGTCCTGACCGGACGCACAACCGGGAGCCTCAACGAGCAGGTCGTCCGCCGGCGCCGCGAGTACGAACGCAACCGCTACGTCATCCTCCCCGAGCGCTTCCGCGGCCGGCCCGTGCCCGTCCCCCCGGAAGAGACGGCCCACGCAGGCGACACCCTCACGGGAACGCCGGTCAGTCCCGGTGTCGTCACTGGCCGGGCGCGTGTGATCCTCAACCCTGCCACCGACGGCCCGCTCGAGCCAGGGGAGATCCTCGTTGCCCCGGTCACCGATGCGGGCTGGACGCCGCTCTTCGCGCTTGCGGCGGGCCTGGTGGTCGATATGGGCAGCGCGCTGAGCCACGGCAGCACGGTCGCCCGCGAGTACGGCCTCCCCGCGGTCGTCAACGTCCGTTCGGGCACACGCCGCATCCGCACCGGCGACGTAATCACCGTGAATGGCAGCACAGGCAGCGTCCTCATACTCCAGGAGCCGGACTGAGCAACCACAAGCCCCCGTCCTGTAAAGTCTCCACCTGTCGCGGGAGGCCGCCTCCCCGCAACCACCGCTCCGAGGAGCACACCGATGGATTTCCGTTTCACGCCCGAACAGGAGGCCTTCCGCACCGAGGTCCGTTCGTTTATCAAGGCCGAGCTGCCGAAGGTCCGCGAAGGCGAATCGTTCACCAGGAAGCTCGCCGCCAAAGGCTGGCTCACCATGTCCTGGCCCACCGAGTACGGCGGGCAGGGCACGCAGCACATGCGCCAGCTCGTCTACAACGAAGAGATGGCCTACCACCGCGCACCCGGCCAGACCATGGGCGCCGACCGCGTCGGCCCGACGATCATCCTCTTCGGCACGGACGAACAGAAAGCCGAGTTCCTCCCCCGGATCGTCCGCGACGAAGTCACCTGGTGCCAGGGCTTCTCGGAGCCCGGCTCGGGCTCCGACCTCGCCTCACTCCAGACCCGCGCCGTGCGCGACGGCGATTCGTGGGTCATCAACGGTCAGAAGATCTGGACCTCCAACGCGCAGCGCGCCGATTACATCATCCTCCTCGCCCGCACCGACCCCGACGCACCCAAGCACCGCGGGATCACCTATTTCCTGGTCGACATGAAGGCCCCGGGGATAACGATTCGCCCCCTCATGCAGATGACCGGCCAGGCCGGGTTCAACGAGGTCTTCTTCGATGACGTGCGCGTCCCCGCGAACGCCGTCGTCGGCGAGGTTAACCGAGGCTGGTATGTCTCCACCGCCACGCTCGACTTCGAGCGCTCCGGCATCGGCCGCGTCATCGGCGGGCTGCGGACGTACGAGGAAGTTGTTGAGTACGCAAAGAAGACCCCCGCCCGCGAGACCCGCGACGCCGCCCTCTACGATGTGCCCACGGTTCGCCACGCCCTCGCCGATATCGGCATGAGCTTCGCCGTCGGACGCCTGCTCTCCTACCGGGTCGCCTGGATGCAGAGCCAGGGCCTCGTGCCGAACTATGAAGCCTCGATGGCCAAGACCCTCGGCACCGAGCTCCACCAGCGGATGGCCCGCGTCGCGTACACGACCCTGGGCCTGCGCGGACAGGTGCTCGATGGCCAGTGGGCGCCGATGCACGGCCAGGTCCCGCAGACCGTCCTTTCCAGCGTCTCCCTGACCATCGCCGCGGGCACCTCCGAGATCAACCGGAATATCATCGCCACCCGCGGCCTCGGCCTCCCCCGCGGATGA
>JAHDWR010000326.1 GCA_023382755.1 Dehalococcoidia bacterium
TTCACGTTTTCGAGGACCTGGACGGTTTGGGCGCGGAGGTCACCCCTGCCGACAAGGTTGCCTTCTTTGTCGAGGGCGATCTGGCCGGCGATGAAGACCATCTTGCCGGTGGCAGTGACGACGTAGCTGTAGCCGCGCGGTGTGGAGAGCTCGGGGACTGTGGGGTAGTTCTTCATCCTGGGAAGTGTGCGGCTACCCGGCGAACATCGCCAGCGCGTCGGCGATGGCGGCGGCGGCGGTGCGCTCGTGCTGGGCCGCGCGCCGGAGGGCCATGGCCGCCGCACGGCGCAGGCCGGGGTTGTTGACGTTGCCGTGCCCCCCGGTGGGGAAGGGGAAGAGCGTGATGAGCGGGGCCATTGCATTCGCCTCGTCGCGGATGGCCTTCCCGGCCGCCGCCAGGGGTGGAGCGAGTTCGGGGATCGATTCCGCCACGTCGGCGAGGAAGGCTGCGCCATCCATGCGGGCGGCCTGGAGGACGGCGAGCGTGTAGGCGTTTCCGGCACGGTCGACCTCGGCATCGCCATCGAGGAGGTCTGCCCAGGCAGCGAGACCGGCGGTCCCGCGCGGTTGGCCGTCTTCGGGGCCGTCGGCGCCATCGAAGCAGAGGACCGCGGTCTCGAGGGAGCCGGCGACCGCTTCGATGGGGTCTACTTCGACGGGGGCGAGCGGGGCGAAAAGCTCGATCCCCGAGACCCCGGAGGGCCAGGCATCCCAGGGGACGAAGGGGCCGACCTCTTCGCTGAGGATGTCGTGGACGAAGAAGCCCGCCCGCTCGTGGGAATAGCCGTAGACGATGGCGTGCTCGTGGAGGTGGAAGTCCCAGCCGATGAGGGGGCGGCCCTGGTCGAGGTGGGCGGTGGCCCAGGCGACCGGCGCATCGCGGCCGGGGTGTCCAGTGGCGCCCCGCGGGACATCTGCGGCGAACCGCTCCCAGCGGACGCCGGTGCGTGCGTAACGGTCCACCATGGCGGCCCAGTCGAGGTCGGCTGGGCCGGAGGGCAGCGCGGCAACACCGCCGCGAGTGCCGAGGCAGAAGTGCCAGGCGTGGCCGGTGAGGCCCATGATGGCGTGGCGCGGCAGCGGTTGGCCCAGGTGGGCGAGGATGCCCTCGAGGGCGCCGGCGGCGCTGGTCCAGTTGGGGGCGAGCTTGAGTCCGGGGATCTCGGGCACGGATCGAGTGTAGGGCCTGGCGGGGCCGAAGCGGGAAGCGCGTGTGGCGATGCGGCCCGTAGACTGGGGCCACCACAGGACGGAGGAGGACCACGATGGCCGAGGAAATGGGGCTGTTCGAGGTCATGTACAACTGCCGGGCGATGCGGCGGATCAAGCCGGACCCAGTGCCGGAGAACTTGCTGGCGAAGCTGATCGACGCGGCGAACCAGGCGCCTTCCGGTTCGAACGCGCAGAACGGCCGCTGGATCGTCGTGCGGGACCGGGCCGTGCGAGAGCAGCTTGCCGAACTCAACATGAAGGTGTTCCAGGCGTATACGGGCCCGGCGGGCGCCCGGCCGGCGGCGCTGCCGCACCAGGCAGCCGACGCGCGGGCGCGAATGCTGGAGGCGGTGCGGTGGCAGGCGGAGCACTTCGCGGAGATCCCGGTGCACGTGATCGCCTGCTTGCAGGTGGCGTTGCCACTGCGCGATACGTTCACGGCCGGGGCGGGAGCCGGCGGTTCGATCTGGCCCGGCGTGCAGAACCTGTTGCTGGCGGCCCGTGCGCTGGGGCTGGCAGCCACGCCCACGACGTTCGCGATCGCGGACCGGGCGGCGGCGCGCGAGGTGCTGGGGCTGCCCGAGGACATCCTCCCCTTCAGCCTCATCCCCGTGGGCTACCCGATGGGCAAGTTCGGGCCCGTCACCAGGCGTCCGGTAAGCGAGATCATGCGGTGGGATCGGTGGTCGTAAGGGGGGCTCTTTCGGCCGCCTTGACGGGGGCGCTTCCCCACGGTGAATCGACCCGTAGAATGCGGCACTACTCTAGCCGGGAGGCCACTGTGCCTGACACCTGGGAACTGACTACCCTGGAGAACGGGCTGCGCATCGTGACGACCCCGATGCCGTCGACCCAGGCGGCATCGGTCAACATCTTCGTGGGCGTGGGCTCGCGGTCGGAGCCTGCGCGGCTGAACGGGATCACCCACTTCCTGGAACACATGGTGTTCAAGGGGACGGAGAAACGGCCGGACGCGTTTCTCATCGCCCAGGAGATCGAGGGTGCGGGCGGGACGCTGAACGCCTACACCAACAAGGAATTCACCTGCTACTGGAACATCGTGCCGTACGACCGGTTCGAAACGGCGCTGGATGTGGCCGCCGACATGCTCCTGAATTCGAAGCTGGAGCAGGAGGAGATCGAGCGCGAATGCCCGGTGGTCCAGCAGGAGCTGAAGCGCAACCACGATAATCCCGGCGCATGGGCCGGCCGGCTCATCGGGCAGGCGGTGTACGGCGAGCAGCCGGCTGGCTGGGACGTCGGCGGGCCGGTGGACCTGGTAGCGACGTGGAAGCGGCCGGACTTCGTGGAACACATCGGCGAGTGGTACAGGCCCTCGAACATCGTCGTCTCGGTGGCGGGGAACGTCACGCACGAGCAGGTGGTTTCGCTCGC
>JAHDWR010000327.1 GCA_023382755.1 Dehalococcoidia bacterium
GCCACGGGCGCGGTCGAGCGAGACGATGGCATGGCCTTCGGAGCTCGAGGGTTGCAGCACCATGACCCGGACGGTATCGCCGGCCTTGAGCTTTGCAGCACCATCGACGCCGAGCGAAAGCATCTCGTTCTGGGGGATGACGGCTTCGGTCTTGGTCCCGACATCGACGATGAGGCCATCGGGAGAAGCGCCCATGACCATCCCCTCGACGATTTCGCCACGGCGAAGCTGGCCGGGCTGGGCATCCTCCATCTCGAGGAGTGCCCCCATATCCATGACCAGTTCATCGGCTTCGGGTTCGGCGGGGGTTGTTTGGGCGGTATCTGCTGACAAGTGCGGCTCCGTCTGGGGCGAAACGACCCCTGGAAAATGGGGGACGCGGCCGGGGTGAATTGAGGGGTCTCGAAATCGATTGTAGCAGCGGCTGATCCTTGGAGAAAGCAAGCGACCTGGCTCGCGCTGCCCTGGGACTGTCTGCCGGAGTGAGTCTCCTCAAAAGGAAGAAACGCACCAGCGGCCGGTCAAGTTACCGGGCAGCCGCTACAAAGAAAAAAACCGCCCTGGGGCGGCTCTTCTGTAGTTGACCGGCGGCGGCCTATTTTCCCACCTGGTTGCCCGGGCAGTATCGTCAGCGCTGAGGCGTTTCACTTCCGTGTTCGGGATGGGAACGGGTGGGACCACCTCGCTCTAGCCACCAGAGTCCTCAGTATGCCCGGGGCCGTGGATTACGCGCAAGTACCGCCGGTTGCCCGCAATCCCCCATCGATGCATGGTTTCCGGGCTCATGAAATCGCTACTGCTCCTCGTGCTGGGCGGCGTTTGCGGCGTCCTCATCACAGTCTTGTTTTTCACGCTCGACCCCACGTTTGAGGCGAACGAGAAGGATGGCGCCGGTGGCGGAAATGTGACCCTGGTGCTGGATGAACGGGCGCTCGCGATCATCATCGCCGACCAGCTGCCGCAGATACCGGCCTTCGGCGAAAAGCCGCAGGTCGAGGTCACGGTCGGGACCGCGGGGATCATCAAGGTGGAGATGACGCTCGGGACGCTCGGAGTCGGGCTCAGATCATCGATCACCCTGGACCCGAACATCGTGGACGGGCGGCTGCACCTCGATGTCGTCGAAGCCGCCCTGGGCGAAGTCGCCGCGCCCGGTGTGGTTGCTGGCCTGATCGAACAACCCATCCAGGCGCGCCTGGACGATCTCGCTGGCGGCCTGGAGTACCGGCTGACCTCGATCCGGACCACGGAACGGCGGCTCACGCTCGAGATCGCCATCTAGCGTCAGACGCCGGTACTCACGCCAATGAGCTTGCCGATGCCAAAGGTGATTGCTGCCGCGGCCAAACCGAACCCGAGCATGCGCATCCCGGAGAACAACACGCTCCTCCCGGTGTAGAGGGTGATGATGGTGCCGACGAGGAAGAGGCCCACACCGCTCGCCGCGGCGCTCGCGGCCACCCCGGCGTATCCCGAAAACACCAGCCAGGGGAGGACCGGCAGGATCGCGCCGATGCTGAACGTCAGAAACGAGGTGACGGCCGCCACCCATGCACTCCCGGAGTCGTCCTCGGTCATGCCGAGCTCCTCGCGTGCGAGCGTGGAAAGGGCGATCTCCGGGTTCGAGATAATCCGCTTCGCGGTGGCCCGGGCATCGGCCTCGGAGAGCCCCTTTGCCTGGTAGATGAGCGTCAGTTCGGCCTCTTCCTCCTCGGGCATGTTTTCGAGCTCTTCCTTCTCGATCGCGAGCTGGCGTTCGAGGGCTTCGGTGGAGCTTCGCACGCTAATCCATTCGCCGAGCGCCATGCTCAGCGACCCTGCCAGCAGGCCGGCGATGCCGGAGAGCAGCACGACATCGCGTCCGGGGTCGGCGCCGGCCACGCCCATCACGAGGCTCAGGTTGGAGACGAGCCCATCGTTGGCGCCGAGGACCGCGGCGCGAAGCGCGTTGCCGTTGGCGGCCCGGTGGCGGCCTTCAATGCGGGCGATGTCGACCTGGGCACGGCTCGCGCGGTTGCCCGAGCTGATCTCCCGGAACAGCCGGGCGTGGGAGCGCTCATCGGCGGGGAGATTCGCCTCCACGGCCTCGGGCTGATCGTCGTACATCCCGGTAGCGGCCACCTCCATGCGCGTGACGATCGGGCTCACGGCCGCCGTGCCCAGCCGGCGGGCGAGCCAGCCGATGAACTTGACGCGGAACGAGGGCCTGAACGACGGCACTTCGGCGCCGGCCTCGCGGAGCTTTCGCTCCCAGAGCTCTACGTGGCGGTCCTCGCTCTCGGCCAGCCGTTCGTAGACCGCGCACAGGTGGGGATCGTTCTCGGCCCGGGCGAGTAGGCGGTAGAGGGCGGCCCCGTCGACTTCCTCCCTCAGGTTCGAACGATAGCGCTTGATGTCGGCCGAGCGATCGGGTTGGTGTTCTGCAGTCACCCGGAAAGTGTAGGCCAACCGCGGCACATGGACTGCGGGCACAGAGCTACTCTGGCCCGGGCAAGGGGATGCTCGTTCTCCCGCTGGCGATGACCCAGTAGGCGGCGCCGGGCTCCAGCGTGCTCAGGTCGTTGAGGTACCCCGGGAGGCCCGGGAAGTACTTCCGCCAC
>JAHDWR010000328.1 GCA_023382755.1 Dehalococcoidia bacterium
AGAGCGGCGCCTGCGACTTCCGCGGGGGCGTACCGGTGGGGGTCGCCTGCCCGGAAGAGTCGGAGACGGGCCAGCTGGTGGAAAAGCAGACGAAGCGCGGCATCTTTTACGGTTGTTGGAACTACCCGAACTGCAGCTACACCACCAACAGTCTCGAACCGGGGAAGATGGCCCCGGCGCGGCCCTTGCCCGAACGCGAGGAAGCGAACAAGAAGCTGTTGGAACGCAGCCTCCGGGGCAAGGCGGCCTTCGCGAAACGGAAGGCCGGTACAACCACAACGCGCGCAAGGAAGGCCAGCTGAGGGTCAGCCCACCGACCGCCACGCCAGGCAGACATCCGCACGGTGGTCATTCTCGGGTCTACGCCGCGGTTGGCACATTGACCGTCACTGACTCGATCCGCACAGCATCCGAGTCAGGCAACGGCATGCCTTCTTGGCGCATCACTTCGATATGAAGTTCGATGGCCTCGACGACGTTGGTCAGTGTCTCCTCGATTGTCTCGCCCTGCGTGTAGCACCCGGGTAACGCCGGCACTTCTGCCCAGTACCCGCCCTCTTCTGCTTTGTGGATGACCACGGCGTAGTCCATCAGCGACGTCTCCCGAGATGACGCAGGAACTCCTCGTGCGAGATTCCCGCTCGCTTCAGCATATCCTTCAGTAGCCCAATTTTCACGTCTGCGCGCGACCTGACGAGTGTCACACTCTGACCGTTCGGCATCTGGATATTCACGTGGGAGCCTTTTCCGGCCCGCATGATGCCCCCCGCGCGAATGAACGCACGGATCGCTTCCTCTGGCCGCACATCTCGAAACTCGCCCACCGGTCGCGGACAATGGCACAGGCAGGCCGCCCAAGGATCCCCATGACCACCCTCTATCCCCCCATCGAGCCTCACGCCCACGGCATGCTCAATGTGGGCGACGGGAACCTGGTGTACTGGGAGGCCTGCGGCAACCCGGGGGGCAAGCCCGCGCTCGTGCTCCACGGCGGTCCGGGATCTGGATGCACACCCGGCATGCGGCGATTCTTCGACCCCGAGCGCTACCGCGCCGTCTTCTTCGATCAGCGGAATTGCGGCCGGAGCACCCCCCACGCCAGCGACCCCGCGACCAGCCTCGCCGCGAACACCACGCCTCACCTGCTTGCCGACATCGAACACCTCCGAATGGCACTCGAAATCGACCATTGGCTGGTCTTCGGCATGTCATGGGGGTCGACGCTCGCCCTCGCCTATGCGGAGTCCCACCCGGATCGAGTATCCGAAATCGTGCTCGCGGCCGTCACCACCACGCGCCCGGCCGAGATCGACTGGCTCTACCACGGCGCGGGGAGGTTCTTCCCGGAGGCATGGGAGCGCCTCCGCGAAGGCGTACCCCCGGCCGAGCGCGATGGGAACCTGGTCGAGGCCTACGCGCGCCTGCTCGAACACCCTGACCCCGCGGTGCGCGAGGCGGCCGCCGCCGGCTGGTGCGCGTGGGAAGACGCCGTCGTTGCGACGAATCCAAACACCGGGCCCAACCCGCGGTATGCAGACGCGCGCTTCCGGATGGCATTCGCCCGCATCGTGACGCACTACTTCCGCCACAACGCATGGCTTGAGGACGGCCAACTGTTGCGTGACGCGGCACGGCTGACCGGCATCCCAGGCGTCCTAATACACGGCCGGCTCGACATCAGCAGCCCGCTCGAAACCGCGTGGCGGCTCGCACAGGCCTGGCCCGGCAGCGAGCTGGTGATCGTCGAGCGCTCGGGCCACTCCAGCGCCGAGCCCGGCATGGCCGAGGTGATCGTCGCGGCCACCGACCGCCTGGCCGGTTAAGTATCCCCGGAAAGTATTGACACCCCCCCCTGTTGCGTATACTCTGGTGCAATGGAGCGGCTGAGCGTCCCCATCCTTCCCCGACTCCGCGGGCGCGTGCCCGGACCATCGAGCCTGCGCTGGCGGCTCTGGCTGGCGCTTAACGTGGCCATCGCCGCGCTCGTCGTGGCGTGGATCACGGTCCGCGCCGGGGACGAGTCGGGCACCCCGCCGCCATCGTTTTCCCGTCCTCCCGCCGCCGTGAGCGCCGACATCACCGTGGTCAGCGCCGTCAGCACAGCCGCCGAGACGCGCATCGACTTGAGGGTGGGCGCCATCGGCGATGAGCGGACGCTCCCCATCCGCGTGGCAAATCGCCCCCGGCTGGTGCTGGCCGACGGCGGCGCCGTGGACGCTCGCGGGCAGGAGACCGGCGTCGACCGGATCACCCTGCTCTTCCCCGGGAGCGCCGGCGGCGAGGCGCGGCTCGAAGTCAGCCTCTCGCGCGAAGCCGGGCAGATGGACGCGGGCAAGCCCGGCAGGACTGCCGTTCTGGACCTCTCCATCAGCATCGACGCGCCGTACGCTGCCGAGGCGTGGGAGCCACAGGGGCTGGAAGCGGCTCTCGGACCCGGCGTCGCCGTCGTCGACCGTGTCGTCCGCGATGCCTCGGGCGTCGAGATAACGGGCCACTTCACCGGCTTTTCGGTCGAGGAACTCCAGGCAATGGAACTGATCGGCAGCACGCTCGCCGTGCCCGGCAACGAGCTTCGCGTCTACTCCTTCCGCGGCGGCTT
>JAHDWR010000329.1 GCA_023382755.1 Dehalococcoidia bacterium
GAGGGGGTGCGCCAGCCGCCGGGAGGGGTGAGGTATTCGGTCAAGGTACAACTCCCCGAAGGACCACGTCCTGGATAGCTGGGGAGTGTACCAGCGCCCTTGAACCATCGAAGGCTTACACCAGCGACCGGCTCGCGGACGGGTCCCATCGAGTCAGCGCAGCGACTCGTAGAATGCCGCCACTTCTTCCGGCGTATCGAAGCAGCGCTGGGCGGGCGCGTCCGGTGCCCCTGCCCCGGTGACCGTCGGGACCGCCAGAGCAACGCAGTGCGTTGTACCGGTGGCATCCTGGCCATCCGCGCTCGACTCGTGTGCCGAGCGGACGGCCCAGAACCCTGCGGCCGATGCGGCAACGATGAATCCCGCGGCAGCAAGAGTGGCAGCGCTGACCTTCCATCCGAAGAACGTCCCAGCGCCGAGCCACCCGATCCGGTTGAGCCGGCCGCGGTTGCCCGCCGTCGCCAGCTTGCTGTGAAGTTCCTTCAGATGGTATCGCACCGCGTTCTCGGTGATTCCAAGTTCGGCTGCGATTGCCGGGTTCGTGAGACCACGCTGGGCCAGGGCCAGCACTTCGCGCTCGCGAGGCGTGAGCGATGTTAGAGATCGCCTGTCGGGGACGGTCACGGGCTGGGGCCTCCTCTCTTCATGTCGCTGAGATGGCAACAGTGAAAGGATGAGCCTCGCTCGCAGGCCTGTCCCTACCCCCGCGCCTACTTCAGGAGGCCGCTGTCCTGAAGGGCTTTCCTCATCGTCGAACCGATCTCCGCGGGCGAGTCAGAGACGATGGCGCCGGCGGCGCGGAGGGCGGCCTTCTTGTTCTCGGCCTTACCGTCCTCGCCGGAGATGATGGCGCCGGCATGGCCCATGCGGCGGCCGGCGGGGGCGGTTGCCCCGGCGATGAAGGCGACGACGGGCTTCTTTACGTGCTCCTTGATGTAGGCGGCGGCTTCTTGCTCGGCGGAGCCACCGATTTCACCGACCATGACGATGGCGTCGGTATCCGGGTCTTCGTTGAGCATGCGGATTGCCTCGACCTGGCGGGTGCCGATGATGGGGTCGCCGCCGACGCCGATGCAGGTGCTCTGGCCGATGCCTTCGGCGGTGAGCTGGGCGACGACTTCGTAGACGAGCGTGCCGGAGCGGCTGACGACGCCGACGCGGCCGGGGAGGAAGACATCGCCGGGCATGATGCCGACGCGGGTCTTTGTGCCCGGGGTGATGACACCTGGGCAGTTGGGCCCAATGAGGACGCTTTTCGAACCCTGGAGCGCTGCCTTGACCTTCACCATGTCGAGGACCGGGATGCCTTCGGTGATGCAGACGATGAGCGGGACGCCGGCGGCGGCGGCTTCGAGGATGGCATCGGCGGCGAAGGGGGCCGGGACGAAGATGATGGTGACGTTGGCGCCGGTCTTCCGGACCGCTTCATCGACCGTGGTGAAGATGGGTACGCCGTCCTGCTGTTCGCCACCGCGCCGGGGGTGGATGGCGGCGACGACGTTTGTCCCGTAGGCGATGGAGCGGCGCATGTGGTTCGCGCCCTCGGTCCCGATGCCCTGGACCATCAGGCGGGTGTTTGCATCAACGAGCACGGCCATGAGGCGATTTCCGATTCAGCGATTTCCGGTTTCCGGCGGGCGAGCGGCCACGGTGGGTTCGGATTCCCGGGAAAGGAGGATACAGGCGCGGATGCCTAGGGGCGATCAGGCGTGGACGGCGGGCGGGCGGTGGGCGCCGCCGGACCGGGCCTGCGTGCCTCCATGAGCTTGAGGAGCTTTCGCCACTCATCGCCGGCGATGGGTTTGTAGACCGCGGGGAACTGCGCGCGCAGATCCTCGGCGTGCGCGCGGTAGCGTTCGCTGATGACGCCCATGGCCATGAGCGTGGCCGGTCCGAGCTTTCGTCCCGACGAGTCCGCGATCTCCTGGAGCATGTCGATGGCGACGTACGCATCCTGGTGAAGGCCGAGGACATCCTGGAGTGCGGTCACGCGCGTACTGAAGTCCACCGCCGGCCGGCCGTAGATGCCGGCGCCGACGAACTCAAGGGCGTACCGGAGCTTCTTGGCGTCGATGCGGAGGGCGTGGTAGAGCTCCGGCGGCGATGACTTCCCGATCTTGTCGCCAGCTTTGCGGACAGTGCGGTAGCGCTTCTCCACCAGGTCGGGCGCGACGGCGAGGATTGGAACGCGTCCGGGGGCGAACGATCTCGGCGAGCCGAAGCGGAGGGCTGCGGTGAACCTTGCCACGAGGCGCTCATAGCGGCGCGAATCGAGAGCGAGCAGCATGCGTTTCCGGGCAGCGCCACGGCGGGCCTGGAGCAGGTCCTCGATGGCGTCGAGGGCGTGGGCGCGTTCGGGCGAGAAGTTGGCGCGCCATTCCGCCATGCGTTCGAGCTGGACATCGAGGTCGCGCACTTCTCCGAGTGCCGCGGCGACCCGGCCGAACTCATCTCGGAAGGCAAGCATCCGGGGCGTGAGGAACGGGCGAAACGCGGCCATGGCGGCGCGGAGACGACGGGTGGCAACGCGCATGTCGTGGAGCGCCTCGATATCCTCGCCCAGGCGGGTACCGGATTCGTTCGCGAGGAA
>JAHDWR010000330.1 GCA_023382755.1 Dehalococcoidia bacterium
CCTGCGGTGTCACGCGCCGCCTCGATTCCGCGAACACCAGCCCGATGAAGTCGGCTCCGGCCTTCGCCGTCTCTATCGCCGTCTCCGTGTCGCGCAGGCCACAGATCTTCACCAGCGTCATCGGGTCGCCGCCGGGTCGTGAACGCCACGCAATTCCCGGATCTTCGCCGCCGGGTCGGAGGCGACCATCAGCGACTCCCCGACGAGCACCGCGCTCGCCCCGGCCGCCGCGAACCGCTCGACATCTTCTCGTGTGCTAATCCCGCTGAGCGCCGCGAGGAGCACGTCCCCCCGGGCCAGTCCGGCCAGCCGGTCGGTCGTCCCGAGGTCTACCTGAAAGCTTCGGAGGTCCCGGTTGTTGATGCCGATGACCCCTGCTCCGGCGCCCAGGGCGCGTTCCATCTCTTCCTCGCTATTCACTTCGACCAGCGGTTCCATCCCCAGCGACCGGGAACGCTCCATCAGCCGGGCGAGGGTCGTGTCATCGAGCGAGGCCACGATCAGCAGCACCGAGTCCGCCCCGTGCACGCGCGCCTCCAGTACCTGGTACTCGTCGATGATGAAGTCCTTGCGCAGGATCGCCGGGCGCGTGGGCCCGAGCGGCTCCACCGCGTTGCGGACCGAGGCCATGTCTTCGATCGTCCCCTTGAACCATCCCGGCTCGGTCAACACGGATATTCCCGCCGCCCCGCCGCGCGCGTACTTCATCGCCTGGGCCGCCGCATCCATCCCGGGGGCGATATCCCCCTTGCTCGGCGACGCCCGCTTCACCTCGGCGATCACCGCCATCGGCGCGTCCCGCCGCAGACGGGCCTCGAACGCGATGGCAGCCGGTGCGCCGACAAGCCGCCGCTCGAGTTCGCCCGCGGGCACCGCAACCTTCGCTTCGCGCACGTCCTCTCTGCGTTTGGCGACGATGGTGTCCAGGACTGTTGGCTCAGCCATCGGCGGCCTCCCGGGACAGCGCGATATACAGGTCCAGCACTTCGCGCGCCCGGCCAGAGGCGATCGCTTCCCGCGCGAGGGCAACGCCCCCCGTAAAGTCCTCGACCCGGCCCGCGACCCAGAGCGCCGCTGCGGCATTCATCACCACGAAGTCGGTCTTTGCGCCATCGGCGCCATCGAGGACCGCCAGGAGGGCGCCGGCGTTCTGTTGTGCGTCGCCCCCTGCCACTTCCGCCAGCCCGTACTTGGGCAGTCCGAAGTCCTCCGGGCCCAGGTCGCGTTCGGCCACGGCGCCGTCGCCAACGATCCACGCGTGGGTGGGCGCCTCCGGACTGATCTCGTCCAGCCCGTCCTCGGAATGGACGATCATCGCGCGTTCGACCCCGCGCAGCGCGAGCGCCTGGGCTACGAGCGGTCCCAGGGCCCGGTTGCCCACACCCACCAGCTGCCGTTTCGGGTCGGTCGGGTTCGAAAGCGGGCCGAGGATGTTGAACACCGTCCGGACGCCCATCTCGCGCCGCGGCCCGCCGACATGCCGCATCGCCGGGTGGACCCGCTGCGCGAAAAGGAAACAGAAGCCGCAACTGTCGATGACCCGGGCGATCTGTTCGCCCCCAAGGTCGATCCGCGCGCCCAGTGCCTCAAGAACGTCCGCGCTTCCGCACTTCGATGAGGCCGCCCGGTTGCCGTGCTTGGCCACGCGGACCCCGGCCGCTGCGACCACGAACCCGGCGGCCGTCGAGACGTTGATCGTGTCCGCCCCATCGCCGCCCGTGCCGCAAATGTCGATGACGTTCGCCGCCTTCACCGGTTCCGCGTGCGCCTGCATCACACCGAGGCACGCGGCAATGATCTCCGGCGTTTCTCCCCTCACGCGCAGGGCTGCGAGGAAGGCACCGATCTGGGCCGGCGTCGCCGCGCCAGTCATGATCTCCTCGAGTGCGCCCGCCGCGAGCGGCCCTTCGATCCCGCCACGATCGACCAGCACCCGGATGGCCTCCTGTATCACCATCGCACGCTCCCCCGCCTGGGCCCCGGGCGGGGGGCACCCGGTGCATTTCGCACTTCGTACTTCGTGGCTTGCATCACCATCGCCCGCCCTCCAGTTCGAGGAAGTTCCGCAGCAGTTCCTTCCCGTGCTCTGTCGCGATCGACTCTGGATGGAACTGCACGCCTTCCACCGTGAGTTCCCTGTGGCGCACACCCATGATCACGCCGCTCTCCGAGTGGGCCGTGATCTCGATCTCGGTTGGCGCGGTCTCCGGGGTGCCCGCGAGCGAGTGGTAGCGGACCGCCTTGAACTTGTCGGGGAGGTGCGCGAACACACCCTTCCCATCGTGGCTGATGGTCGAAGTCTTGCCGTGCTTGATTTCGCCCGCCCCGGCAACCGTGCCGCCATATACGTCGTAGATGCACTGGTGCCCGAGGCACACCCCCAGCACCGGCACCTTCCCGGCGAACTCCCGGATCACATCGCGCGAAATGCCGGCGTCGTCCGGGTCGCCGGGGCCGGGCGAAATGACCACGTGGTCCGGGGCCAGGGCTTTGCACTCGGCAAGGGTCACCTGGTCGTTCCGGAACACCCGCACATCCGCGCCAAGTTCCGCCAGGTACTGGTAGAGGTTGTAGGTGAAGCTGTCGTAGT
>JAHDWR010000331.1 GCA_023382755.1 Dehalococcoidia bacterium
AAACCACTACGCCAGCGGCGATCGCGTCCCAGCCGGTGGTGTAAGAGCGGCGATCATGGCCTGAGCTCGAGTTGGCTCGGGCTGCCCGTCACGCGGCCGGGATGCGGCGCGGCCGGGCCTGTGGATCATCGCTGAACTGGGCGAGCTTTTCCAGGCTCATGTAGCGGGCGCGGCTGGCCGCCCACTCGTCGTTCTGCTCGAGCAGCATGGCGCCGACGAGACGCACGATGGCAGCCTCGTTGGGGAAGATCGCGACCACGTCGGTGCGCCGCTTGATCTCGCCGTTCAAGCGTTCGAGCGGATTGGTCGAGTGCAGCTGCGGCCAGTGCTCCTTGGGGAATGCGAGGTGGGCGAGCACATCGTCCTCGGCCTCGTCCATCAGCGCCCCGAGCTTCGGGAAGCGCTCGCGCAGTCGGTCGGCGACCGCGCGCCACTCCGCACGCGCCGCGTCCTGCGTCTCCTGCGCGAAGGCGGTGCGGATCGCCGCCGCCACCATCGCCCGCTGCTTGGAGCCAACGTGAGCCAGCGCGTTGCGCATGAAGTGCACGCGGCAGCGCTGCCACGTTGCCGAGAGCACCTTGGCCGCCGCCTTCTTCAGCCCCTCGTGGCTGGAGCTTGACGCCGCGCAGCCCGCGCCGCGTCAGGGAACGGAGGAAGGAGGTCCAGAACGGCTCCGCCTCGGACGGGCCGACCTCCAGGCCGAGCACCTCGCGGCGGCCATCGGTGTTGACGGCGACGGCGATTATCACGGCAACGGAGACGATCCTCCCGGCCTGGCGCACCTTCACATAAGTTGCATCGATCCACAGGTAGGGCCACGCGCCCTCGATGGGGCGGTTGAGAAAGGCGTGCACACGCTCGTCGATCTCGGCACATAGCCGGGAGACCTGGCTCTTGGAGATGCCCGTCATGCCCATCGCCTTGACGAGATCGTCCACGGAGCGGGTCGAGACGCCGTGCACGTAGGCCTCCTGGATCACCGCCGTGAGGGCCTTCTCGGAGGCGCGCCGCGGCTCCAGGAAGGCCGGGAAGTAGCTGCCCTTTCTGAGCTTGGGGATCTCCAGATCGACCGTTCCGGCACGCGTCTCCCAGGCGCGCTGGCGGTAGCCGTTGCGGTGGTTGAGGCGCGCGGGCGACCGCTCGCCGTGTCCGGCCCCAGTGAGGCTCTCCACCTCCAGGTCCATCATGCGGTTGGCGACGTAGGCCATCATCTCCCTGAGGAGATCGTCGTCGGAGCCCTTCTCAATGAGCGCCTTCAGGGTCATTCTGTCGATCGTCATGGTTCGCTCTCTTGGTTGCGTTTTGGCGTTCGCAACCCGAGCCAACCTCGATTCGGACCATGACGACTTCCCGGTTCGGCGCCGTTGTGGACACCCTGGGGAAAAGGCTTCAAGGGGGCGTCGCTCTCCGGCCGGCCTGCGGCCGCCCTCCGCGCAACGCCCCGCCCGCGTCTCCTACACCACGCCCGGGGACGCCAACGAAATTCGCCCTGCCAGGTATTCGCCATCAGCCGGCCGCCCGGCGCGAACTCGTTGCCCCAGACATAGATGGCCGCTTTCAGCCCACCGCGCGCGGCGTATTCCCACTCGGCCTCTGTCGGCAGCGACTTGCCGGCCCAGACTGCGTAGGCCTGCGCATCCTCATAGGCGACATGCACGACAGGATACCGCTCGCGCGCCTCGATCGTGCTGTCCGGACCCGCAGGGCGGTGCCATGCCGTGTGCGGCAGGTATTGCCACCAGGCGCGGGGATCACGTGAGACGATGCCGCGTGGGGGTCGTTTGAAGGCCAGCGATCCGGGCACGAGCTGCGCTGGATCTGCCCCGGGATAGCTCTCCGGGTTCGGCACGCGCTCGGCCACGGTGACATATCCTGTCGCTTCGACGAATTCGCGGAACGCGGCATTCGTGACCGGATACCTGTCGATCCAGAATCCTTCGACGGTCTCCGACCTGACGGGACCCTCCTCAGGGTAGAAATTCTCCGAGCCCATCAGAAAGCTGCCGCCCGGCACCCGGACCATGTCCGCCAGGGATGGCCGGGCGGGGGCCGGGCTGACCTCAGATCCGGACGGCATCTTGCCTCCATTGCGCTCACACGGCGCACGCGTCACCCGCCGGCATCGGCAACGTGCCGGGACGCCGCTGCCTCACGCAGCAGCCCGTCCAGGTCGAGCCGCCGCGTGTGCATCGCGAGTTGTCCATCCGGCGTACGGGGCCACTGGTCCGGCGGGCGGTCCCAATAGAGCTCCAGCCCGTTCTGATCCGGATCGCGCAGGTACAAGGCCTCGCTCACGCCGTGATCAGAGGCGCCGTCGAGGGCGATGCCCCGAGCCGTCAGTCGCTCGAGCGCATCGGCCAGCGCCGCACGAGTCGGATAAAGGATCGCGACGTGGTAGAGCCCCGTCGTGCCGCGTGGCGGCGGCGGGCCGCCCAGGCTCTCCCAGGTGTTGAGGCCGATGTGGTGGTGGTAGCCGCCGGCCGAGACGAAGGCGGCCTGATCGCCGTAGCGCTGCATCAACTGAAAGCCGAGGACCCCGCAGTAAAAGGTAAG
>JAHDWR010000332.1 GCA_023382755.1 Dehalococcoidia bacterium
TGGTCGCCGCAATCTCGGATGGCGAACCCCTCCCGCCCGTGGGCGAGACAACCCCAACGCCGGAGGCGGGACCGGCCCCCCGGCAGATCACGTTTTCGGGGCCGCTCCCGCCCGGCGCCGAAGGCCTCGCGCTCATGCCGGCCGGGGCCGGAGAGACGCCCGACATCGAGTTCATCCAGGGTGGCGGCGAGGGAAGCGTAGTCACCCGCTACTTCGTGCCGGTCGCCTCGCTGGGCGCAGGCGTCGATAGCCTGACACTCGAACAGTTGGGCGAGCTCGTGACCGGTGGCACCACGGACTGGAGCGAGGTGGGCGGTCTTGAGCGCGAGGTCCGGGTCTCGCTCGTCAACACCGCAGACCTGCGGTCTTACATCGAACCGCTGGTGTCCGCGCGCCCCGGACCCTCGCTCGGCGAGTCCCTCACCTTGTTCGAAAGCATGGCAACCTACGAGATCCTGCGCGAAGCCATGACGGTCGATTCGGGCATCCTCTCCGTCGTGCCGCTGGAGGAGCTCTCGCCCGGGATGGTCGCCCTCGCCATCGATGGCGTCGACATCGCTCGCGGCAGGGGCGACCCCGCCGAATGGCCCTTCGCCGAGCGCTGGCGCGTCGAGGCCCACACGCCGGCGGGCGAAGGGCATGTGCAGGAGGTCCGCGCCGCAATCGCCGCCGAACTCCCGGAGATCACCATGGTGGTGGCCACCGGCGACATCCTCATGTCTCGCTGCGCCCTGGCCGCCATCGAAGCGACGGGCGACTGGGGAGCTGCCCTGCGCGGCCCCGTGGGCGAGTACCTGGCCGCGGCCGACCTCGCGCTCGGCTCCCTCGATGGCAGCATCCAGGACATCGCCGAACCCTACGGCTGCATCGTCATGGAGTTCCCGAACCTCACTTCGCCGCCCGAAGTGATCGAGGCCCTTACGCTGGCCGGGGTCGATGGCGTGACGGTCGCAACCAACCATATCTTCGACTGTGCCGATGGCGGCTGCGGCGGGGAGGCCATGCTCCGCACGATCGAACTCCTCAACGAAGCCGGCATCAAGGCGGTTGGTGGCGGCGCCAACCTGGAAGAGGCGCTCGCGCCGGCGATCTTCGAGGTCAACGGCCTGAAGTTGGGCGTGCTCGGGTTCGACGACATCGCCGCGGAGCACATCCAGGCCACGGAGACCGAACCCGGCACGGCCCCGCTCGACGACAGCTACGCCGACGAGCAGGACACGCCACCGGCGGAGCCCGCCTTCTACAAGCCGGCGGAGCTGCTCGCGCTCACACGGTTCGAAGAGCGCATCCGGGAGCTGAAGGAAGAGGTCGATGTGGTCATCGTGCAGGTGCAGAGCGGGTATGAGGACACGCACGACCCCAGCCCGCGGAGCCTGAAGGCCCTCCGCGCCGCCGCCGATGCCGGCGCGGACCTGGTGGTCGGCAACCAGGCGCACTGGGTACAGGGCATCGAGCCGCGGGGGAGCGCCTTCATCGCCTACGCCCTCGGCAACTTCATCTTCGACCAGACCCGCACGCCCGAGCACACCCAGGGCTACCTGCTCGAAGCCACCTTCCACGGGGCCCGGCTGGCGACGGTGCGCATGGTCCCCTACGCGATCGAGGATCGCTACAAGCCGGCGTTCGTGGAGGGGGAGATCCGCGCGAAGGTCCTGGGCGACGTCATCGGCGCATCCACCAGCCTGCCGGAGTAGCGCCCATCCGGGCGATGGTGGGCGCTGGCATTCGGATGGCGCGGCGCCTCGCGCAGGGGAACTGTGGCGTTCGGGCGAGCGGCATCCCAGCGCCCCATCCCTGGGCGCGCCTCGGGAATACTCAGCGCCTCGGCGCCTCCCTGCACCTTGTCGCGCCGGTCCGGGCGCCGCCGGGGCTGCTTATCCCTGTGCGACCAGCGCTTCCTCGTCGGTCTCGAAGGTGTAGACCACCAGGTCGCCGCTTTCCCAGCGGTCGCCGGTATCGCGCACGCCCTGCGCGGGCGTCTCGGCGGGGTCGTAAAGCAGCCCGAAGACCTGTTCGTAGCCGGTCACGCGCCCATCCGCCTCGAGCGCGGACTCGACGTGGACGAGGGGGATGTCCTCGTGAGGCAACACGACGAAGCGGTCCAGCGGTGGCGGCGTTTCGGTCGCGATCAGGCGGCCCAGGGGTTCGCCCTCCGTGTCCCGGTAGGTCCCCTCGATGATGTCGGTGTCCCGGTCGTGCCGGAACGGCCGCGACATCTGGACGCGATAGAGGATCCTGCGGTGGCGCCGGTCGCCCGTCAGGTACTCGCGCGGTGTCGCCGGGTCGATGGCCATGGGTGCAACCTCGGTAGTCGTGACCCCATGGTGTCCGGAGCGAACTCTCGCGCGAAACGGCCAAAGGAGACCTGAATCGGTGCCCGAATGTCCAAACTGGCTGGCGGGGTGCGCGGTTGCCGGGGGAGCGGGCCTCAGCCGCCCTGGATGCTGACCATGAACTCGAGGCGGTCGCCGTCCTTGAGCGCGTCGGTGTGGCCGGCCTGGGCATCGTTGATGATGACCATCACGGCTTCGGCGTCGGC
>JAHDWR010000333.1 GCA_023382755.1 Dehalococcoidia bacterium
TGCTCGAGAAGATCCTCCAGGTCACCAAGAACGTCGTCATCATCTGCGGCGACCTCGAAGGCGAAGCCCTCGCCACCCTCGCCGTGAACAAGCTCCGTGGCACCATCAACATCCTCGCCGTCAAGGCCCCCGGCTTCGGCGACCGCCAGAAGGACAACCTCGGCGACCTCGCCGTCCTCACCGGCGCCACCGTCATCTCCGAGGAAATCGGCCGCACCCTCGAAAGCGTTGAAGTCGGCGACCTTGGCCGCGCCCGCCGCGTCACTTCCACCAAGGAAGAGACCACCATCATCGAAGGCAAGGGCAAAAAGAAGGACCTCGACGCCCGCGTCTCCCAGATCCGCGCCATCCTCGATGAGGCCAAGAGCGACTGGGACCGCGAAAAGGCCCAGGAGCGCCTCGGCAAGCTCGCCGGCAGCGTCGCTGTCATCAAGGTCGGCGCAGCCACCGAAGTCGAGCTCAAGGAAAAGAAGCACCGCGTCGAAGATGCCCTCAGCGCCACCCGCGCCGCCGTCGAGGAAGGCATCGTCTCCGGCGGTGGCGTCGCCCTCATCAACGCCCTCCCCGTGCTCGACAAGATCAAGCTCGATGGCGATGAGGCGACCGGCGTCCGCATCCTCCGCCGCGCCCTCGAAGAGCCCCTCCGCCGCATTGCCATCAACGCCGGCAAGGATGGCTCCGTCGTCGTCGAAGAGGTCAAGAAACTCGCCAAGGGCTCCGGCTACGACGCCCAGAAGGACGAGTACGGCGACATGGTCGCCAAAGGCATCATCGACCCGGCCAAGGTGACCCGTTCCGCCATCGAGAACGCCGTCTCCATCGCCGCCATGGTCCTCACCACCAACTGCCTGGTCACCGAAAAGCCCGAACAGCAGGCTCCGGTCCAGGCCCCCCCGATGTACTAATCGGCAATCACCCCCTCCCGGCCCGCCCGGGACCAGCGGTGGAACAATCCCGAGGGGGTGCGGCGCAAGCCCGCCCCCTCGCCTGTTTTCAGGCCGCCCACGTACCCGACAACGGAGATCGTGACATGCGAACAGAAAACGGAATCCCTATCGACACCGAAGCCATGGAGAAGCTCCTCACCCACGGAGACCTCATCACTATCGGCTTCACCCTCTTCCCCCTGCGCCTCCTCATCGATACCCGCACCAATGACACCGACGGCCAGTGGGTGGGCCTGGTCGAGCCCGTCGCCTCCGTGCAGGAGCGCTACCTGTGGCTGGGCCGCCATCGTGGCAGCTTCGGCCCTCCCCAGGCCTTCTCCTTCTTCGTCTGGCCCCAGACAGTCCGCGGGCTGGTCGAGCGCGATGTCCTGCGCACGCTCCGCCAGCGCCTCTCCCCCGAAGCGTCCGCGGCTCTCGATTCCGCCCTCGATTCCGCCCTGGATCTCGAACGCCAGGCGATCGTCGCGGCCGTCCGCGGCTCCGAGGCCTGGCCCGCCATCTGGCAGGCCTGAACCTCGTCCCCCGCGCCCGCCCCGGTTCGGGCCACATAAAGGCACTGTGTTTCACCATTTCCACGACGCTGGTTGCTATCACGTGCCGTCGCTAGCCTGTATTCATGTCTGACTGGTCGCTGCTGACGAATCACGCCAACGTCCTCCTCTGCATCACCGAGGAGCCCGACATCCGCCTCCGCGATCTCGCGGCCAAAGTCCACATCAGCGAACGGGCCGTCAAGCGCATCGTTTCCGACCTCGAAAAGGGCGGCTACCTCGCCCGCGAACGGCACGGCCGCCGCAACCACTACGAGGTCAACACCGCTGCCACCCTGAACGGCCCCATTGCCCAGGGCCTCCAGCTCGGCGCGCTCATCTCCGCCCTGCTGCCCATGATCGCCAGCTCGCTCTGACTCCGCCGCCGTCCTACCCGGCGAGCCGCTGCAGCATGAGTGCAGCCGCGCGCTTCGCCAGGCTGTTCGGCTCCACTTGCGGCCCCACGCAACTCGGGCAGCCGTCCTCGCACGGGCAGCTCCGCACCAGCGCAAGGCAGGCGTCCATCAGCGCCTCGCGCGCATCGAACAGCTTCTCCGCCAGACCAACCCCGCCCGGCACCATGTCGTACAGGTACACCGTCGGCAGTTCGTTATACGGCGAGCGCACCTGCGCGTCCGCGCCGATGTCTCTCGCATCGCACAGGCAGTAGATGGGCGCCAGGGCCCGCGCGAGGTGCCCGACCCCCAGCAACCCGCTGGCGATTTCGTCGCGGCCCAACCCCCGAGTCGCCGCTTCATCGAAGCTGAGCCAGCAGGCACTCGTGTGCATGTTCTCTTCCGGGATCGCGATCTTTCCCCAACCCACGTTCTCGTGGGTGTTTAGCTTCACTTTCTTGAAGATCGTCGCGAGGAACGTTATCGAGACCTCTCCCACCTCGAACGATCCGGCCGCCGCCCCCTCCTGCTTGAAGCTCTCGAGCACCTTCAGCTCGACCGCCAGCTGCGCATCGGTGTAGTAGTCCACCGCCACCGGCGTCACGAACGCCTTCTTGT
>JAHDWR010000334.1 GCA_023382755.1 Dehalococcoidia bacterium
CAGCTGGAGGAGCAGCTCAACGAGCGCGGCCAGTGGCCCCTCTTCGCCGACATGGAGATGCCGCTCATCCGGGTGCTCTACGGCATGGAGAAGCTCGGTATCGCCGTCGACGTGGCGGTCCTGCGCGAACTCTCACGAGCGATGTCGATCGACATCGACAAGGCGGAGCGCGAGATCTACTCGACCGTGGGCCACGAGTTCAACATCGGCAGCCCGAAACAACTGAGCGACATCCTCTTCGGCGAGCTCGGCCTGCCAAAGACGCGCAAGACCACTCAGGCCTACAGCACCGACCAGCGCGCGCTGGAAGGCCTGCGCCCGGTTGCGCCGATCATCGACCTCATCTTCCAGTACCGTGAACTGACGAAGCTGAAGTCGACGTACACGGACGCGCTCCCGGGGACGATCGCCGAAGACGGGCGCATCCACACCGACTTCCAGCAGACGGTGGCCTCGACAGGCCGGCTGAGCAGCACCAACCCGAACCTCCAGAACATCCCCGTGCGCACGGACACGGGCCGCGACATCCGCCGCGCGTTCGTCGCCGCCCACTTCGATGACCCGTGGTTCGTCGCGGCCGACTACTCGCAAATCGAGCTGCGCGTGCTCGCCCACATCACCGAGGACGACGGTTTGATCCAGGCGTTCCTGGCCGACCAGGACATCCACCGCGCGACCGCGGCGAGCGTGTACGGCGTCGAACCGGGCGACGTGACCCGCCAGATGCGTGACACGGCGAAGATGGTGAACTTCGGCATCGCCTATGGCATGGGCGAGTTCGGGCTCGCCAGCCGGACCGGCATGACGCGCGAAGAGGCGGAGGCGTTCATCACGACGTACTACCGGCGCTTCCCGGGCATCGCCATGTGGCAGCAGACCACGCTCGCATCGACGCGCGAAAAGGGCTACGCCGAGACGCTGTTCGGCCGCAGGCGGTATCTCCCGGCCATCCGCAGCACGAACTTCCAGGTCCGCTCGGCGGCCGAGCGCGAAGCGATCAACATGCCCATCCAGGGCACGGCCGCCGACATCATCAAGGTCGCCATGATCCGCGTGGACGACGAGCTACGGGAACGCCAGCTCCGCAGCCGCATGATCCTCCAGGTGCATGACGAACTCATCTTCGAATGCCCGGCTGAGGAGGTCGAGGCGATCCGCGAGCTCTCGGTCCGGCTGATGCCGGGCAGCCTGCAGCTGAAGGTGCCGCTCAAGGTGGATTTGAAGCAGGGCCGCAACTGGGGCGAGATGGAGTAGGAGGGCTCTACAACCGTGCCGCGAGGAACTCCCGCGTGGCGTCCGTCCCCTCTGGCGGCACTTCGGCGTGGAGGCCCGGGTAAGCGTGCAGGCGCTTGTCCTTCGTCCCCAGCAGGTCGAATAGCTCGAACGCGCCGTCGCGGCCAAAGCGCTCATCGTCCCATTGCACCACGAAGAGCACCGGACAGGCGACGCGCGGGGCGTCCGCCCGGTGGCGGTCGCCGAACCGGCCGCGAACAGCGCTGGCGCCCGTGAATCCACAGAGTCCCAGGACAGCGGCCTTGATGCGCGATTCGGCCGCGACGAACGGCAGTCCCAGCATCGTGCCCATCGAAAGGCCCCAGTAGCCGACGCGCTCACCGTCGATGCCGGGCAGTCCGATCAGCGCGTCGAACGTCGCCTGCCAGTCGGCCACCATCCGGTCAAAGGTGTCCGGCCGCTTCCACAGGGCTATGTAGTCCAGGTGACCAGCCGGGTCTTCGGTGGCGACGATTGGGCCGCGCTCGCCGTGGTCGATGGCGTCGATTGCGGCGGCGGCGATGCCATGACGCCGCACGAAGCGCCGCGCCAGGGCGAGGCCGTTCGGGTTGCGTTTTTCGCTCTGCCCGCCATGGCCGATGAGCACGAGCGGGACCGGCCCGGTGACTTCGGCCGGTGCCCAGAGGATCCCCGGGATCAGGTCGCCGCTCCGCTCCACGAAGAAACCGCGCTCGGTGACGCCCATGCTCGTGGTGCCGCCATCTCGCCATTCCATGCGTGCACACCTCCGGTCCGATGCCCGATTTTGCGTGACTGTAACCCCTACTCCGCCATTCCGCCCATCAATTGGCATGCGCCGGACTCTATACTCGAAGGATGCGCATTGCCGTCATCGGTGCGGGCGCAGCCGGCCTCACCGCGGCGTACCGGCTCACCGGGGCAGGGCATCGCGTCACCGTGTTCGAAGCAAACCCGTACGTCGGTGGCCGCGCGCACACCGAACACTTCGGCCCCGGACACCTCCTCGATACCGGCGCCGGCTGGCTCACTTCAGCCTACACGCGCACGCTCGCGCTCTTCGAAGCGCTGGGTGAGCGGGACAGGCTCCAGCCGATGCGCGCCAGCGCCCCGGGCGAACTCCTGGTGGATGGCAAGGTCTACCTGGGCACGGGGCTCCCCCGCACGCCGGCCGGGGAACACCTCGTCCCGGCGGAAGAGCGCGAACGGCTCCGCAACTGGCT
>JAHDWR010000335.1 GCA_023382755.1 Dehalococcoidia bacterium
TGTGGCACCCACAACCGGCTGCGTCGGTCAGCAGCCCTCCAGGACTTCGATGGACGGCCTCCCCACGCTGATGGGGCCCGGCCCCGTGTTGCGCAGCAGCCAGTGACCCTCGGCCGGCGTGTTGAGGGCCACCCGTCCCAGGTCGACCACGGGTCGCGTGATCTCGACACTCAGTTGTTGGACCTCGCCCGCCGGGAGTGGATGCTCCGGCGTCCCGTTGCCCCCGGCCTCGCGCACCGGGTCGTCCGGCGATGCCCAGAACTGCACCCCGGCGCCGAGGGCAACGAGGACAAGGACACCCATGACCGCAACGCGGGGCAGCGTGACGGGCCCTTTCCGGGTCCGCCGGGATCGTTCCGTGCTTCTCGTTGAGTCCTTCACTTCATGCTCCTTCCGGGAGTTCACGCCCGCGTCCTCTCCGGCCGACACTACTACCTGTGTAGTATCACCCCGGCTCCCCGCCAGTGACGGGCGAGCGGCGCGTTTTCGCGCGCCGGGCGACCGTCGGGCCAGGGCCCGGGGGAAGCGACGGCGCCAGCACCCCGTCACTCGCCTTACCCGGTTACCGTGAACGGCGCCCGCATCCCCTTCGCATAGTGGCCCACGGCCTCGTCACCCACGACCTCCACCACTGTGCAGGCGAGTTCGTATTCTCCGGGCGCGAGGTCGAGCGTCAGCGCTTTCGCCTCGCCCATCTTCAGGTCCTTCACTTCACCCACGAGCTCGAACGAGCCGTCGGCGGTCTTCCGCATCACCTGGAGGTCGTGGACGTTCCCGCCCGCGTCGCCGCCGTGCGCGTGCGCCATATCGTGCACTGCCCAGAAGGTGACCTTGCCGGCGGGCGCCGAGGATCGCTCGGGCTCGACCGCCCAATTGACGAGCCCGACCCGGATCGAACCGGCCGGGGCCTCCCCCGTCATCATCCCGCCCATTCCGCCGTCCATCCCGTGGTCGTCGTCGTCATCGCCGCCACACCCGGCGGCCACAAGGACTGCCAGCGACAGTATCAGCAGAGCGGAGACCACGGTCGCGGTTCTTCGAAGCATGGTGTCCTCCTGGGACGTTGAGCGCGCTACCTACGACGCCAGGTAGTAGTATCGGGCTTCCGCCGCTGCGCGCCAACTCCGCCCGGTCAAGAACAGGCAAAATCGTCGGTCTCGAGCGTTCATGCCGTCGCTCCATGGGTCAGCACGGGCCGCCCTGGCTCGAGGGCCGAATTGCCGATCGCCTCCAGCCGGGAGTGTTCGCGCTTCAACAGCACGGCGTTGGTCGCGACGATGATTGAAGAGAGCGACATGAGCAGCGCGGCGAACTCGGGGCGCAGCTGCACACCGGTCGCGTTGTAGAGGGCTCCGGCCGCCACCGGGATCGCCAGCAGGTTGTAGATCGAGGCCCAGAAGAGGTTTTGCTTCATCTTCCGCACGGTCGCACGGCTGAGGTCGATCGCCTTGAGGATGTCGGCCGGGTCGCTCCGCATCAGCACCACCGAGGCGGTCTCGATCGCCACATCCGTGCCTGCCCCGATGGCGATGCCGATGTCCGCCACGGCGAGCGCGGGGGCATCGTTGATGCCATCGCCGACCATCGCGACCTTCCGGCCCTCGGCCTGCAGCTGGCGGACGTAGGTGGCTTTGTCCGCCGGCTTCACGTTGGCGAAGACCCGGTCAATGCCAGCCTCGCGGGCGACCGCGGTGGCCGTGCCCTGGTTGTCGCCTGTCAAAAGCGCGACCTCGATGCCGAGCCGCCGCAGGGCGGCAACCGTTGGCGCGGCCGAGGGGCGGATCGCGTCGGCAATCGCGATGAGTCCCGCCGCCTGACCGTCGATACCGATGGCGACGACGCTCCGGCCGGCGCTGGCCACACGCGTGGCCTCGCGTTCGATTTCATCGGTGTCGATGCCTTCCCGCCGGAGCAGCTCCAGGTTCCCGGCAGCCAGGCGCCGCCCCTCCACGCGCCCGACGGTGCCGTAGCCCGGCACGTTCTCGGCCTCCGCATACTCCGGGAGCGCATGCAGTCCGGCATCGTGCGCCCTCGCGACCACCGCGAGCGCCAACGGATGCGACGACGAAGCCTCCAGCCCGGCCGCAAGCCGCAGCACTTCGCCCTCCTCCCAGCCATCCATCGCCACCAGCTCGACCACCCGGGGCTTGCCTTCCGTGAGCGTCCCCGTCTTGTCGAGCACGATGGCGTCGATCCTCGAAACGCTCTCGAGCGTCGCTGCGTCCTTAATGAGCACCTTGTGGCGTGCCCCGAGGCCGGTTCCCACTGCCACCACCGTCGGCGTGGCGAGCCCGAGCGCGTCCGGGCACGCGATCACGACGGCTGAGATGGCGAAGGTCAACGCCGTCAGGGCGGTGACCGATGAGAACGCGCTCCACGCAGCGAAGGTCACCAGTCCCGACCCGATCGCGACCACAACCAGCACCGCCGCGGCCCGGTCGGCGAGACGTTGGGCCGGGGCCTTCGACGCCT
>JAHDWR010000336.1 GCA_023382755.1 Dehalococcoidia bacterium
TCCAACCCTCGTCCACCCCGTCGGCTTCGCGCTGCAGCTGCCGTTCGTGGATGCCGAAAAACGCCCGGTGCAACTCGCCCGCCGCCTCGCCGAGCGCCTTGAGCAGAAACGAAGGGTCGCTGCCGGCCTGCCGCACGTAACGCATGCCCCGAATTGTACGCCACCGGGCAATGCCCTCCGGTGAAGACCTGCCCGGCGGTGACGCCTGGATTGCTCAGGTGATCACGAGCGGGACGCCCCTCTTGCACAGCGGGCAATCCCCGGGAGCCCACGAGGCTACTTCGAGCGTGATGCACGCGTAGAACGGCACTCCGAAGTCAACCTTCCCCGAGGTACGGTCCACCAGGACGCCCACACCCACAACCTCTGCCCCGCGGGCGCGCACGGCCGCGAGCACCTCGCGAATGCTGCCCCCGGTCGTAAGGACGTCATCGACCACCAGCACGCGGTCGCCCGGCCCGATCTCGAAGCCTCGCCGGAACTCTCGCTCATCCGAGGCTTCTTCCGTGCGCTCCGCGATGATGCTCCGTAGCCTCAGGTGGCGGGCGGTTTCGTAGGAAAGGATCACGCCGCCAGTGGTCGGCCCCGCGACCAGGTTCGCCTTTCCCCGGAAGTGGTCGGCGATGCCGCGGCAGAGTTCGCCCGTGATGTCTGGCCACTGGAGGATTCGGAATTTCTCGACGTAGATGTCGCCGTGCCTTCCGCTGGCGAACTGGAAGTGCCCGCGGAGGATGGCTCCCCGCTCTTCGAGTTGTGCTTCATACCCTGTACTCATCGGATCGAAGCGTACCCCAGCCGGATCCTCCGAAAAACGCGCGAGCCCCCGGGTGTGGGGGCTCGTGCTGTTGTGGCGTGCTGCGCCGGGCGGCCTCAGTCTTCGCCGAGGCGTTTCGTCGTGAGTACCGGCTTCTCGCCGCCCAGGTCTCCGCCCTCGTTGGGCGCCAGCCCGAACTTGTCCCGCGGCCAGTACGAGAGCATCGCCTTGCCGATGATCAGGTCCTTCGGGACAAGCCCGACCTGCGAACTCCGGCTGTCCAGGCTGTTGTCCCGGTTGTCGCCGAGCACGTAGTACTCGCCGTCGGGGATGAGGATCTTGGGCTTCGTGTCGTTCCACGGCGCCGTGATGTACGGCTCTTCGAGGAGCAGGTCGTTGATGTAGACCTTGCCGCCGACGATCTCCACCGTTTCCCCCGGGAGGCCGATGACGCGCTTGATCAGGTCGGTCTCCGGCTTGCGCGGGTCCTGGAGCACCACGATGTCCCCCCGCTGCGGCCCGTGGAACACGTTTCGCTTCGGGTCCTCGCCAGCCTCCATGAACGGGACGAACTTGCTCAGCTTCTCCATGTCCACTTCCGAGTAGACGAGCTTGTTCACGATCAGGAACTGGCCGTCCTCGAGCGTCGGGTACATCGAATTCCCGTCCACCTTGAAGTTCTGGAAGCTGGCCCGGACGGATAGGAACACCAGCAGCGCGAGCAATCCCGTTTCCACCAGCTCCCGGATCCAGGTCTTCGTTTTCGACCCGTGGTGCGCCGGCGCGCCTTCGTCGCCGCCGAACTCTTCGGCTGCCCATGGCGGAGGCAGGAACCCGGCACCGTCGGTCCCGCCGAAGGGTGCCCGGTCATGGGCGAGCACTTCCTGGACCTCCTGCTCCGGCGCCCAGCTGCCATCGAGCGGTGTGCGCTGCGGTGCGAACCCGCTCAGCCGCAGGAATGACTGCGGTTCAGGCTCAGCGCCCGATTCATCGACGATCTGCGCCGCGTTCTGGCCAAACAGCTCGGCAAGTGCCTCCTCTGTCTCACGCGCGACAGCAGCGTCGGTTTCGGCCTCCGGGTCCACCGTCGCGGCATGCCGCTCGAAGGCCTGCAGGACAACGTCTTCGTCCTCATCCGCGGGTGCGAAGGCGCCGGGCTCATCGTCAAATCCCGAGCGTTCCCAACGGTCCTCGCCTGCCACCGGGTCCGGCAGGTCGCTGGTACGCTGGGCCATCTGGCTCTCCAGGCTCGCCGCGAGGTCGATGCCGTGGCTGTCATCGGTGCCGAACGCTGCCTCTTCGGTCTGGGCGGCGATGTCGCCCCACATGTCCTCGTCGCGGTCCGCCGAGGGCGGCGCGGGCGGAGTCCATGCCGGCGTGGCCGGCGCCCAGCTTGGCGCCGGCGGCGGAGCCGCTGAACTCACGGGGCCCGCTTCGGGCTCGCCTCCCACGAACTCCGCCCAGGGGTCGTCGTCGTCTTCGGTGACCGGCGATTCGGTCACCGGCTCGCTGGAGGCGACAGCCTCGACCTGGGCTTCTTCCTCGGCAGCGGGCTGCTCCCACCAGGGCTTCTCTTCCGCGACGGGCGTCTCGGTAACCGGCTCGCTTGAGGCGACGGCCGCGACCTGGGCTTCTTCCACGACAGCGGGCTGCTCCCACCAGGGCTTCTCTTCCGCGACGGGCGTCTCGGTAACCGG
>JAHDWR010000337.1 GCA_023382755.1 Dehalococcoidia bacterium
GACGCCATGGCCATCGCCGACCGCATCGCCGTGATGGAGGCCGGGAAGGTCATCGAGTTCGCGACGCCGCGGGACCTCTACTTCCGCCCCACGAACTGGGCGGCTGCGGGCTACGGCGGCGAGGCCCAATTCCTGAGTGCCACGGCGAGCGGGGCCACCGCTGAGACCCCCCTGGGCACGGTGACCCTGGCTAACTCGTTCGATGGCCGCTGCCAGGTGCTTGTCCGCCCCGAGTGGATCATGCCGGCGCCGGGCGTGGCGGTCCGTGTTTCGGCCCGCCGCTTCGAGGGGGCGCATTCGCGGCTGACGCTGGCAGCGCCGGATGGCACGCCGATCGCGATGACGATAGCGAGCACGGCGCCCCAGGCCTTCGAGGACCACTTCTGCGTGGCTGTGCGGCAGCCGGTGCCGGCCTATCCACCAGCCGGGTAGTCAGCCCTTCGCCGCCGCCTCGGCCAGGTAGATCGCCCGGAGGCCGTGGGCGGCTCGAACCAGCTGCCGGTCGTTGGAAAGCAGCGCATCGGCCCCGTGGACCAGGCCCGTAGCGACGATGATGGCGTCGAAGAGCTTCAGACCGGGGCGTTCCCTGACGACAGCGCTTTCGCGCGCCACGTCAATATCAACCGGCCGCGAGCTGAGTCCGGGGAGCCCAAGGAAGGCGCCCTGTGCCCGCTCGACATCGGTGCGGGTCCCCCGACGCGCCACGCCGGCCAGCATTTCGGCGAGCGAAACGGTGGAAGTCAGCAGCTCGACATCGCCGCTTGCCGCCGACTGGTAGAGCCTGACCATGTATTCGTGCTCGGGCCCGCCGGTCCCTTCGAGGAGGTACACCAGGCAGTTCGTGTCGAGCAGCAGGCGCCCGGCCGGTATCACGGGGACTCCGCCCGCAGCTCCCTCTGGAACTCGACGGGGTCGACCCCCTCGAAAAACGGGCCGAACGCGCTCCGGAATCGTTTCAAGGGATCATCCGAGACCGGCTCGAGGACCAGTCCGCGCTCCGTGACGGAAATCTCGAGCAGTTGCCCTTCGTCGATCCCCAGCCGCGCGCGCAGGTTCGCCGGGATGACCAGGGTCCCTCGCTTTCCGACCCGGACAACGTGTGGCTGATGGCGATCGATCATGGCAGAAAGGGTCGACCATTGTCTGAAGGGAGTCAAGGTGTCAGAGGAGTATTGCGTCGCGGTGCAGTCAGGCTGCTCGACGCACCACCCGGACGATGCACCACCCGCCAACCAGCAGCACGCCCGCCCACAGATACCCGCCCAGCACGTCGCTTGGCCAGTGCACCCCTTCGTACACGTTCGCAATCCCGCCGAGGGCGCAGGCGGCCACGGCGATGGCCCATGTGACTACCCGCGGCCAGCCCGCCTGCAGCCGTCCGGCGATCAGCCACGCCGCGAGCAAGAACAACACCGTCCCTCCGAGGACATGCCCCGAGGGGAAACTTTCGCTCGTAAACGTTGCCCTGCGCTCGATGAGGGACGGATCGGGCCGCGGACGATCGACCATGTTCTTGATGGCGGCCTGCGTCGGCGGGAGCACTAGCAGCGTGACCGCGAACACGAGCCATGCCCGCCGCCGCCCCATGAAGTGGAACGCGGTCACCATCGCGGTGCCAACCAGCACCACTACCCAGGTGGTGGTAGCCGCCCGCATGACCTCGGCGGGTGTTTCGAACGCTCCCGGCAAGTCCTGGATTCGCCGCGCGAGCCACAGGTCCCCGGGCAACCGATCCCGTTCGTGTGCGAGCCACGAAAGTGCAACCGCGCACGCGGTGAGGGCCGCGAAGAGGACAGGTGGCGGCATCCAGCGCCGAACGGTGGATGCGCCGCGCCGGCTCACGGCTGCATCAGCCCGCGACGGCGGTCTCCAGTTCGAACGCCGTATGGAGGGCCCGGACCGCATCGTGCACGCTGTCGGCCGAGATGATGCAGGTCAGACGGATCTCGCTCGTGGAGATCAGTTCGATGTTGATGCCGGCATCGAAGAGCGCGCGGAACATCCGTGCGGCGTAGCCGTGGGCGGTCTGGATGCCGACGCCGACGATGCTGACCTTGCCCAGGTTGGCATCCGAGGTGAACTCGGGCGCGCCCACGGTTTCGCAGATCGCCGGCATGAGCGACTCGGCCTTACGCAGGTCCTTCCGCGCGAGCGTGAACGTGAGGTCGGTGAGGTTCCCTTCGCTGGAGTTCTGGACGATGGTGTCGACGCTGACGCCCGCATCGGCAAGCGGCTCGAAGATGTTGGCGGCGATGCCCGGCTGGTCCGGCACCCGCCGGATGGTGACCTTCGCGACATCGGAGTCGTGGGCGATGCCACGGACGCGGTTTCGTTCTTCCAAGTCTGCTTCTCCTCGAATGAGGGTACCCGGCGCTTCGACCATACTCGAAGTCACCAGGATCGGGACGTTATAGACGGAGGCGAG
>JAHDWR010000338.1 GCA_023382755.1 Dehalococcoidia bacterium
GTCATGTACCCGATCTGGCTGATGATATGGAACGACAGGATCCGCTTCACGTCGTTGTGCGATACCGCGCCGAGCACCCCGGTGACCATCGTCGCGACCGACAGCCACAGGATGATCGTGTGCGTGTAGCCGACGTCTGTCGTGAAGATGAGCGTGAAGACCCGGATCAGGGCATACACGCCGACCTTCGTCAGGAGGCCGGCGAAGAGCGCCGCCACCGGGGCCGGGGCCGTGTGGTACGAGGCCGGCAGCCAGAAGAACAGCGGGAACATCGCTGCCTTTATCCCGAACGCCGCCAGGAACAGCATCGCAATGGCCGTCATGTACCCGTCCGGCCCCGCCTCGGCGACCCGCAGCGAAAGGTCAGCCATGTTCAACGTGCCGGTCGCCGCGTAGAGCAGGCCCACACCGCTCAGGAACAGCACCGAGGAGACGAGGTTCAGGGCGACGTACTTCAGCGCCCCCTCCACCTGCGGCCTCCCGCCTCCGAGCGCCATGATCACAAACGACGCGACGAGCAGCACTTCGAACCAGACGTACAGGTTGAACAGGTCCCCCGTGAGGAATGCTCCGCAGACCCCGAGCACCAGGATGTTCATCAGCGGGTAGTAGCCATGGCGTTCGCGGCCGGCGTCGACGGTGCCCACCGAGTACATCGTCGCTGCAAGCCCGACGATCGCCGCCAGCATCACCATGATCGACGCGAACAGGTCCGCGACAAGCGTGATCCCGTATGGCGCCGGCCAGTTCCCTGCCTGGAGCACCAGGATCTCGCCGTCCCAGGTCTCCGCCAACAGCCACCCTGCCGTGATGACCAGCGCAACCATCCCCGTCAGGGCGACTGCCTCCTGCATGCGCCGGTAGGGCAGGCAGGCAAGGGCCACGACCGAGGATGTGAGCATCACCAGCAGCGGCAGTGCCACAAGTCCGTTCATTCCGCGGCCTCGACTTTCGGTAGGCTGATGCTCGGGTCTTCTGTCGTCCGGAGCGAATCGACATCCTCGCTCCCGGACTCGCGGTAGACGCGGTAGGCCAGCGCCATCGCGAACGCCTGCAGGCCGAATCCGATGACGATCGCGGTCAGGATGAGGGCCTGCGGCACCGGGTCGGCGAACGGCGCCTGCGGCACGTTTTCGCCTGCCTCGATCAGGGGCGGCCGCCCCCGCACGAGTCCCGCCGCCGTGAAGATCAGGAGGTTCGCGCCGTTCGTCAGCAGCGCCAGGCCCACGATCACCTTCACCAGGCTCCGGCGGAGCAACAGGTAGAGCCCCGCCGCGTAGAGGATCCCGACCGTGATGGCGAGCAGGAGTTCCATCACTCGTCCTCCATCAACGGCAGGATGATGTTCAGGACCACCCCCACGACCACGAGATACACCCCTGCGTCGAACAGGAGCGGCGTGCCCAGCTTCAGGTTTTCCGCGCCCGGCGCATCGAGCGTCACCCAGTGCCCGGTCAGGATTGGGTCGCCTGCCGCTACGGCGGCCAGCGCGGCACCCAGGGCGATGGCAAGGCCGCCCGCGATCAGCAACAGCGGAGAGACCCGGAGCGCCCGCCGAGCGCCGTCGGGCCCCAGGGCGAGCGCATGCAGGACGAACGCGCTCGCCGCCATCAGCCCCCCGGCAAAGCCTCCGCCCGGTTCGTTGTGTCCGCGCCACAGCAAGAACACCGAAGCCACGAGGAGCAGCGACGCCAGGAAACGCATCATGTTCCGGAGAATCAGGGAGTTCATTCGGCGTCAGCCCGCCGCAGTTTCAGCATCGCCACAACTCCCAGCGCCGCCACCGCGATCACGATGATTTCGCCGAGTGTGTCGAGCGCCCGGAAGTCGACCAGGATGACGTTGACCACGTTCCGCCCCTTCGCGAGGGGCATGCTCGTCTCTGCGAAGTACTGCGTGAGCGAGTGGTCTGATGTCCGGGTGATCGAGGCTAGCACCAGCACAGTCATCAGTGCTCCGGTCGCGACGGCGAGGACCGCGTCACGTGCCCGCGTGGCAACCGATGAGACATCGGCCAGCCGTGGCAGCCGGTAAAAGACCAGCACGAAGAGCAGTACCGTCAACGTCTCTACGAGGAACTGCGTCAGCGCGAGGTCCGGCGCCCCGAAGAATGCGTACACCAGCGCCACACCGAACCCGACGGCGCCAAGGGCCGCGACCGCCGTCAGCCGGTCGTTCGCCCGGATGGCCAGCCCGGCCCCCGTGATGATCACACCCGCGATGACGACTTCGTAGAACGCGACATCTCCATAGCCGTCGGAGAGTTTCACGCCCCCGCGCGCGGCGATGGCAGCTACCACCAGCACCACCGCCGTTGCCAGGGTCACCGCCAGGTACAGGCGCAAGTAGCCGTGCTGCAGGAGTCGCGTCTGCTGGCGCGCTACGCGGTTCAGGTTCAACA
>JAHDWR010000339.1 GCA_023382755.1 Dehalococcoidia bacterium
AAACGCTCACCTTCGAGACAAGGTTGGTGTAGATCGGGTCACCGGTCCGAACCAGCGAGTCCGCGTAGACCGGGCCGGGGAGCGCCGCGCCCGTGTAGCTGAAGATGCCGCTATGACGCGCCACCACGTCACGGTACGTCGCCCGCTCCTCGGGAGTGCGGAATGCCGTGACTGCCACGGCGCCAGCGACTGCCACCACGATCAGCAACGGGACGAGAATCGCCTGGGCGATGTCTCCAGCGAACGGTGTCTGCGTCAGCCCCGCCCGCCGGCGCCGGTGTGAGCGCTTTGCCTCGCCAGGTGCCATGAGTGTCATCCCTACAACTCCAGTGAGCGCCCCGTAGACCCATTTCGGGTCGATGGCCGCGATGTGTTTTCCGCCCCCTTCAACGTGAATCCAGAGCTTGCCGACAACCTCAGCCTGTGTTGGCTGATAGGAATCGACCCACCAGTTGTTGTCGCCCTTGAACGTCAGCCGCCCATCGGTTTCGGCGATGACCCGGTGAACGACCACCTTTCCGGTCGACCCGCTCCGGTACCCGGCGATATCTCCCACTCCGACCGGGCCGCTCCTGCGGAGGAGCACAAGGTCGCCGGTCATGAACGCGGGCGCCATGCTCGTGCCGGAAGTGGTCGCGTACGTCACCTGTCCGTGGACGGAGGTGGGGGCAAAGAGGATGCCCAGCACGACCCCCAACAGCAGGCCCACCCCGATACCGGCCTTCCTCAACATGGCGGAACCTCCCACGGGCGCCCCGCCACGCTATTGGGCCACGATGACTTTGAGTTCGTTGGCAAGTTCGATGAGGGCCGGTGGCGCCGTCGTCTCGCATGACACCTGGCGGGCACGGGCCTGGCAGTGGTACCAGGTCTCGCTGGTCGAGCCAATCTTGACCCGGATGGTGGCGCCGGCAGGGGGCGCGTCATCGAGCATGAACTCCACACCGTCGATCTTCGATGGGTCGGATCGATTCAGGGTGTAGTGGACGGTCGACACATCGAACCCGGAGATGGCCCCCTGGCCTTCCCCCGTCCTCGAGTGGTCACCATTGGTGGAGGCGGTGCTTGCCAACACCACTCCAACCACCGTCACCGTGACGACCATCGCGGCGCTGATGGCGAGTGCCCTGTGACTCCACATCGCAGGTACCCCTTTCACGCGTGGCGTCCCAAGGGGGTGGTCGGCAGCGGCGAGGGGGGTTCACAGGGGGAAGATCGAGAAAGGACACGTGGGGCGCAGGTCCACAGCAACACCACTCGGGCAAGACTCAACGGGAGCGTCGTCGTGTGGCGGGCAGCGCAGGCTCCCGCCCCGGAAACTCAGGCCCACGGTCGAACGCGGGAACGCGCAGCTCGGGCGGGAGCGGCCCGATGCGCGGGAGGACGTGCTTGAGTATCCTCGAAGGTGGGCCTGTAGCTCAGCGGTAGAGCAGTGGACTTTTAAGTCACTTTGGCTTGAGCGCTGTGCCAGCGAAGCGGCTGAGTGAACCTGAGGCGAGCGAAAATCGTCAAGTAATCTGCTGTAGCTTTGGGCCGGCAGCAGTAGGATTACTGTGAACGCCACGCGCACGTCGATGACCCGTGGCTCGGGCCCCGCGAGCGCGGGAGACTCGCCGACTACTGGATCCGGCAGACGGTCCGGCGCCGCCAAGAGCAGGCGGGCTTGTCTCACATCAATCCCCACAAGTTCCGCCACACTTACGCCCACAACACCTGAAGGCCGGGGCTCAGAGGGCGACCTGGTCCGGATCACCGGCTGGAAGGACCGCCGGATGCTGGACCGGTACGGTGCGAGCGTGGACTCGGAGCGGGCGCGGGAGGCTCATGATCAGTTCTCTCCCAGGAAACGGCTGTGAGCGAGCGCATTCGAGCCGAATGCCGCTATCCTTCAGAGGGAGAGTTCGTATGCCGGAAGTCACTGCGCGAGCCTTTCATGACACCCCGCCCGCGACGGAGCCGGTTCTGAGAACCGACCAGCAGCTGGCGAGGCCAGGGGAGTTGGACAGAGTTTTACGAACATATTCGGACCGGCTCCAGGCGTTTCCTGCACGGATGGAGATCAAGCGCTATATCGAAGTTGCCAGTCGCCGGCCCCTCATGGGCGACGACGAATTTCGAGGTTTGCGCCGAGTGGGACTGACTTCGGCAGGCGATCAATTGTTGCTCCCCGAGTCGGAACAGGCTGACGAGTTCGACTTCGCGCTGTCAGGACGTCAACGCTCGAAACTGGTACGGATCGTGGCCAGCTTCCTACAGGAGCACCGCCTTCCCCAGCCGGCCCTCGAACGGACGACGTTCGAGGTCTTCGCCAACGTCGTTCTGAGCGTAAAGAATCGACGGCAGATCTTCACAAGCGGGGACCCA
>JAHDWR010000340.1 GCA_023382755.1 Dehalococcoidia bacterium
GGGCGCGGCGGCCAATCCGAATCATCAAGGCGGCGCCGCGTCCGCGAAAGCCCGGTGCCGCCCTTCAGGGCTGCCTGCGGCGCGGAGAACCCGCGCCATCCAGCCGCCCCGGACGGGCCCGTTCGTCCTTGTTCGACGACGACGCCCCCGCTACCGTGTGCGCATGTCCGACGTGGAAGAACACCTCGAACGGTGGCTCGAAGCGGGCGTGATCCACGACACCGCCGCCGAACGGATTCGCGCGTTTGAGCGCGACCGCCCCTCCCGCCCGGCACCCGCTTCCGAGCGGCCCGGCGCCATCGAAGCTCTCCTGTACCTGGGTGTGGTCGTCGTTTCGGTCGGTGTCTTTGCACTCATCGAACAGCGCTGGCCCGACCTCGATTCGTGGGCCCGGGTCATGGCCATTGGCGTTCCCGCCTTGCTCGCCCTGGCCCTTGGCGCCGGCCTGCACACGAGCAAGGAGCCCGGCCTCGACCGCGCCGGCCAGCTCGCCTGGTTCGTCTCTGTCGCGCTCTTCGCCGGCTCTGTCGCGGTCATCCTGAACGAATTCGAGCCGGCAGGACTCACCTTCGAGGATGACGCCGGAGGCCTGCTCACCGTGATGAGCGCGGCCGCGGGGCTCGCCCTCATCCTCTGGGTCGTCAGCCCCGCGCACCCCCAGGTCGTCGCCCTCGGCGCCTCGCTCTTCGCGCTTGGGCAGGCCGTGGGCAACTGGCCAGATGAATTCAATGAAGTCCTTGCTGGCATGTTGATCTTCGGCTTCGGCGTCGCCGGGCTCGCGCTCACCGAGGCCGGGATGTTCTCCCCGCGGTTCTCCGGCAGGCTCATCTTCGCCACGCTCTGCGTCGCCGGCCCCTATGAGGCGGGCTTCACGGATAACGGCATGGTCTTTGAGTTGATGGTCTTCGCCGTCGGCGGTGCGCTCATCGCCCTTGGTGTCCTGCGAGCCTCGTTCACCTTCCTCGCGGTCGGCGTGATCGCCAGCTTCGTCGGCCTGGTGACGTTCATCTTCGAACACTTCGAAGACCGCCTCGGAGCGCCCGTCGCGCTCATGATTAGCGGCGGGGCGCTCATCGCCGGCGTACTCTTGCTCGCCCGCTTCCGCTCCGCCGAACAGATCAGGAGGCTCCGGTGAAATCCCGCTTCTATGTCGCCGCCGTCCTCGCCGGACTCGGCCTGCTGGTCGTTACCGTCGTTGTCGTGGCCAACTTCGGGCGCCACGACCCGTCCCCGCCCTCGCTCGAGGACAACCCGAATCCGGCGATTCCTGGCAGCATCATCTTTCTCGACGAGAAGCAGTGCATCCTCCGCGCGTCCGCATCGGGAGCGGGCGTCGAAGAGGTCTACTGCCTCTCGCGGAACGACTACCCCGCCGAAATCTACTTCGTTGACGACACCACCGTCCTGTTCACGCGATACGATTCTCGTGGCCCGGTGCTCTTCGAACTCGATACCGAGACCCGTACCATCCGCGATCTCGGCGCCCAGCCGAACAGCCAGAAGCCCGTACCGACGGGCCTCGTCGCCCCTTCAGGTGAGGAAGTCTTCGCCGAATACGATGGCCGCATCGTCCTCCTGAAGGACGGCATTCGTACCACAATCGCGGAATTCGATACACGGGACTACGGCGGCCCGAGCCCCGTCACGTGGTCGCCTGATGGGCAGTGGATCCTGCTCCGCTACTGGGCCCGCACACATCCCGAACTGTGGATCATCAGCCGCGACGGCAGCACGCAGGGGACGCTCACGACCGACGCGAGCGGATCGTCGGCATCCTGGTACATCGAGGGTGTGGGCACGTATCCGCCAATCCCCGAGAGCTACCAGCGCTGACCGTCCGGCGCGGCCTTATCCGGGGCTGCCTGCGTCATGTGGGCCGCCGTGGCCCCGGCGCGCCACGGCCACGAGTCCAGGCTCGGCCGGAAATCGCCAGCATGGCCGGAGACGATGGCCGCGGCCATATCCAGGGCCATGCGCGTGCCTGCCGGGTCGTGTACCCGGAAGATGCGGACACCCTGCGCGAACGCCAGCACACTTGCCGCGTGCGTCTCCAGGTCGCGCTCCGCGGGTGCCCGCCCGGTGATGCTCCCGATGAAGTTCTTGCGCGAATGCGCGAGCATTACGGGCTGCCCGAATGTCTGGAGTTCGCCGATTCGCCGGAGCACCTGGATGTCCTCATCGTGGCTCTTCCCAAACGCTATACCCGGGTCGATGGCGATGTGCCGGCGGCCGAGCCCGGTCCGTGCAAGCTCGGCGAGCTGTGTTTCCATCCACGCCACGGTCTCGGCGACCACATCCGCGTACACCGGGGGAGCGGCCGGCCGCCG
>JAHDWR010000341.1 GCA_023382755.1 Dehalococcoidia bacterium
TCGGGAGTGCCGATCGCGGGCGAGGCCGGCGTGGGGTACACCCTGCGCCGCGGGTTCGACCTGCCGCCATTGATGTTCACGGAAGAAGAGATCGAGGCCCTGGTGCTCGGCACGCGGGTGGTCAGCTCGTGGGCCGATGAGGGACTGGCGAAGGCGGCGGAATCGGCGCTGGCGCGGATCGAGGCGGCGTTGCCGGACCGGCTGAAGGTGAAGGTCACCGGGTCGCGGTTATTCGCGCCTGGTTTTCATGTTTCGCACGCGATCGCCGGGACGCTGGCGGAGTTGCGCAAGGCAATCGACGCGCGCCAGAAGGTCCACCTGGACTACACGGATGCCGACGGCGCCGCGACCGAGCGCACGGTGCGGCCGCTGGGGCTGTTCTTCTGGGGCAACAAGTGGTCGCTGACGGCCTGGTGCGAACTGCGGGACGACTTCCGGGATTTCCGGCTGGACCGGATGCAGGCGATGGCGGCGCAGGCCGAGACGTTCGCGCCGGAGGCGGGGAGGGAGCTGGACGACTTCTTCAGGAAGATGGAATCGGAGGAGCACGGGGAGTGGTAGGGGGCGCTAGCGCTCGATCTCCCCGATGAGCCGGTAGTACTCGTCCGCGCTGAGGGTGCATTGCACGAGCGCCTCCAGCTGGGACGCGGTGAGGCCGAGCTGTCGGGCGATCTTCCCGAGCAGCGGCTGGCCTATCTGCCGGGGCCCCCCATGGCTGACCATTGTGGTCCGGACCACAACACCTCCAGCGCGGACTTTGAACCAGATGTGGCGACGCTGCGGATCCTCTTCGGCCTGTACTTTGGCGCGCAGCGTACGGAGGAGGTCGCTTGTATCGATCGCCTTTGAGCCGCTCCGCCGGGGGCTATCGCCCGAGCAATGCCTCGATGAAGCGCAGATGCCCGGCCAGTGTCCCGCTGATGCGGGGCGACTCGCGAAGGAGGACGAGGCGGTACTCGAGAAGCGCGTGGACGAAGTCGTCGAAGGCTGCTTCCGGAGTTACGCCCTGGCCAAACACACCTGTGACGGGCTCTTCGACAATGAAACCGTCTTCGTTGCCGTGCTCGAGCCTCACCGGCACAGGGAGCGCAGACGAACCTTCGGCGCCGGCGCGACCTCGGGCCAGCAGAAGGGCACGCACCAGCAATCCGTCGGCCGTCACCTCGGTCTCAAGGCGAACGGGCCGCGGCCCGGTGCCGGCGCCCGTTGTTGCGGCACGAAATTCGAGCACGGGAGGGAGGCTCATGGAGCCACCGTCGTGGGGCGTATCGGCATGCAGTCATTGTCGGCCCTGAGATGGGAGATTGCCATGCGAACCTCCGGTGACCCACACCACTTGTCGGATCGGCCCCGTTCGGCCGATACTCTCTTCACGATGCACTGCACCGTCATGTTTGCGAAGGAACGCACGATCGCCCCGGACTCACCGGGGCGCGCTCTTTGATGCTTCGCGCGAGCGCCGCGGAGCATGGCCAGGTTTCACGCTCTTCGTAGCCATTCGCCCGCCGGCTTTTCGCCACTCCCCGTTCTCCCCCGTCCCGGATGTTCGCCGATCGGCCGCGTGCTGCTATGGCCAGAACGTCCGAATCTACAAGTAAGAGACCCGTTAGAGCACGACCCGGGCATGCGTGCCCCAATCGCACCACAGGAGAGGACCCCCACCGATGGCCGAGAAGATCTACATCTTCGATACCACCCTGCGCGACGGCGAACAGTCCGCCGGCGTCGCCTTCACCCCCCAGGAGAAGCTGGAGATCGCGCGCCAGCTCGAAAAGCTGGGGGTCGACATCATCGAAGCCGGCTTCCCATGTTCGACGCCGGGCGACCTGGAGGCGGTCCGCGCCGTCTCGCGCGAGGTGCGCAACACCACGATCTGCGCGCTCGCCCGCGCCGTGAGGACAGACATCGATACCGCCTGGGAGGCCGTGAAAGAAGCGGCGGACCCGCGCATCCACGTCTTCATCAACACCAGCGACATCCAGATGGCCCACCAGCTGGGCAAGGACCGCGAGCAGGTGCTGACCCAGGCCGAGGAGATGGTGAAGCACGCCGCGAGCTACACCAGCAACGTGGAGTTCAGCCCGATGGACGCGACCCGCGCCGACCCGCGTTTTGTGTTCGAGATCGTGAGGCGCTGCATCGATGCGGGCGCGACGACGATCAATATCCCCGACTCGGTGGGCTATGCCATCCCGGAGGAGCTCGCGGTGCTCTTCCAGGCGATCTTCGAAAACGTGCCGAACATCCACAAGGCGCGGGTGAGCTTCCACGGACAGAACGACCTGGGCCTGTGCACGGCGAACACGCT
>JAHDWR010000342.1 GCA_023382755.1 Dehalococcoidia bacterium
GCCCGTTGCTGGCGAGCCCCCCGAGCGAGCCGTAGCGCTCGACGAGCATGGCGCGGGCGCCGCCGCGGGCTGCCGCAACCGCCGCCGCAATCCCCGCCGAGCCGCCGCCGATGACGAGGACATCGGTCTCGGCGACGACGGGGATCTTGCGTTCGGGTTCGGTGATGTAGCCGGGCATCGCGCCATTGTGGGGCGTGGGGCTGGGCTTGTCAGGTGCAGCGTGCCTTACCCGCCTTCGACCGGCGGCAAGGTACGATATCGGGCGGGGGTGACCGATGCGATTGAAGGCAGCCGCCGCGGGATCGGCGGTCGGCGCGGGCCTGCTAATTGGGCCATCGCTGGTGGTGGCACGGGTGCTGCACCAGACGGGGTTCAACCCGAAACGCGACCATCGTCCGGACCCGCTCGACCTGCAGGCGACAGCGATCGCGCCGGGGCTGGTCATGCTGCGGGCCGCCACGAAGGCGCCGGCGATACCAGCGGCGGCAGCGGGCCATTACCTGCTGCGCGGTGCCCGCGGCTGGGGACATGCGGGGCCCGTGCTCGATGCAAACGGTGTGGTCGCGGTACGGGAGTTCCGGCCCGGCGACGGCGACCTCCGCCCCGGAGACCACGTGCGCCTCGACCCGTTCGCGTTCGACGGCGACCCGCTGGCGGCCCACGGGCTGCCATTCGACGAGGTGCTGTTCAGCTCGCCGCTGGGCGAATTCCCGGCGTGGCACGTCCCCGGCGAAAGCGACACGTGGGCCATCCTGACGCACGGCAAGGGCGCGAACCGGCGCGAGGGGCTGCGGCTCATGCCCACGCTCGCCGCGCGCGGCTTCCACGCGCTCGCCATCACCTACCGGAACGACGAAGGTTGCCCGCCTTCCCCGCGGGGGACGTATTCGTACGGCCGCGAAGAGTGGGAGGAACTGGAAGGTGCGGTGCGCTTCGCGCTCGATCGGGGCGCGCGGCGGATCGTGCTCGCCGGGTACAGCATGGGTGGCGCGATCTCGCTGGCGTTCATGCGCAACTCGGCACTGGCGAGCCGCACTTCGGCGCTGATCCTCGATGCGCCCATGATCGACCTGGTGCCGACGGTCGCGCACGGGGCGCGGAAGAGTGGCGTGCCGGTGCGCGTGTTGCCATTCTCGAACCGGGTGGCCGCACGCCGGTATGGTTTCGACTGGCGCGACTTCGACCACTTCGAGACAGCCAGGGGACTGGAAGTGCCGGTCCTCCTCTTCCACGGCGACGCGGACCGGACGATCCCGGTCGAGACGAGCGACGCCTTCGCGAGTTCCCGCCCGGATATCGTGCGGTATGTGCGCGTACCCGGGGCCGACCACGTGCGCGCCTGGAACCACGACCCGGAGGCGTACCGGCAGGTGGTGGACGGGTTCCTGGCTGAGCACTTCGGGCGGCGGTGAGGGTGCGTTTCCCGGCGCCTAACGGGCGATTGGGCACCATTGCCCGGATGCCAGCCGCACTCCGGAAGTCGCTCATGATCGCCGCGCTGTTCTCTCTCCCGTTTATCGCATGGTTGTTGTTCGTCGCCTGCGACGGGAGCGATGCCACGGTGCGGGAGGCCACACCAACCCCCATCACTGCCACCGCGACCCCCGGGGTGACCGGCACCCCTCCAACCGGCACGCCCGCGCCGATCCCGGCGGTCTCGCTCGAAAAGGTGGCCGACGGGTTTGCCCGGCCGACGTTCGTGACGCACGCGGGCGACGGCAGCGGGCGGTTGTTTGTGATCGAGAAGCAGGGGCGGATCCGCGTCATTGAGGATGGACGCGTGCTCCCGGAGCCGTTTCTCGACATCACCGGCGTGGTGAAGTCGAGCGGGAACGAACAGGGGCTGCTCGGCCTCGCCTTCCACCCGCAGTACGAGAACAACGGTCGCTTCTTCGTGTATTACACCGCCCAGGACAACGACAACACGGTCGCCGAGTACCGCGCCACCGCTGGCGCGGACCAGGCAGACCAGCGGACCGGCAAGGAGCTGCTGGCCGTCGCCGACAAGTATCCGAACCACAACGGTGGGATGCTCGCGTTCGGCCCCGATGGCTACCTCTACATCGCCATGGGCGACGGCGGCAGCTCGGGCGACCCCGACGATAACGGCCAGGACCTGCTCGCGTTCCTGGGGAAGATCCACCGGATCGACGTCGATGATGGCGACCCGTACGGCATCCCGGAATCGAACCCGTTCATCGTGCGGTCGAGCGCGCGCGGGGAGATCTGGGCGTGGGGGCTGCGGAACCCGTGGCGCTTCAGCTTCGACCGCGAGACGGGCGACCTCTGGATCGCCGACGT
>JAHDWR010000343.1 GCA_023382755.1 Dehalococcoidia bacterium
GGTTCCTGGCGGCCAGCGACGACAAACCCGCAGCGCCCGGGGAGTTCTACCTCGAAGCGCGCATCGAAGTCGTCGACCGAACCCGGGGCGATGGTGTGACCGTCTCCGGCGCCACGCCCGACACCGACACCGAGACCGAGACAACCGTCTCCACGCTCCGCTGGTGGTCGAAGGACCGCGACCACGCCCGCTGGGAGATCGAGAGCGATCGAGATGGCACCCGGACAGACACGACCGTCGTGGTCGATGGCGCCTGGCAGTGGGTCTACTCCGGCGCGACCAACACCTACAGCAAGGCAGCCATGCCGGACCTCCCGGATGGCGTGGAGACCAGGCCACTGGCGCTCAGCGCATTCGTTGGGCCCATCGGCGTCCCATCGAAAGTGGCGTTCCTCGATTCGCTCCGCGACTTCGCAAACCTCGATTTCGTGCGGGAGACCGGCACCGCCACCGTCCTCGGGCGCAAGACCACCATCATCGAGTTCGGCCCCGCGTCGCGCGGCAGCACCAGCCAGGTGAGCGCGCCGCTCGGAGCGTCGCCGCCCGCCGCCCCCACGCAACCAGCGACCGAGACCTCGAGCGGCGTGGTCCGCGTCTGGCTCGACGAGGAACGGATGGTCGCCATGCGTTATGTAATTTCCGGCTCCCGCGCTGATGTGCAAGCAGAGGTGCTCCAGCTCGACTGGAACGCCCCCGTCGCGGCCCGGAAGCTGGTGTTCGAACCGCCGGCGGGTGCGGCGCTGGTCGACGCCGATACCGGGCTGGCACCCGCGGGGCACTCGGAGGCGGGCTCCATTTCGGGGGGCGGCACGCTCTGGTACACCACACCGCCCGGGTTCTTCACGGTCACCTACCTCCCGGCCGCCGTGAAGGCCAGTGAGTACGAACGCCAGTTCGATGCCAACAACCAGCCGATTCGCCTGACCGTGAAGTTCGCCGGTGGCACGTCCGGCACCGACCTGACCGTCGACCAGTCCCGGAGTCCCGGGCCACTCTCGCTTCGCGACGAGCCGATGGAATACCTCCTGGCCGGCGGAGCGGAGGCCTTCCTCGCCGAACGGGCCGGTGGCCGGGACTCGGGCCCGGAAATCGCGCTTGCAACCCGTCGCGATGGCGTCAACATCACCATCACCGCGCACGGCCTCTCCCGCGAGGAGGTCATCGCGGTCGCGGAAGGGCTCGAACTCGTCCGTTAGCCCCTTCCGGAATCCCTCCCACCTGCCGATCCTCTGAGTAGCACACACTCGCCGTCGCCGGGGAGGCAGCTCTTGGCAGTTTCTATCTCCGTGCCCAACCTCGGGCCCGAAATGGCCGGCGGGATCGTCGCCGAGTGGTATCGCCCCGACGGCGCCACCGTCGACCACGGCGAACTCATCTGCCGCCTCGAATGCGAGTTCGTGGCGGTCGAGATCGAGGCCGAGGCGCCCGGGCTCCTGCACCACCGGCGGCCGGCGGGCAGCATTGAAAGGCCCGGCGCCGTCATTGGTCTGGTCCTCGCTCCCGGCGAAGCGCTTCCCGAAGAACCCGTCCTGGCAGAAGCTCCGCCCCAATCTGACGCCGGCGAAACCGGAGCAGAGCCCGCCGCACCCACCGGTGGCCTCGAAGACGATCCCGAGGAAGAGCCAGCCGCTCCGCCTCCGCTCGCGCCCGGCGAACCCGTCGTCCTCCCCTTCCGTCGCCGCAGCGCGGACGAAACGCCGCACCCGTGGAGCGCCGTCCCCGGGGACGCGGCGGAGTTCGAAACCCCGCTCTTCGAGAGGGCCGAACCCCTTGCCGATGCCGGGACAGCCATCCCGGGCCTCCCGCTCTGGGAGCCAGACGAAGACCCGCCATATGCCGACGCGTTCCCGCCCGCCGCCGACTCGCCCGAAGCGCGCTTCTCGGCGATAGCGGCGGAGGCAGCCGCCGAAGGGCAGGTGCTCACGATGGAAGTCCGCGCCGCCGCCTCGGAAGCCGTGCGCGCGGTCCGCGTGCTCGCCCGCGAATGGCGCGAGTTTACGCCCGCGCCCATGGTCGAGGACCTCGTCGTGCGCGCCTGTGCCCGCGCCGTGGCCGAGGCCGGGTTCGAGCCGAGCCCGGCGGGCTTGACCATCGTGGCACCCGGTTCGGACCAGGCGGTTGCCATCGCCGATGCCGGGGTGCGCGGCTTCCGCGACGCGGTCCACGCGCGTGCCGCCGGTGGCGACGAGCCCACCGAACGCGCCGCATGGACGCTCGTGTCGTTCCGGGAGTGCGGCATCCGCGCGGCGGAGCCCGCCCTGGCCTGCGGCCACGCGCTGGCCGTAGCCCTGGGCGCGAT
>JAHDWR010000344.1 GCA_023382755.1 Dehalococcoidia bacterium
CGCGAGGAGTTTGTCGTATTCCTCCATCAGCGTCGTGATACCGCCGATCGCAGTGCCGATGACCACCGCCATGTCGGTGCCATTGTCCGCGGCGTCGTACCGGGCCTGCTTGAGCGCCTCGTCGGCGGCGATAAAGGCGAACTGCGTGACCCGGTCCGCTCGCCGGGCCTCCTTGCGGTCCATGTACTCCGCCGGGTCGAAGCCGGCGACCTCGCCGGCAACCTGCGATTCGTATCCGGCCGGGTCGAAGAGGCTGATGCGGCGAATGCCCGGCCGGCCCTCGACCAGTTCGGTCCAGTTGTCGCAGGCGTTATGTCCGAGGGCGGTAATCATGCCGACCCCGGTGACAACCACGCGGCGGCCGGAAGGAGACGTGTTCATCGTCACGGCTGGGCGCCAGTGTACATCACGGCAGCGAAACGTCCTTCACTACCCGGGGTAGCCGGCCCGCAATCTCGCCTGCGAGGAGCCCCGCTGCGCCGAACTCTTCCTTCAGTGCCTCGCCCGCCGCCCCGTGCAAATAGACTCCAACGCACGCCGCCTCGAACGGCGCCAGGCCTTGAGCCAGGTACGCGCCGATCATCCCCGAGAGCACGTCGCCGCTGCCCGCGGTCGCCAGCAGCGGGTTCGCGAACGGGCTCAAACATGCCTCCCCGCCCGGCGCCGCGATCACCGAGTGCGCACCCTTGAGCACGACCGTGCAGCCGTATCTCGCGGCCGCTTCCTTCGCGAACTCCAGCCGGCGCGCTTGCACATCGGCGACGGTCGTGTGCATCAGTCGCGCCATCTCGCCCGGGTGTGGCGTGAGCACCGCGCTGGCGGGCACCCGTCCCGGTCCGTCATCCAGCCCGGCAAGCGCGTTAAGTGCGTCCGCGTCAATTACCGCGCCCTGTCCGGCGTCCGCCAGGTCGGGGAGCGCCGCCCAGGCCAGCGCGCGTGTGTTCTCCGTGCTCCCCATCCCTGGGCCGAACACCACCGCGCGGTATTCGGCCCAGGTGTTCCGCAGGCCGACCGCTGCGTGGTCTCGGAGCCCGCCGTCATCCGCCGCTGGCTGGGGCAGCCACGTCGCCTCCGCGATCGCGGGCGAGATGGCTGCCACGATCGAGTCCGGACAGGCGATCGTCACCAGTCCTGCCCCGGCCCGGTATGCTGCCGTCGCCGCCAGTTGCACCGCTCCGAGGTACCGGCTGCAACCTCCGACGACCAGCACCTTCCCGAACGTCCCCTTGTTCGCATCCTCCGGTCGCTTCGGCAGGTGGGCGCGCACCCAGCGTGTGGTCAGCAGTTCGAGCCCAACCGCATCCATCGCGGCCCTGGGGATACCGATGTCGATGACCTGTACCTTCCCAAGGTGGCCACTGGCCGGGGCCTGGTACATGCCCACCTTCGGCAGCCCGAACGTCACGGTGATGTCCGGCGTGACCGTCCGCGGATCGACCGAACCGGAGTCAGCATCCATGCCGGTAGGCAGGTCCACCGCCACCAGTTTTGGAGGTTGAAATCCGCGCCGGGCGGCCCCGAGCTTTTCGAGGGCGGCCGCGATCGGCTCCCCCTCGTCCAGCGGCCGCTGTTGGCCAATCCCGAGGAGCGCGTCGATGACCAGGTCGGCGGCCCCAAGCACAGCATCCAGCTGCCCGAGGTCCGGGTCTTCCCGCCCGTCGAGGAGCGGGATCTCCCGCTGCCGCAGCTCCTCGAAGCGCTCCTCCACGCGGTGCCACCGGGGCAGGTACACCAGCAGCTCGGCGCCCCAGTCGAACAGGTGCCGCGCGGCAACCAGCCCATCGCCGCCGTTGTTCCCCGGACCGGCCAGCACCACGATCTTCCGCCCTTCCAGCGAACCCAGGAGCATCCACGCCTCCTGGGCCACGGCCAGCCCGGCCTCCTCCATGAGCTGAGCCTCGGAACTCCCCGCAGCGATCGCCGCTGCTTCGAGCTCGCGCATCTGCGCCGAAGTCACAAGCTTCATCGCAGCCCCTTCTCCCTGATGAGGCGGAGTGCGTTTTCGCCCCGCCTCGGCGTGTCCTCCAACTCCGTCATCGCCCGCTCGCCAACCACCGAGGCCATGGCAAAGTCGCGGGAGTGCGTCATCGAAATCTCGAGCCCGCGCAACTCGATGTCCTCGGCCCGCTTCGCCCCCCGACCGTAGAGGAACACCAGCGGCTTCCCTCTGCGGTTCGGCAGGACCTCGATGTCCCGCCAGCCGACACCCCGCACACCCGTCCCGAGCGCCTTCATCACGGCCTCCTTGGCGGCGAACCGGGCTGCCAGCTCGGGAATCCGGCCGCGGCAGTG
>JAHDWR010000345.1 GCA_023382755.1 Dehalococcoidia bacterium
ACCAGTTCATTACCTCGCTCGGGAAGGGGTTCGATGCGTTCCTCGGGACGGCGGAAGGGCAGGCGGCCGCTGACGAAGCCGAGAAGACCTACGTCGCCACGCGGGCGAACCTGGCGAAGGCAGCGCGGGAGACGTTCGGGCCGATGGTCGAAGCGGCCGGGGCTGTCCCGCTCGCGGAGTTCCAGCGGCTGGCGGACCAGGTGCACACCATCCTTCTGCGGTTGGACCGGATCGACGACGCGCTGGCGAAGCTGGCCGAAAGCCAGGCGCCAACCCCCGCCAAGCCAGCGAAGAAGGCGAAAAAGTCGAAATAGCGCGGCTCCGCGGGACCTAATCGTGCTCGCGAAGCCATTCGAGGATGGCCGGCCAGACCTGTTGCTTCGCGCGGCGCCCCGCAATGACGGAGATGTGGCCGCCTTCGAGTTCCAGGAACCGCTTGTCGGGGCTCCCGGCGTGGTCGACCAGGGCGCGGGCCGCATCGACGGGGACGATCTCATCCCTGGTGGCGCCGATGCAGAGCAGGGGGGCCTTCACGTCGCGGAGGTTCACCTCTTCGCCCCACACACGGAATCTGCCCTGGACCAGCTCGTTGCGCTGGTAGAAGTGGCGCACCCACTGGCGGAAGAACTGCTTGGGCAGGGGCACCCATTCGCTCGCCCAGCGGTTCATGGCCTTGTAGCCCACCAGCCAGTTGTGGTCGGAGACGTTTTGGAGGAGGGTCTGCGCCTGGCTGAGGTCGCCCATGGGGTTGAGCATCTTGAACCCGGAGCTGATGAACTCGGCGGGCATCATGTCGAAGGTTTCGACGATCGCGTCGACATCAAACCTGTCGTCGTCGGTCATGCGCGGGAATTCGCCGATCGAGAAGTCGATGGGGCCGACCATGGTCAGGAGGTTCTTCACGGGGAGATCCGGGTGGGCGGCGATGGCCGAGACGGTCATGGGCACGCCCATGCAGTAGCCGAAGGCGGTGACCGCATCGGCGCCGGAGTGGCGGACCGCCTGGCGGAGGAGCGACGGGATCATGTCGCCGATGACGTCGTCCATGCCCATATCGCGGTCTTCGGGCCCGAAGACGCCCCAATCGGTGAGGTAGAAAGGGATCCCCTGTTCGTAAAGGAACTCCACGAACGACTCGCCCGGACGGAGGTCGAAGATGTACGGACGGCTGATGCCGAGATAGGGAAAGAGGACGATGGGGGTCTTGAATCGGCCCCCGTCCTTCGGCGGGTAGTAATAGAGGCGGGCCTTGCCGCGGAACCCGGCGATGACCCTGCGCGACAGGGCCACGGGGGCGGGGGCGCCAAAGGCGTCGCGGAGCCCCTGCGCCAGCTTCAGCAGTTCGGAGTCCGTCTCGAATCCAGGTGCCTGGCTCATGCCGGCGGAGTATACGCCGGGAAGCAGCCGCTCGTGGGAAAACCGGGACGGCCGTGCAACAGACACGGCCGTCCACCAGCGTGGACCGGGCTGCCCAGGTTAGAGGCCCTGGCACTCCGGGCGAGTCTGGAAGAGTTCGTCGAGGCCCTGCGGGTCGTACTGGTCGAGCGCATCGAAGGACTGGCCGACTTCGTCGAAAGCGCTATCGACACCCTCGATGAAGCGGTCCAGTTCCTCGGTGACCTTCGTGAGGGAGCTCGCATCGAGCCGCTCGGCTTCGCTGACCAGGTTGTCGAACACCTTCACGAGGTCGACGCTGGCATCGACGAAGATCTTGTGGATCGCCTCGCCGTCGTCGACGTCCGGCGCCTTGAGGGCTGAGATCTCCCGCCGCAGGTTGACGGTCTCGGCCTGGCCGTCCTCGAGGAAGGCCACGAGGAGCTTCTTCAAATCCTGGGCGCTGCCGGCACCATCGATCTTCGACTGGAGAGCCGCGTTGGCCGATTCGAGGTCGGCGACCCAGCCGGTCAGGGACGAGCAAATGCCAGCCACCCACTTCTCGTTGGTGGTATTGGCGGGTGCGGTGGAGGTGGTGCGAGTGGGCGACGGCTCGGGGTCGACGGTCGCGGCTTCTTCCTCGCTGAAGATCACCCTGGCGCAATCGGGGTCGTCTTCGATGAGGTCGATGATCTCGTCGACATCGGGGTAGTCGTCGGCGACATCCTCGATGCGTCCGCGGAAGTCGGGCTCGCCAATGTCCTCGATGATCTTGAGGAACTCCTCGACGAAATCGGCATCGTCGTCGATATCGGCGACCTGCTTGCCGACCTCGTCGGTCATGTCGTCGTTTTCCTTGAACTGGTCTTCGAAGGCTTTGACGACCTTGTCGCCGCCCTTGA
>JAHDWR010000346.1 GCA_023382755.1 Dehalococcoidia bacterium
GGGACCAGGTAGGTGCAGACCGGATCGCCCAGGACACGATGCGCGGCGCGCTCGATACCTTCGACAGCGAAGGCGGCGCGCATGCAGCGTTCTTCGGCCTCGCAGACCCCGGGGTGCTGCGGAGCGACCCCCATGAGCGGGCAGTGGAGGAACGACACGCGAGCGTACTTTCCTTCCATCGTGACGGATGGGAAGTATCCGTTGTCATCGAGGGCCGAAATGGCGGCGCGGAAGCGGGTGGACGGCTCGACGCCTTCGAGGCGCGCGAGCGTGCGCCGCATTTGCGCCTGTGCGACGCGGGTGAAGACGCGGTCGCGGACATCGCGGTCTTCGGCCTCAACGGCCGCGAGGAGGGAGTCCGCCATCTCCTCATAGAACTGTGGGAAGAGTGTCTGGCCCGATGCGGTGAGGCTGAACAGGTGCCGGGGGCGCCCCGGGCCGCGGCGCTCGAGGTCGAAGGAGACGAGCCCCTGGTCGACGAGCGCCTGCATGTGCTGGCGGGTTGCGCCGATGGAGAGGAAGGCCTCGGTGGCGAGCGTTTCGGTGGATGCCTGGCCGTGCCGCTTCAAGATGGTCATCAACACCCGTCGGGTCGGATCAAGGAGGTCGAGACTGCAGTGGCGTGCCATAAAGCGGAGCCTACCGCTTCGACGGGCGGCCCGCTTGTGACGAAAGTCACCAGATCCCGGATTTACCGGATTAAATCGACAAATCAGTAGGAAATTAGTGGCTGGACGGCTCCCTGGGGACTACGCTCAGCCCGATGAATGCCCTGCAGCAGGCTCGCATCCGGGAGTTCGTTGAGGCCGAAGGGCTGACCCTGGCAGGCATCGCGCCTGCTCAGCCGGTGGCGGGTGTGCGGGAAGCGGCCATGGCCGCGCGCGAGGCCGGCCGGTTGGCCGGCATGGGGTGGATGGATGAAAGCTGGATCGGGCGGGCGACCGATCCGCAGGCGTTCCTGCCGGGCGCACGCTCGCTCATTGTCGTGGGGCTGCCGTGCCACGCGCCGGACCCTCCGCCAGGTGACACCGTATCGCGGGGCCGCGTGGCGCGGTACGCCCGGGGACGCGACTACCACCGCGTGTTCGAAAAACGGCTGCGTCGCATCGCGCGGACGATCCGGGAGGAGTCTGGCGAGGCGGCCAGGGCGACGGTGGACTACGGTCCCCTGCTCGAGCGGCCATATGCGGCGGCAGCGGGGCTGGGGTGGATCGGGAAGTCGACCATGCTGCTCGTGCCCGGGATCGGCCCGTGGGTGCTGCTGGGGGTTGTGGCGACAACGCTGGAACTGGAGCCGGGTACACCTCTGAGGAAGACGTGCGGCGACTGCGCTCGCTGTATCGCGGCGTGCCCGACGGGCGCAATCGCCCCGGATGGTTACAGCGTCGACGCACGGCTGTGCATCAGCTACCACACGATCGAGAACCGCAGCGTGGTCCCGCGGGAGCTGCGCGCCAGGTTCAAGGACTGGGTGTTCGGGTGCGACGACTGCCTCGACTCGTGCCCGGTGGGGGCAAGCCGATGGGAGTCGTACGCCGAGTTCGCGCCTGCGACGGCGGACGATGCGCGGCCGCCGCTGCGCGAGCTGATCGCGCTCGACGATGACGGCTTCACGGAACGGTACCGGGGGCGTGCGGTCATGCGCGCGAAACGCGACGGGCTGGTGCGGAACGCGTGTATCGCACTCGGGAACGTGGGGACGGCCGAGGACCTCCCCGCGCTGGCGGATGCAGTGGCCGATCAATCAGCGCTGGTGCGGGGGCATGCGGCCTGGGCCGTGGGCCAGGTCGGCAGGCGCGTGGGGGCGGCGGGCTGGGGCCAGACGCTTGAGGGCCGGCTCGCCGTGGAGCAGGATCCGTGGGTGCGCGAAGAACTCAGGTTCGCGCTCGAAGGAGAGTGACATGGCTGAGCTGACCCTCCTGGAGCGCCGCCGGATCGAGGCGGGCGTGCTCGTACCCATGATCCGGGCGATGCAGGCCGAGTTCGGCGAAGAGCGGGTGAACGCCGTTGTTGCGGCGACCATCCGGGGAATCGCCCGGGCGCAGGGCGATTCCGAGCGTGAGCGCGCAAAGATCGCGACCGTCGAACAGCTCTCCGCCCGAATGACCAGCGGAGTGTTGCGCGAAGGATCGCTGATCGTGGATGTGGTGGAGCAGAGCGACACGAGATTCGGGTTCAACGTCACCCGCTGCAAGTTCAAGGAGATGTACGAGGAGATGGGCGCGGGGGACCTGGGGTTCTTGCTGTC
>JAHDWR010000347.1 GCA_023382755.1 Dehalococcoidia bacterium
TCGGCCTGGTCCATGTCGGAGACGTCGCCGTAGTTGGCGATAGCTTCTCCGCCCGCCGCCTTGATGTCGGCTACGGTCTGGGCGGCTGGTGAGTTGTCCTGACCTTCGCCAGAAACGGAGACGCCGAGGTCGTTGACCACGACTCGGGCCCCTTCCTGTGCGAAGAGCAGCGCGACCTCGCGGCCGATACCGCGCCCGGCCCCGGTAATGATGGCGGTCTTGCCTTCGAGCTTTCCTGCCAAAGCGAACCTTCCTTGAGGGGTGATGGCGGGAAAGCTTACGCGCACGTCAAGGATCGCGAAACCGCCCAGGGTGCTACCGGACGAGCAATACCAGGGCCACGAACACCCCATAACTGATGACCGTGACCCGCAACCACTTCCGTCCCAGCCGCCGCGCGATACCTACGCCGTAGTAGCCTCCCGCAAGCGCCCCCGCCGCCATAACGAAAGCCGGCAGCCATTCGACGGGGCCGAACAGCCCGAAGTACACGACGGCCACCAGGTTGATGAGCGCCGAGAGGAGACCCTTGAGTGCGTTCGAGTGCTGGATGTCGTCGGGCAGGAGGATGCCCAGCACTGCCAGTGTCATGATGCCCAGGCCCGCGCCGAAGTAGGCCCCGTACATGGCCAGCAGCACGATAGCCAGGTGCAGGGTGAGCGGCACGTGGTCGTCGGCGCGGGAGACCAGGCGGTGGGTCTGCGCGAACCGTCCGAGCGGGTCCTGGAACGCCATCAGCGCGCACGCGAACAGGATGAGAAAGGGGACGATCGCGTCGAACGCCGAGTCGGGTGTTGCGAGGAGGATTGCCGAGCCGAGGAGCGCGCCGGCCACGCTCGGGACGGTGAGCGCGACGATGCGCTTGCGCTGGCGTTCGAGTTCGCCCCGGTAGCCGATGGAACCGCCGATGTATCCCGGCCAGAGGGCAACGGTGTTGGTGACGTTGGCGGTCTTCGATGGGTAGCCGGCGGCGATGAGTGCCGGGAAGCTGATGAGTGAGCCGCCCCCGGCGACGGAGTTGATAGCGCCCGCGGCGAACGCCGCGGCGATCAAACCGAGGGCCTCGATAAGTTCCATCCAGCTGGTGAAGTTGGCCCAGCCGGAACCTACGCGCCAGCGCCGCTAGCATGGTGGCGTGGAAAAGCCGCGGCTCACGTTCGACCTTGATGGCGTGCTCTGCCGGCCGCCGTTCGGCATCAATCCCGGTTCGGGCAAGCGCAAACGGCGGGATGCCCCCGGAAAGAAGGGCGTGCTCTGGCTCACCGAGGGCTGGCGCTACCATGGCCGGCGCCCGATGCCCGGGGCAGTCGAGGGCTTTCGCGCGCTCCAGGAGCGTTTCGACTGCGCGGTGGTCACGGCCCGGGGTTTGCCGGCCGAGTCACTGACCCGAGCCTGGTTCACCCGGCACTTCGGGTTCGTGCCCCAACTCCACATGCGGCCTTCGTGGGAGGAGACTTCGGCGCAGTTCAAGGCGCGCAAGATGGCCGAACTCCAACCCATCGCCCACTTCGAGGACGACCCGTTTACCGCCCTCTGGGTGGCCGAACTGGTGCCCGCGGTATTCCTGGTCGACTGGAAGCGCAACCGCAGGGTGGAGGCCGAACGGGTGCGGAGGATTCACCGGTTGGCCGACGCGCTGCCGGTGCTTCAGGCGGCCGTTTCCGGCGAGTAGCCAGCCGCTATACTCCCGCGCCATGGACTTCCGGCTGACAGCGGGACAGGAACGGCTGCGGGCCGAGGTGCGGGCCTGGCTGGCCACGGTCATGCACCCCGACCTCGAAGGGTTCCCGTACTCGGAGGAAGAAGACCCGGCGGCGCTCCGGGCGTTCAACAAGCTGCTGGCATACAGAGGCTGGATCGCGCCCGCCTGGCCGCGAGAGTACGGCGGGATGGCGCTCGGCGCGGTCGAGCAACTCGTGTTTGGCGAGGAGATGGCGTACGCGCGCGCTCCAAACGGTGCCCGCGGCCCGGCGGTCGGCTATGCGGGGCCGACGATCATGCTTGCCGGCACGGAGGAGCAGAAACGCCGCCATCTGCCGGGGATCACGAACTGGGATGTGGTCTGGGCGCAGGGCTTCAGCGAGCCGGGCAGCGGTTCGGACCTCGCGAGCCTGGCCACAACCGCCGTCCGAGACGGCGACGACTGGATCCTCAACGGCACCAAGATCTGGACCAGCCACGGGCACTACGCCGACTGGATGTACCTGCTCGCCCG
>JAHDWR010000348.1 GCA_023382755.1 Dehalococcoidia bacterium
TCGCCCGGACGTCCAAGCCCGGCGGGTCGCCGTCGCCCGGGACCAGCCCGTCGCCGTCTCCAACGCCGGCGCCAGCAACAACCGGCGCCACAGAGACGGGCGCCGTCTCACCCTCACCGACGAACAACCCGGCGACGGCCACTACTGGCGCCCAGGCAACGGCGACTCCCCGTCCGCCAACGTCGACCCCCGTCCCACCCACGCCCACCGCGCGCCCCGCAACCAGCACGCCGGTGCCACCCACGCCAACCGTGCGCCCGCCAACCAGCACGCCGGTGCCGCCAACGCCCACGCCACCCCGGGACGTGGTGCTCTCCGGGACGATCTACGTGAAGTTCCCGGGCGAACCGGCGGAGCTGTGTGACTTCGGCTGTTTCCTGACGTTCGAAGGGACAGAGGGCTGGTCGTACTTCGCCGAGGCCGACAGCTCGGGCCATTACTCGGTCGTTCTCGCGCCCGGCACCTACTACGTGGAGGACTGGACGTTCGACCAGGAGTGGTGCGCCCTGGCGCCCGTCGTGACTCCGGGCGTCATCACCGTCTCGGGCAACGCCATGAGCATCAACTTCACGACGACCGGGTGCATCGTGTTCTAAGGCCAGCAGTGGGCGTGTAAGGATGGTACCCCCGGCAGGAATCGAACCTGCGCCTTCGGCTCCGGAGGCCGACACTCTATCCGCTGAGCTACGGGGGCGTACCGGGAAATCATGGTATCGCGTCGATCGCGTTACCGCACCACGCCGAGGGCCGCTCAGGCACGCCCGAAGGCGACAACCGCCGCCGCTAGGAGAATCGCCTGGAGCAGGCCGGTGCTCGCCATGAGCCACAGCCCGGCCGCGCGTTCGCGCACGTGGAGCAGCATGCCCATCAGCGTGTTGACCCCAAGGATCCCCACGCCCAGGTAGGCGATCCTCAGCAGCTCTTCCTTATCGCCAACGCGGACCACGCCGCCAAGCGCCGGGAAGCTCAGCTCCACCACGCGGGGACGGCCGGGGTAACGCGCGAACACGAATCCGCCAAGCAGGGCGCATGCCACCGCCCCTATGCCGACCGCGATCAGGGCGTGCTGGTCTCGCCAGAACGGCAGCGCAGCCAGGCCAGTCGCCTCCGAGCGCTGGACGTGGGCCTCCACCGGCCCAAGTTCGGCGCGCGCCTGGATCTCCTCGGCAAAGGCCGCCTGGTCCAGGACGGTGATCGCGTACGACTCGTCGTTGGTGACCAGGTAGAGCAGTTCGTCGGGCGAGGTGTGCGTGGAATAGAACAGCGTGTAGCCGACCCGCTTCACCTCCGAGCCGCCGATGTGGCAGCCCCACCAGTTCAGCCCGCTGACGTGTGCCTCGTCCAGGGTCCGGCCGGGCACCATGCGCTGGATCGCTTCGATCGGGACGATGATCCGCCGGAATCCCCAGCGGATCGTCAGCGTGTCGCGGTCGATGAGGTACGCGAGGTTGAACACGCCGTAGGTCCAGTTCGCAAACACCCCGGCCAGTGCCAGGCACAGCCCCGCCACCAGCCAGGCCACGAACGTCTTGAGCTCGGCCTCGGCGCCAAGCGCGACCTGCGCGGCCACGCCTGCCGCGACGACTGCCCAGACCGTGAACCCGCCCCCGGCGATCACGCCGAGCGCGCGTGGCGGCCTGAACGCGACGGGCGCTAGTTGGCGACGCGGGCGCGTGCTGGCGTGCACCAATGCCGGTACTTCTCGCTTTTCCCACGAATGCAGTCGTAGAACAACTCGCTCAGCTTGCTCGTGATTGGCCCGGGACGCCCAGTCCCGACGCTTCGGCGGTCGACTTCGACCACCGGCGTCAGGTGCGCGGCGGTGCCCGTCATGAACACCTCGTCGGCTATGTAGAGCTCGGTGCGGTCGATCTCCCTCTGCACCAGCTCAACGCCGAGCTCGTTTGTGGCCAGTTCGATGACGCTCTTCGCGGTAATCCCTTCGAGGACATTGTCGGCCGGCGTTGGCGTGATGAGCTTCCCGCCGCGGACCATGAAGATGTTCTCCCCGCTGCCCTCGGAGACGTGGCCGTTCTCATTGAGCATGATGGCTTCGTCAAAGCCGTTCGCGTTGGCCTCCGTCTTGGCGAGGGCGCTGTTGACGTAGATACCGGTGACTTTCGCGCGCGGCGGGATGCCGGTGTCCTGCACGCGACGCCAGGTGCTCGTGTGGCAGCGCGCCACCTCGGG
>JAHDWR010000349.1 GCA_023382755.1 Dehalococcoidia bacterium
CGACCCTCGTCGAGCGCTACGGCTCGCTCGGCGGGCTCGCGAGCAACGGCCTCATCATCCTCCTGCTCACCCTGGACGACGGCCGCGGCAAGCAGGTGGTCGCCGGGCTCTGCCAGGAAATGGTGGACCGGCTGGCCGCGCGCAACGCCTGCCTCTTCCCCCCGCGCGAGGAGTGGGGCTCGCCCGACCCGGCGCTCGTCGAGAAGTACCGCCGTGTTGGCCTCGTCTGGGGCAGCGGCCCCCACGCCGTCCGCTACTCGGTCGCCTACGACCCCGAGGAGTTCAAGGTCGAAGCCGACCGCATGGTGCTCGATGCAGGGGTCGACCTGCGTTTCCACCGCTGGGCGGTCGGCGTGCGCAAGGACGGTGAGCGCATCACCCACGTCATCTTCGAATCGAAGGCTGGCCGCGAGGCGATCGCCTGCGGCGCCGTCGTCGATGCCACCGGCGATGCCGACATCGCCGTCCTCGCCGGCGAGGAGGTCGCCGCCGAGCGCGTCCACCCCTGGCTCTGGTTCCGCACCGCCAACGTCGAGGAAGCGCCGGCCGAGGCCTCCGGGCTGCGCCCCGGCTACTACCGCACCATCCAGCCCGGCGGCTACCTCCACCCCTGGGGCGCCGCCGAGCGCATCGAACGCGACATCGACGCGACAAACCCCGACGACCTCTCCTACGCCGAGGTCGAGTGCCGCCGCCTTGTCCGCGCCGAAGTCGACCGGCTGCGCGGCAAGGCGCCCGGCTTCGAGAACGCCTACCTCTCCGGGTTCGCCGCCACCCTCGGTATCACCGAGTCCCGCCGCCTCGTCGGACGCCACGTCCTCACCCGCGAAGAGATGGACCAGCCCATCGACGACGTGGTCGCGGTGACCGGTAACTGGACCAAATATGGGGCCATCTACAACATTCCCTGGCGCTCGCTGCAGGCCCGGGCGACCACCAACCTCCTCACCGCCGGGCGCTGCATCTCGGTCGACCACCGGGCCCACCATGCCACCAAGGAGATCCCCGCCTGTTTCGCCACCGGCGAGGCGGCCGGCACGGCCGCCTCGCTCGCCCTCCAGCACGGGGCGACGTTCGATGCGCTCGACGTGGCGTCGTTGCAGGCCAGGCTGCGCTCGGCCGGGGCGTACCTGGGGCGGTGAAAGTTCGAAGTGCGAGGTCCGAACGGCGAATGGGCTGTATCGCAATGCGGTAGACTGGGCATATGACGCAGCAGGCCAAGTTCACCGTATCGGAGCGTGACCGGGAGTATTTCCAGAAGATCGGCCGGTGGAAGGCGGAATCGCATGCCGCGGCTCTCCGCGCTCACCTCGAGCTGCCCATCGCCGAGCGCCTCGAGCGCAGCCTCGCGTGGACCATCGCCGAGCGCCCAACGTGGCGCTGGCCGATCACTGCCGACACCCCGAGGCCCATGTGGGAGCGGGCAAGAAAACTGGGACTGCTCCTTGAGCAGGAATCCTGAAGCAGCCCGGGAACTCATCGTTTCAATCGGCCGCATCCTGGATAAGGCTGGCCTTCGGGCCGCGCTCATCGGTGGGCAAGCGGTCAATTGTTGGGTTGAGCCCCGGATCACCATGGACGTGGACATCACCGTTCTCTCCGATGGCCCGGCAGTGCGGATCGCCATCCGGCTCTTCGAAGAAGCCGGCTTCACGGTTCAGATCCAACAGGACGGCGGCGGAGCATCTGGCCCGGACTTTGTGAGGCTGGAACATCAGGCGACCTTGGTCCCGGTGGACCTGCAGGTTGGGAAGACTGAGTTCGAGTCCCGGGTCGTAGAACGTGCGGCCCGAGCGCCGGGCCTCGCCGTCCCGGTAGCAACCAGGGAAGACCTTCTCGTGTTGAAGCTTCTGGCGTCGCGGCACAAGGACCTCAAGGATCTCCTGGCCTCGGGAAACTCCCGGATGTGGACTGGAGATACGTCGAGCAGTGGGCGGCCGTTTGGGCGATTGAGGACCGGCTCGAAAACCTCCGCCGGGCAATCGCCGAGGATGCCACCAACTCCTGACTCGCAACTCGCCTCTCGCAACTGCTACAATCACCTCCCCGGGCAACTGGCGAGTTCGCGGAGCACCGCGAGGGAGCCCGGCACGTCACGCATGGTCGCTCGCCTGGGCCG
>JAHDWR010000350.1 GCA_023382755.1 Dehalococcoidia bacterium
TGCTCTTCCTGAGGCGTGACCTCACCCAGGATGCGGCGGTGGACGACTGGGTCCGGGAGATGGCCGCGGGCGAAATCTTCACGGTGCTCGCCGTCGAAGGTGACAGCGTCCTGGGCTGGGCGACCATCCACCGGAACCGCCTTCGCTGGACCGCGCACGTGGCCGAGCTGCGCGTGATGGTCGCCGAGGGCGCGCGTGGACTGGGCCTTGGCCGCATCCTGACGCAGGAAGCGTTTGCCAATGCGGTTGGGCTGGGGATCGAGAAGATGGTCGCGCAGATGACCATGGACCAAAAGGGAGCCATCGCGGTGTTCGAGGGTCTCGGGTTCAGGCCAGAGGCGCTGTTGCGGGACCAGGTGAAGGACCGGGCAGGCAAGAAGCATGACCTGCTGGTGTTGAGCCACGATGTCTCGAAGTTCGAGGGGAAGCGGACCGCATTTGGGATGGATCAGGCTTTCGGATTCTAGTTCCGGCCGGCGGCGTTGCGCCGCTAGCCGATCCGCTCGGCGAGGACGACCGTGCGAAACGCGTACTCGCCTTCGTTGGCAGGCCCGCTACAGGTCATGAGGGTGATGCTCTCTCGACCTTCCCGCCCATGCAGGAGGGCGCCCATGTCGATGGTCCCGAGGGCGTACTCGATGTTCGACGTCACTCGATAGCGATGTCGCGTGCCGTCACTGAGGGCCACCTCGACCTCGTCGCCGGCGACAAGGGCCGAAAGGCGGTTAAACACACCGGGGCGGCCGGCGTATTCGAAGTGCGCTGCGAAGAACGTAGCCCCGCCACCTCCCGGGAGGTCGTTGTAGGCCGGGTTCCAGCCGACCGTTACGGCGTCCTGTGGGACATCGAGGCGCCCATACGCGTCAAGTCCGTAGCGCCCAATCGGCGCATCGCGGAGGCCGAGCCGCGCGATGGTGAGCGACTCGATGTCGACAGGGCCGGGTGAAGGCGGCGGTACAGGCTCCCCGGGGTCTTTGCCGTAGCGCTCAATGGACCGCTCGACTTCCGCGATGAAGCGGTCGTCGACCCGCGCGGGCATGCCGGTGAGGGGGTCGCGGCCGACGTACCGGAGCTCCGTCCCGAGCGCGACCGGGCCAGTAGGCGCGCTCCCCAGCACGCCGCGGGCTTGCCAGCTCCCGCCCAGGATGGCGATGAGCAAGAGGGGCACGAGCCAGCCTGTTGACCAACGAGTGGGCATGCGATGAGTGTAACGCCCCGGGGACCCCCACACGGGAAAAGCCAGCAGTAACCGAGACCAGCCGGCGGGCAACACCGGGAAGCGGGGCCGGGGAGCAGGACAGGCGCGTGTGTGTGAAGCGACTCACAGAACAGGGCTCCCTGAGAATTTCCTGGCGTTGACAGTTAACCTTCTCGCCGCTAGTGTCGTTACCAGTAACAACAGCGGCAACGCCGGAGGGAACGACATGATGAACGGCAAGCTTTTTGCGGCGACCGCGCGTGGGGACGCGTCGATTAGCTAGCTTCTGCCACCGGCAGAACGGCATCGATGCCGTACCGCCAGGCGGTACGGCTTTTTTCTTGTCTCAAAGATCCTGGATGTCCGAATAGCTGTCAGGCCTGCTGGCCGGGGTTTTCGATCTGCATCTTCGAGGCTACGCCCAATCTCTTCGCCACGGTAAGACAGCCTCGTAGAACTTGCGTTGATGCTGTTCAGGATTCGTGCGCCCGGTTTCCGGACCGGACCAGGAACGAAAGGTGTTATCCACGTGTTGAACCTCATCATGACGCACTCTCCTCGCATGGCTGCAATGACGAACAATAAGCGCTACGCCGAGGATGCCATGACAGACCCGCGGATCCTTCACCGGCTGGCACTCCGCAGTGCGCAGCAGGTTGCAGGGACGCAAGCACAGGCTAGCGGAACAGAGCATCTCCGCGAGCAGACGGCCTGATCAGTTCACAATGGAGGTGAACGAAATGTTTCGCATGTTGACGCAAGTGACACACGGACTGTCGATGACCTATGACGGCCGCCTGTACGCCCATGGCCAACCGGAGCCGGAATGGCTTCAGCACCGGTACCGGACCGCGCAGGCGCTGCGCGAGCTGCACCGGACGGAACGCCAGGAGAAGGCTGTGCGTGCCGGGTCT
>JAHDWR010000351.1 GCA_023382755.1 Dehalococcoidia bacterium
GGCGCCATCCTCCTCGCAAAGCAGGTCGATCGCCTCGACCGCCCCGGTATCGAGATGATGGACATCTCCGTCCACCGCAACGCCTTCGGCCGCCAGGTCGATAGCTTCGAGGCCAACCTCGATGTTGAAGGTCTCCAGGGCGGCCCCTTCCACGCCGTCTTCATCCGCGCCCCGCGCATCGATGCGGCCACCTTCCCCGCCCACGCCATCGCCACCCTCGAAGACGGCACCATCGTCGCCGCCCGCCAGGGCAACCTCCTCGCCACCTCGTTCCACCCGGAACTCACCGGCGACACCCGCCTCCACGAACTCTTCCTCTCGATCGGCAGGCCCCCGGGGGCATCGGCAAAATGAGCGAACTGAGGGCAGAACCGCTCAGCCCCATCGATGCGGCCACCCTCTGGCCGCAGCTCCACCGCCTCGATACCGAGGTCATCGCCACCCGCGGCGGCGAAAACCTGCTCGTCTCTTCCGGCCTCGCCGCCACCGGCATCACCCGCCTTCCCCGCGTCCCCCGGACGATCGTTGTCGGCGTCCGCCGGGGGCTTTCCTACAGGGGCGTCTCGGTTGCCCGCTGCCTCTCTGGGGGCGCCGGCTGGGAAGTCGTCTCCCTCCGCCTCGGCCGCCCCAAGGATGACGAGGCCGTGATCGCTCTCCTCGCCGGCCTCGCCGGCGAAGTCGCCATGCGCGATGGACGCACGCTCTACCTCCGCTACGCCGAAGGCTCCCCCCACGCCGCTGCCCTGCGCCAGGCCGGCTTCTTCGCCTACCGCCTCGAACGCCTCTACGCGCTTCCCGCCGGGCCCAGGGGCGCTGAATCCGCCTTCCGGCCCGCTGCCCGCTCCGACCGCCATGCCATCTTCCGCCTTTACTGTCGCGCCGTCCCCGAGATGGTCCGCCGCCACGAAGCCCCCACCCAGCAGGAGTTCCGCGCCGTGCTCGATTCTTTCGACACCAGCCGCGAGTTCGTCCTCGATGGCCCCGGCAACCTCCTCGCCTGGGTCGGAATCGGCGACCGCGAGGCCCACGTACTTATCGATGCGGGCGAAGGTGGCATCGATGCCGCGCTCGACCTCATCGAAGCCAGCGCTCCCCGCCACGGCGCCCTCGTCGTCGCGGAACACCAGCCCGATCTCGAAAGCGCCGCCGCCGCCCGCGGATATCCCGCCCTCGGCGTCCGCCTGATGTGCGCGCGAAGGCTCGCGCTCCTCAATCCCCTGAAGGAGGTGGTCGCGGTACCGGGAGACTCGTACCCCGTCCCGCAATAGCCGTGTCCCAGCCAAGCTCCCCCACACCCCTGCCCGATGAACAGATCGTCACCGACGACCTGGACCTCCTCCTCGATGCGCTCCCGCCCCGCATCGTCGATTCCCTGCGCGCCCAGGAGCGCCGCACCGACCTCCTCGAAGTCGTCATGGACCTCGGCCGCCTCCCCGAGGCGCGCTACCCCGGCCGCGAAGTCATCCTCTCCCGCGAAGAAGTCACCGAAGACGACCTCCAGTTCGTCACCGACCGCATCGGCGACTTCGGCGACGACAACCGCGCCGGTATCGAACGCACCCTCCACCGCATCTCCTGCATCCGCAACCGCCGGGGCAAGGTCGTCGGCCTCACCTGCCGCGTCGGCCGCGCCGTCTACGGCACCATCCGCGTCATCGAAGACCTCGTCCTCAGCGGCAAAAGCATCCTCCTCCTCGGCAAGCCCGGCGTCGGCAAGACCACCATGCTCCGCGAGGTCGCCCGTGTCCTGGCCGACGACGCCAACAAGCGCGTCATCATCGTCGATACCTCCAACGAAATCGGCGGCGATGGCGATGTCCCCCACCCAGCCATCGGCGGTTCGCGCCGTATGCAGGTGGCCACCCCGCTCGCCCAGCACGCCGTCATGATCGAAGCCGTCGAAAACCACATGCCCGAAGTCATCGTCATCGACGAGATCGGCACCGAGCTCGAGGCCCAGGCCGCCCGCACCATCGCCGAACGTGGCGTCCAGCTCGTCGGCACCGCCCACGGCACCTCCCTCGAAAACCTCATGCTCAACCCCACCCTCGCCGACCTCATCGGCGGCATCCAGTC
>JAHDWR010000352.1 GCA_023382755.1 Dehalococcoidia bacterium
ACCCGTGGCGCTTCAGCTTCGACCGCGAGACGGGCGACCTCTGGATCGCCGACGTTGGGCAGAACAAGTACGAGGAAGTGAACTTCCAGCCCGCGGGCAGCGAGGGCGGCGAGAACTACGGCTGGGCGGTGATGGAGGCGAGCCAGTGCTTCCGGCCCGCGAGTGGCTGCGACACCACCGGCCTGACGCTCCCGATCTTCGAGTACAGCCACGGGGAGGGCTGCTCGATCACGGGTGGCTACGTGTATCGCGGGGGCGAGTTCCCGGCGCTCGATGGCGTTTACCTGTTCACGGATTACTGCTCGGGCAACCTCTGGGCGACCCGCCAGGTGGGCGCGGGCGCGTTCGAGACGGAGCGGATTGGAACGCTGCCCGGCAGCATCTCCTCGTTCGGCGAGGACGAGGAGAGCGAGCTGTACGCCGTGCGCGATAGCGAGGGGGCGGTGTACCGGGTGGTGGTGCGGTAGGGGACAGGCTGGATACGAAATTTCTGCGTTATGTCGTCCATGGGATAGGGACAGGCCGGCCCTCCCGGTGCATCATCTGTGCATGGAACGGGCACAGCGGCAGAGCATTCGGCTGACAGACCGGCAGCGCGAGGTGCTGCGGCTCATCGAGCGCGGCCACACGAACAGCGAGATAGCCGAGATGCTTGGCATCTCGCTGCAGGGCGCCAAGTGGCACGTGCGGGAGTTGCTGGGCAAGTTTGGGGTGGACTCACGCGAAGACCTGGCGGAGGCATGGGCGCGCAGCCAGAGCGGGCCGCAACGCGTGCGGTCGTGGTTGTCCGGGCTGGCGGCTCTTGTCTCGGCGAAGACGGCCGTCAGTGGCATCGCTGGTGCCGCGGTGCTCACAGCGAGCGCGGCTGTCATGGTCGCGGGGAGCACGGGGCCGGGCGAGGACAAGGTACCCGCTGAGACCATCGAGTCCAGGCCCACGCCAGTCTGGACGCCCATCCCAGCCCCCACTCCTCTGCCAGACGCGCCGGGCGCGGTATGGAGCCCGGAACAGGCGTACCGCCAGGCCTTCGACGTCGCGGACTGGGCGCTTTGGGAAGCCGTCGCACCGTCGCGGTTCGCCACGCCGTTCGTCCTCGAGTCCCGCGATTACGTCACCGGGTCCTGGAACCCTTCGGTCGCGCGATTCGATTCGGCCGACGGCGACTCCTACTGGTTGGCCGATGCGGGAACCACACCGGATATCTGGGCCTTCACGTGGCGCCAGAACGGCGTTGCGCTCAGCGACGGCTCGCCGGCCACGGTGGAGATCGAAATCCTGGTAGAGGATGACAACTCGGCTCAGCGGTGGGCAGCAGCGCGCGTCGCCATCCGAACACCGGCAGGGCAGACCATTGCGGGACGAAGCGACTTCCGGAGCAAGGCGATGGCAGACGCGATCCGCGAGGCTACGGAACCGGCGGGGCCGACGGTACGCGTCGCATGGCTCAACGGGCTTGCAGGCGGCGAGTCGCTGGGAATCTACCCGACCTCCACCGGCCGCTGGTGCGCGGTACATCTGGACGACGACGGGAGAGGAGCCTCGCGCTCCTGCTACCTGTCTCCAGAGCGGCCCGGAGGCGGACCCGTCGGACTCAACGCTGGCCTGGGGACGATGGCGGGCCCCGGCGGCAGCCGGAATGTCGTCCAAATCGCGGCCGAGGAGCCGATCACGCGGATCGAGGTGCGCTACCCTGACGGCCAGGCAGTACTCATCGATCTTTCGCCCGCGCCGCCGGAAACCGGGCTTCCCTGGGCATTCGCATACTTCACAGTCGAACATGTCTCCGAGGGGTTCACGGTGGTTGGCCTCGACGCGGCTGGCAACGAACTGGCACGCTTCGAGCAAACGCCTCCGGGCATCGCGCCCCCATTGCCCACCAGCCCATAGCGCGCGCCTCCGCAGCCCGCGCGGTAGAGTAACGGACGCACTTACGCGGGCACTGCCGCCGGAGCCGGACCATGAAACTCGCCCTCTACCTTGGCTATTCGGGAGGCCGCATGGAACTCCCGGTCGAATCTGTCCTCGAGGCCGAACGGCTCGGGTGGGATTCGGTCTGGACCGCCGAAGCTTACG
>JAHDWR010000353.1 GCA_023382755.1 Dehalococcoidia bacterium
CCAGCGCTTCGGCGATGTCCGGGCGGAGGGGTTCGATCGCCCGCGCGATGTCCTCCCGCGTGATGGCCACCTAGAGGCTCTCCTTCTCCGGCGGCTTGTGCACCTTGTCCCATGCCTTGCCGTAGTAGATGTCGTACGCCTCCTTCGTGTTCGATGTCACCAGCGTGCCATCGGTGAACGCGTCCCGGATGCTCTGCCAGGCGGCCTTCTCCGCCTCCTCCGCCGACTTCTTGGCGTCCAGCGCTGCCTTCTTCGCCTTCTCGTACCGGGCCTGCAGCACCGGCGAGGCCGTCACCCCCTTCCGGTCGTCCGCGCTCATGCCCAGCTTCGACAGGATTGCGTTCACGGTGCTCGTCGTCTCCTCGTCGAGCATCGACTTTACGTACTGCTCGCGGCCCAGCTTGTTGATGTCGGCCTTGGTCCCGAGGTTCGACGCTTCGGCGTGGTTCGCCTCGTGTACGAGCGTGAACGCGGCCTCCGCGACCGTCTTGGTCGCCAGGATCTTGATCTTGCCCGGGGCCGGGCCCTGGAAGACGGACCCCGGCCCGGGATATTTCAGGTCCACGGGCACCTTGTACTTGTCGATCACCGCGATCGCGGCTTTGCCGGCCGCGCTCTTGTCCAGCATCGCCCGGATGTCTTCCATCTTCTTGGCTTCGGGCGTCTTTTCGGCGGCCTCGCCCTTCCCTTTGTCCTCGCCTTCGGGTGAGAGGATGGTGGGGCCGTCGTGGCGTTGCACGGCCGGGGATCGCCCCCGCAGCGCCATCGTTGAGCCCGGCGTCGCCCCCCGAAGCATCCGCTGGACCACCTGGTTGCCTGCGGCCCTCTGCAGCGCGACGAGCCTGCTGAACGCCGGCACCGGGTTCTCGAACCCGTCGCCCACGACCGGCTCGGGCGCCACAGAACGATGCGAGGCGCTCGCCTCGCTGGAGGGGGTGTTCGAGACTGTGGTCCGCGCGTGGCTCATGCCTGACCTTTCGCCGCAGCGCCGTGGCCGCGGATTGTAGCAGAGTGCACCAGGCCCATGCGCGAGCCCGCGCGCGCACTCAGGCGTCGCGCGCTCTCCGAGGCTGTGGCGGTGCCGGGGCCGTCCCCTCCGCCCCATCGCGCTCCCGGAACCCGTGCGCCGCATGGGCGTCGTAGTCCATGCCGTACACCCGCTTCAGGTCGGCGATCGCCGCCAGCGCCCTCTTGCCGTGCGGGCTCGCCGCCCACTCCCCCTCGGCGCCCGGCATTGGCTCGAACGAGTGCAGCACGATGTTCTCCAGCAGCTGCCCCAACGAGACGTTCTGGAACTCGGCCAGGCCCTTCAGGACCTTGACCATCCGCTTCTCCATCCGCACGCCCAGCTGTACGCGCTCGACGGGTGTTTCGGCTGCTGGTGCTGGTTGGTCAGCCATGTGTGTTACCTCCATGAGTAGGTAACAATGTAACACTCATGTCAAGCCCGTTGGCGCGCGCGGCGCAAACCTTCGAGTGCAAAACCCCTCTCCCGACGCGTCGGGAGAGGGGCCAGGGATGAGGGCGCCAGTCGTCAGTCGTCAATCGTCAATCGTCAATCGCTAGTCCTCTAGTACTTCACGCCGAGGTGCGTGATCTGCTCCTCGCCCATCATCCAGCGGAGCGTGTTCTCTCCCGACGCGTCGGGAGAGGGGCCAGGGGTGAGGGCGCCAGTCGTCAATCGACAATCGTCAATCGAAAGTGCCTAGTCCTCGTAGTACTCCACGCCGAGGTGCGTGATCTGCTCTTCGCCCATCATCCAGCGGAGCGTGTTCTTCAGCTTCGTCTGCTGGATGAACAGGTCATGCTCCGGGTAGAGTTCCGGCGCGTGCTGGGGGCTCTTAAAGTAGAAGCTGAGCCACTCCTGGATGCCCTTCATCCCGGCGCGGTGGGCCAGGTCGAAGAACAGCGCCAGGTCCAGCACCAGCGGCGCCGCCAGGATCGAGTCGCGGCAGAGGAAGTCGATCTTGATCTGCATCGGGTAGCCCAGCCACCCGAAGATGTCGATGTTGTCCCACCCC
>JAHDWR010000354.1 GCA_023382755.1 Dehalococcoidia bacterium
CCATGTCGGCGAAGAGGGGCCACTGGCCGCGCTCGTTGAGCTGCTCCTCCAGCTGCGGGCGGATGCGCAGGAGCATGTCGGCCTGCTGGCACGCATACGGGGCCACGTCCGCGATGTCGGCCTGCGAAAGTGGTGTGACGTTCCGGCCGGTTCCGGTGAGCGACTGCAGCGTGGTTATCTGGATGCCGAGGCGCTCGTTTACCAGTGCCTGAAATTGGGAAGAGGTCTCGCCGAGGAGGAAGGCGGCGATCGCCACGTCGAACTCGTACCCGGTGAGCGTCATGCCGTTGCGTTCGAGCTGGTGCAGCAGGTACTTGGTGTTGTAGGCGGTCTTCTTGATCGCCGGGTCGGCCAGGAGTGGCCCGAGGGCGTCACGCACCGCCTCGAACTTGAGCTGCTCGCTGTTGCCATCGATGCGGGGCGCATGGCCGACCGGGACGTACCAGGCCGTGCCCGGCGCCGTCGAAAACGCCAATCCGAGGACCATCGGGTGGGAGGTGTCGCCCGTCGTCGAGATGCCCGCGAACCCGAACGATCCGGCGCCGCGCAGCGTAGCAGCCAGTTCGGCGAGTGCGTCGGGAGTGGAAACGGTGGTGTAGACGGTCTCGGCGGCGTCTTCCTCGGCCGGGACTGCCCTCGCCGAACCGAGCACGTCATCCAGCCTCTGCGCGAGCATGCGGAATTCAAGCTCGCGGAAGAGGCCGGCGACCCGCTCGCGGTCGAAGTCCTGGACGCGGCAGGACTCGAGGTCGAAGTCGATCTCCAGGTCGGTATGGATGGTGACCAGGTCGAGGTTGCGGAAGGCGATCTCCCGGCCGTCGAGCAGCTTCTGCTTCACGGCGCCGCGCACCAGCTCGATGTTCTCGTAGATCTGGGGGACGCCGCCGAACTGGCGGATGAGGTCGGTCGCGGTCTTCTCGCCGATTCCCTTGATGCCCTCGACGTTGTCGCTCGTGTCCCCCTTCAGCGCCTTGTAGTCGATCATGTACTTCGGGCTGAACCCGTACCGTTCGGCGGCGCGCTGCTCGTTGTAGTCGACGGTGTCGCGCTGGTAGGGCCGGAACATGAAGAGGTTGACGTTCGGCCCGATGAGCTGGACCAGGTCGGTGTCGAGGGTGGCGATGTAGGTCTCGATTCCCTGGTCGGCGGCTTTGCGGGCGATGGTGCCGGCCACGTCGTCGGCCTCGTAACCGGGCACTTCGAAGATGGGGATGTTGAAGGCGTCGAGCATCTCACGGACCCGCGCCATCTGCTTCAGGAGCTCGGGGGGAGTCTCGCGGCGGGTGGCTTTGTAGGCTTCGCTTGCCTCATGGCGGAACGTCTTGCCGTGGGCGTCCCAGGCCGCGCAGATGTGGGTCGGTTTCAACAGGTCGAGCACGCGGATGAGCGTTTCGGCGTACCCGTGCACCGCGAAGGTGAGTTCGCCCTTCGAAGTCATGAGGGGGTGGTCGGAATTGGCGAACGCGAAGAAGGCGCGGTAGAGGATGCCGTGCGAGTCGAGCACGACAAGGCGGGGTCTGCCGGGAGCTGCTGTTGGCACGGGAGGATTATAGGGGTGCGGGCCGGGTGCCGGACGGGCTGCACCAACCATTCGGCCACAGGATCGATCCGTCGTTTCGGCAATGTGGTAAAGTGGCGCAATGGCAACGCGTGTCTCAATGAACAGGACTGGCAGGATCACTCTCCCATCGTCGCTCCGCAAGCTGCTGCGGCTGGAGGGAGAGGCGGAGTTCGAAGTGGAGCAACTCGATGGTGAGGATGCACTGGTGCTGAGACCGGTCATCACCATCCGGCGCGACGACGCCTGGGCCTACTCGCCCGAGCACATCGAGCGAATGCGCAGCGCGCGTGAGGACTCGCGTGCCGGCAGAGTCAGGCGGCTTTCCGAGGAGGAACTGGATCAGCTGTTGGAAGGCCGGGGTGGATGAGTACCTCCCATCGCTGGACTTCGCGGTCCGGTTTGTCGACGATCTGCTGAACAACCGGTTCTCCGCCGCCGAGCGAAGTGC
>JAHDWR010000355.1 GCA_023382755.1 Dehalococcoidia bacterium
GTGAGGACGTTGTCCACCAGCCCGTACTTGACGGCATCGTCGGCACCGAAGAAGGGCAACTGTGCCACAACGGTCTCCGTACCATCCGGGGCGAGTTTCCTCACCTGACCGAGCATTTGCATGCCGAAATAGATATTCCCATCCCGGTCAAATGCAATGCCTTTCGGGAACTCTCCCAGCGCAGCATCGAACTCCCGGACCAACTCCAATTCCATGGCATGGTTTCCTTTGGTGTGCTTTGCGTACCCCGTCTCACTGAAGGCAAATCCTGAAGCGACCATCAGGAGCGCCAGGACGACGATGAGCGACTTGCGAAACATGACCGTCTCTCCTTCCGGGTTCGAAGTCGAACCTGAAGGGCAGGCTAGGGGCGGGTCCTGGCGCCCGCATCGACCGATCTATGCAAGTTTCCCCGGGGCGATGAGACGAGATATGTAGCTTTTGGGGGCCCGGAGTGTTGCAGGCCCGGACCCCGAATGTTTACCGGGCGGGTTCGCCGGGGTTCCGAAGCGGGCCGCGGCCGGTGTACTCTGCGGCGGGGGGCAGACCATGAAATATCGCGCATTGTGGGCAGGCGCCATGGCGGGGCTTGCCCTGCACCTGGGCGGCCTCGCCTGGGATGTCTACCGGCATTCTGCCGATTCCACGCTCGCCCAGCGCGAGGACGTGCTTTCGCTGGCCAACCCGAGCCACCTGATGATCGTGGCCGGCATGGCCGTTGTGGCGGCGTGCCTGCTGGGCATCGCCTTCGCCTGGCTCCAGGAGCGAAACGTCGGTGGCAGCGGCCCGGCGGGCGTGATGCTCCGGGGCATCGGCTTGCCGCTCATCGCCGTTGTGGCCGCAGGTTCGGTGTGGCTGGCGTCGCAGGCAGAGGACGGCGGGCACGCCCACAGTGACGCGCTCGCTACCGCCGACCACGCGCACGCCGACGGCGCGGCGCACGACCACGGACACGCCGAGGAGACGGGCGTCATCTTGGCCGTGATGGCCGCGGCCGGCCACCTCGGCGGCGTGCAGGCAACCAATGAACACGCGCACGACGAGGCCGAGCCCGGCTCGATGGACGAGGGGAGCGCGCACCACCACGGCGAGGAAGTCCCGGTGACTGGCGAACAGCTCGCGGCGGCCACCGAGTTCGTCGCGGCCTTGAAGCAGCACACGGCGCAGTACGAGGATGTCCGCGCCGCCATGGCTGCGGGCTACGCGCAGATCACGCCGGACCTGCCCGGGATTGCGGCCCACTTCATCCGGGGAAGCTACCAGCGGGACGGGCGGGAGATGGACCCCGAGCACCCTGAGGTGCTGCTCTACACCAAGCGACTGGACGGCGAGTGGCGGCTGGTGGGCGCCATGTTCCTGGCCGAGCAGATGACGGAAGAGCCGCCGAACTACTTCGGGCCCTTAGACGCGTGGCACTACCACTCGAACCTGTGCTTCTCGGCGGGCGCCGCCGTGCGCGCGGTGGAGAGCCGGGGTGACTGTCTGAACGGGGCGTTCGTTGCGCGGACGCCATGGCAGTTGCACGTCTGGACCGCGCCGGGCGGCAACGGGATCTTCGCGCACGATTACGCGCCGATTGACCCGGGGGCGTTCCCCGGGGCAAGCAAGCCGGCGGCAGCGGAGCTGCTGGTGCAGGCGCCCTAGCCCGGCAGATTTTGCCGGGGGTTTACGCGGCTGGCGTTGGCGTTTCACAAGCAGGCCCTAGAGTTGCTCATGCAAGGAGAAGCGAAGGCCCGCACACTCTCCCCCACCCTTGAGCGCCGGCCGGCCGTCCCTGGCCCGCAGGCGTGCGGCGAGGCCCTCGTCATCCTCGTGTTCCGCACCGTCGCATGGCGGTACCCGTCCTGGCGGCGCCAGACCCCCTCCCCGGGCTGGCGCTCAGCCACCTCTTCCCCGCTCTTTCAGGCTTCAGCCGGTCACTACCTCTCCAGTCCGAAGCCGAAACCAAAGAACCCGCCGTTGGCCCGGCGGGTTCTTTCGTGTGGAGAGCGGGTGTGGCTCAGTGGGT
>JAHDWR010000356.1 GCA_023382755.1 Dehalococcoidia bacterium
CGATGACCATGCGATCGGTGACCGCGCGGGCCATCGCCCGTCCGACCCCGGCCGCCCGGGTGTCATCGCCAGTCGCCAGGGCGGCACGGTACTGCTGGGCGTAGGTCATCATCATGATCATGTGCATGTTGACGCCGAGGGTGAGGCCGGCATCACCGCGGGCGAGGCGGCTGGCGGCGACCAGCACGTCGTGCACGGACTGCACGCCCATGCCGCCAAACTCAGGAGGGATCGGCGCGTACAGGTAACCGGACTCCTCCAGTTCGCGCAGGCTTTCGAATGGGAAGGTGCCTTCCCTGTCGTGCTTCGCGACGCGCGCGAGAAACGTGGGGGCGAACGACTCGGCGAGTGCGACGAGTTCGCGACCAGGTTCGGTTGTAGCTTGCAGTTCGTAGGACATGGTTCAACCTCGATGTGACAACTGAAGCGCGAGGCGTCCCCGGGCGCGGGGCCGGGAGCGCTGCGCCGGCGTAAGGGTGGAGATCCCGCAGGCTGGACAACCCGGCGCCAGGGGCCGGGAGCCACCCCACGAGACGCACCGCCGGAAGAAACGGCGGAGGGCGCCCGCCAGGCAGTTCGGGCAGTTCATCCAGTGATCCCCCGGCTCAGGCGGCGAGCAGCCACGGGCCGAACTCCGCGAACGCCCGGTCGCGGGCCGACCCGTAGAACTCATAGGCGTCGAAGGCTGTGGAGCAGGAGCCGCAGGTGACGACGGCGGCCTTGCGGCGGCCCCGGCGGTCCTTCAGGTAGGTTGGACCATCGATGGTCGTGGAGGCGCAGCGTGGGCAGATCATTTCAGTTCTCCTCGCGGGCCGCGCGGACGCGGCCCTCTGTTCTTCGTTGTGTCCGGGCACGAAATTGACGTACCTGGCACATTCGAAGGTAGGGAAGCGGCTCTGGGCCCGCTTGGAGAATTCCTGAGGGTTCCGTGAAGAAGGTGGGAGGTGAAGCCTCGTCTGTGCGGTGCCTCACGCAACCGCGGACAAAACTGACGTCAGGCGGCCTCGGCCGCAATCCCCGCGACAAGGCTGGCGACGAGGGTTTCGACGACGAGGGCGGCTTCCGGGGCCATGTCCTCGAAGCGCAGGTGGAGGACCGTGCCAGCCTCATCCGCGTGCCCACCAGCGACGGCGACCGGGAGCACCGCCTGGCCGGCTGGCGTTGTCAGGCGCAGCAGGGACCGGGCGGCGTCGGGCGTCTCCGAAACGAGCACGGCGGCGCCTCCCATGGAGATATCCGTGACGGCGACCGGTACCGCCTGGCCGGGTCCATCGAGCGTCGCCGAGATGTGGACGGGGTACCGCTCAAGCACCCGGCGGTTGAACGGCCGCCAGGGGCTCTGCCGGGAGAAGACTGCTTGTTCCTGGCCATAGTCGCGGAAGCGGGCCAGGGCGGCGACCCGGCGACCCATCGCTCCGCAGGCGAGGACGACTTCGTCGCCGGCGCGCCATGCACGGTCGTGAGTGGCCACGTAGATCGAGAAGCCCCGGCAGGCCTCGAGGACGCCCTGGCCGTAGCCAGTCGCGGAAGCGCCGCGGGGCATGACCGAGACGGCCATGCCGGGGGCCGCGCTCTCGATCGGGCCGAGGTCATCGTCCATGTTCGGATCAACGGCGGGGCGGCCCGGCACCTGAAGGGCGGATGGGGCGCGGGTTTCGGCACGAGGTACTAGGATCGGCGCACAATTGGCCGCCGTGGCCCACCAACGGCACCGAATCCGAGGGACCTCATGAGCATGACCTGCCTGCTCGTCGCCAACCGTGGCGAGATCGCCATCCGGGTAATCCGCGCTGCCGCGGAACTCGGCATCCGGACCGTCGCCGTGCACTCGGAGGACGACGCCGCGGCGTTGCACGTGCGCAAAGCGGACGAGGCTCGCTGTCTGAGCGGCCAGGGCGCGGCCGCCTACCTGGACGCCGAACAGATCGTCCGCATCGCGCTCGAAGCTGGCTGTGACGCCGTCCACCCCGGGTACGGCTTTCTCAGCGAGAACGCTTC
>JAHDWR010000357.1 GCA_023382755.1 Dehalococcoidia bacterium
GGTGCTTCCAGGTCTTCCAGCGGGACAGGTCGTTCTTCCAGCCATCCTCAATCACTCCGCCGAGATAACGCTTCTCGATTGCGTCGTCGCGCATGCCGATGACGCGGGACGCGACCAGGCGGGTTGCCTCCATGTTCAGGAACGCGCGGTTGTAGAAGGCGCCCATGAACTGCGGGCGTTCGTCGTTCGCGAGCAGGCCGAGCTCCTGGTAGTCCTGGGTATAGGCGAGGGGCACGGTCTCCTGGAACGTGCTGATCGTCAACGGTGTGAGGAGTCCAGGCAGGATCTCCTGGACGTTGGCGCTGGTCCAGAGGTCGGCCTCGCTCGTCTCCGTGTCGAACTCGCTCCGCCAGCCACTCGCGCCGCCATCTGCCCCCCCGGCGACCGTGATCGGCCGGGATTGGAGCAGCCAGAGCTTGCGGTCGTGGTCGACCGCAAATTCGATGTCCTGCGGCGATTCGAAAAGGTCGGCGGCCCGGATGGCGGCGCGCGTGACGCCAAGGACCTCCAGGTCGGCGAGGGCCGCTGGCTGGCTGCTGCGTTCGACAATCTGGAGGGAATCGCGGTCGACGGCGAACCGCTGGCCTTCGGCCTGGCCGCTGACGAGCGCGTCGCCGAGGCCGGCGACCACCTCCACGATGATGCGTGAAGGGTCGCCGGTGACCGGATCGAGGCTGAAGGCGACCCCGGCCGCCTCGGCTTCGACCTGTTTCTGGACGACGACGGCCATGGCGGGTTCTTCGGTCTTCCCGGCCCGGGCCCGGTAGGCGCGGGCCTCTTCCGTGTCGAGGGACGCGAGGCAGGTCCGGATGGCGGCGAGGAACTGTTCGTGGCCGGCGACGCCCAGGACTGTCTCGTATTGCCCGGCGAACGACGCCGACTCGCCATCCTCATCGACCGAGGACGAGCGGACGGCCACGGGCTCACGGCCGGGAACGAGCGCATCGAGCCGTTCGAGAAGGTCGCGCCGGAGGGCCTTCGGCCATTGCCCGGGGTCGCCTTTGAGGCGTGCGGCGACTTCGACCGGGATAACGAACCCGGGAGGGACATCGAACGAGGCCCGAGTGAGCGCGCCGAGACTCGCGGCCTTGCCGCCGTAGCGGGCGCGGTTCGTGGGGTCGAGGCCTTTCAGCCAGGGGAGGTGAGTCATGCGAGGGCCCGCCCGGTGGAGGTAGTGCCCGCTTAGGGTAAGCACGGGGAAGCGTTTGACAAATCAGAACAAACGTTCTACTTTACGGACAGCACCAGAAAGGGGCCGACCGCCATGCGCCTGCTCTGCCTCGTCTTTCCTCGCCTCGGAGTCCAGGTCGCCCGCCTCAAGGACCCGTCACTCAGTGGACGCCCGGTCGTGCTGCTCGCCGGCGAAGGAGAAGGCGCGCTGGTAACCGTCGCGTCGGTCGAAGCCACGGCAGCGGGCGTGGAGGCCGGGATGACCGCGAGCCACGCGCGCGAACGCTGCCCGGCGGTGGCCGTGGTACGCGACAACGCGGGTGAGTGCCTGGACGAACTGGAAGCCATCGCCTCCATTCTGCGGACGCGTGCGACAACCGATGTCGCGATTGTGTCGCGCGACGCGGTGGCCGTCTCGCTCAGTGGGCTCGATGACCGGTTCGACGGCGAGGCGGCAGCTGCGGCCGGGCTGGCGCGTCTGGCCCGCTCGTGGTCCGGGTTCGACGTGCGGGCGGGCGTAGCCGGGTCTCTCGACGGAGCGATGGCGATTGCGCGGACTGCCCGGCGCTTCCCCGCCGTGTGCCGCGACGAGGGGGGAGCAGCTGAGAGCTTGCCCCTGTATCCGGCGACGATTGCCGCAAGGGCAACCCTCGCCGGTGTGGCAAGTGCCGCGGAAGCCGGGGCGAAGCTCGATGCGATGCTCGCGAAGCTGGAGACCGCCATCGAGGTCCACGGGCTGAGCTTTCGCGAGGTCACGATCGAAGTGATGCGGCCTTCGGGCGACCGCGCGTACCGGCTGACG
>JAHDWR010000358.1 GCA_023382755.1 Dehalococcoidia bacterium
CGAACTCCGGGAGCGACCACGAGAGCTTCCTCAACGCGGGGATCGAGACGGTGTTCTTCACGTCCGGAGACTTCTCGACGATCCACTCACCGGCGGATGTGGCGGCGGACATCAGCTCCGAAGTGCTCGACCAGGTCGGGGATGCCGCACTCCTGGTGGTGCAGGACCTCCTCGCGGAAGTTGCCCCAGGATAGGAGGGCTGCCTAGCATGGCACCGATGCGCAGATACTTTTCGATGGTTGTTCTTGCCGGCGGGCTGGCGTTCGGGCTGGTCGCGGCGGCATGCGGCGGCGGGAGCAACCCGGAAGAAGAAGGGAACGGCGAGCGCATCACCGACCCGGCCCGGGTACCGAGCTCGACACCGGTGCAGAACCCGACGCTCTACAAGATCCAGGGCAACCAGGTCACGCTCGTGGGAGGGGACCCGTCACAGCTGACGCCTGTTGCCGGGAATACGCCGGCCAGCGGGAAGAGCTACACCGTCAAGTCTGGCGATACGTGTTCGCAGATCGCGGCCGACCACGGCGTAACGCTCGATGCGCTGGTGAAGGCGAACCCCACCATATGCGACACGCTGAATGTCGGCGACGTCATGCGCATCCCGGCCGCGGCGGCCACTCCGACGCAGACTTCGGGCGGGCTCACGTCGAACCCGACCGTCCGCGCCACGGCGACGGCGACACCGCGCGGCGGGGCAAACAGTGGATCGGGCACGACGTACACGGTGCGGTCGGGCGATACTTGCGCCGACATCGCGGAGAGTTATGGCGTGCCAATCGCAGACATCATCGCTCTCAACGGCCTGTCGGCCGATTGCCCCCTGCAGGTGGGCCAGGAAGTCAAGATCCCGTAGGGCGAGAGCCGGCAGGCTAGTCGGCGCGGGAGGCCAGGACTTCGGCGATGCGCTCGACGGGCACGCCCGCCCGGCGGGCGGCTTCGCCGAGGCGGAGGTCCATGTCGTCGCGCGAGAGTCCGAGCTTGTGGAGCCTGGCGGCGGCGCCGGGCCGATTCCGCACCAGTTCGTAGATGGAAGCGTTTCCGGGCAGTCGTAACGTGGTTGCAGTCATGTTCGTTCACCCCTACATCAGCTTCGACCATGCCGATGACACTCGCGTATCGGCACGGTGAACGCCGTGTTTCGCCGTCAGAAAGCGTAGGACGGCGTGGGGCTAGAGTCAGCCCCCATCTACCAAAGATTCACTATGGCAGCCATTACTTCGAAGGAAGCGGCAGGCCAGCCTCTTCCCCGGCTGGCCTGCCGCCAGCCGTGGCGCCCGGACAGGACCGGACAGCGGATTCGGGCGAGAACCCGAGAAGCCGATCCTTCCAGAGCTCGATGAACGCCCGGTTACCCGTATGTGACAAGGGTGTTTCGGGCGATCACATGCCGAACCCGGCAAGGACTTCGGCCGTGTGCTCACCGAGCTTTGGGGCGGGGCGCCGCAGCTCCCAGGGGGTCTCGCTGAACTGGTAGGGCGCGCCGGGCATGCGGGCGGGGCGGCCGTCCCGGCCCTCGCCGGTCACCTCCGCCCAGAAGCCCCGGTCTTCCCAGTGCGGGTCGGTCAGCGCCTCATCGGGAGCGCGGACCACGCCCCACGACTGGCGGCGCTCCTGGCCGCCGCGATAGACCTCATCGGCCGTGTGGGCGGCAATGAAGCGGCCCACCTCGGCGAGGATCTCGGCGGCCTCGGCCGTGCCCCGGGCGGGCTGGCGCGCCGCCGGCTCGTCGAATCGCGGTTCGTCGAACTGGAGGCCGAAGCCTTCGGACTGGAACCATTCCTTGATCTTCTTCCAGCTGGCGTTGTCGCGGCCGACGCCGAAGATAAGTGCGTAGCGGTCATCTGCGGCGAGATAGAGCCACGGTTCGCTACGCGTGGCGGCGGCGTGCCTGCCGGTCTGGCGGATCACGTTGACCCGCTTCGTGAACCAGTAGGGCAGGCCAACCTCGGTGGTGCT
>JAHDWR010000359.1 GCA_023382755.1 Dehalococcoidia bacterium
ATGAAGCTCGAGCTTTCGGCCCAGGGGTTCCGTGTCATCACCGCCAGCGACGGCGAATCCGCGATTACCATGGCCGAAGAGCACCGGCCCGATGCGATCCTGCTCGATGTGATGATGCCGGGTATCTCCGGTCTGGAGGTCATGCGGCGGTTGCGCGAACGCTCCAACGTCCCGGTCTTGCTCGTCACGGCGAAGGACAAGGATACGGACAAGGTGCGGGGGTTGGAGCTCGGGGCGGACGACTACATCGTGAAACCATTCAACCCGGACGAGCTCGGGGCCCGCATCCGGGCTGTGTTGCGGCGCGTGCTTTCCCAGGATGTCGAGCGGGTCGTGCGGGCCGGTGATGTCGAGATCGACCTGACGCGCCGGCTGGTGAAACGGTCCGGCGAACCGGTCGCGCTGACGCGGACGGAGTGGCTGCTGCTCCAGCACCTCGCCGCCAACGCGGGCAAGGTCATGCTCAACACCGAACTCCTGACGAAGGTGTGGGGGCCCGAGTACCGCGATGACCTGCAGTACCTGCGGGTGTGGGTCTCGCGGCTGCGTGCGAAGCTCGAAGTGACCCCGTCGAACCCACGGGTCATCAAGACACTCCAGGGGATCGGGTACCTGTTCGAGGCCGAAAGCCCGGAGGCCGGGGAGAGCTGAGCGCGGGCACCTTTACGGATGGAGCGGGTAGAAAACGAGACCCGTCCCGAGCTTTGGATGGAAGAAGGTCGATTTCTGGGGCATTCTCTCGCCCTGGTCCGCCAGGCTCATCACCGAATCGATGGTGACCGGGTTCAGCAGGAATGCTGTCGCGCCCGGGTGGGAATCGATGAACTCCAGGACTTCGTGCGTATCGTGCGAGTACTCGACGAGACCGGCGCGCAGGTCGTCGTCAGAGATGCCCCAGAGGGGCTCGAGGATGCCGTAGCGCAGGACATTGGGCGCGATGGCCGCCCAGGCATCGCTTCGTCCCGCAGGGATGGACCCCGCCAGCGGCACGCTCTCCTGGCGCCTCAGCAAATGGACCTGCCCAGGTTCCAATCCCAGCGCGACGATGTTCGCCGGGTCGGCCGAAAGCAGCGCCGCGAGCTCCGCGGCCCTTTCGGCGGGGCCGCCGATGAGCTTGACGTGGACGATTTCGAACGCACCGGCGGTGCGCTCCCGCCAGCCGGCCGGCGCGGAGCGCGGCACCATGCGGTGAATCGGGCGGATTACCAGGCCCGGGTCGGCGGCCGAAACGATTGCGGTCATTGCGAATCGGGCGGGGTGGTCGCGCGGGAGTTCGCCCTGTCCGCCGAGCCAGTTGCGGTAATTCACGGAGGTCTCATACCGGTGGTGGCCGTCGGCGATGTAGAACGACTCGCCGAGCAGGGGCGCGATCTGGCGCATCTCGTAGGTCCCCGCTTCGATGGCCCAGAACCGGTGGTGGTCGCCATCGATGGTCGAGGCTGTCCCGTCGGGGGGGCGGCTGGCGATGGTGGCATCGAGGAACTGCGCGAGCTGTCCGGCACGGTCGCGAGCGATCATGAAGACGGGACTGAACTGGGTGCCGGTCGCCTGGAGGAGCTTGAGCCGGTCTTCCTTGGGGCCGGACATGGTGAATTCGTGCGGTTTGACGGCGCCTTCTTCCCATGGCTGCGCCTCGACGGCGGCAATGAGCGCCCGCCGCGTGAAGACGTGGCCTTCCTCGGCAAATTCCTGTTCGTAGACATAAAACATCGTGGTCTCGTCGCGGCGAAGTGTCCCCGAGCGGGCCCACTCCTCGATGAGGGCGGCCACGCGCGCGTACCGTTCGTCGCCGCCTTCGGCGAGCTCCAGTCGGACGGCGTTGTGCGGGTTGCGCGCCGCCAGGGAGCGCTGCTGGGAGGGGGTAATCACATCGTAGGGTGGGGCGAGCAACTCGCTCAGCGGGCCGGCGGCCGCGGTGTAGCGGAGCCCGCGGAAAGGCATGAAC
>JAHDWR010000360.1:0-613 GCA_023382755.1 Dehalococcoidia bacterium
CGGCGCGATAATTCAGGTACGAAACACCGCTTGCCACGCCGGCCACCAGCGCAAACTTCCCAATTCGCCCAATCAGCGCGCCATCGAGCGAGACGGTGCCCCTCAGCGCTATCCCCCCGGTAACCACCAGTGTCGCGACTGCCAGCCACTGTCCCAGCGCGTACATCTCCAGTGCGACCGCCGGCGTCTTCGATCCGCCGGCGAGGAACGCAACCGCGATGGCGATCAGCGCGAACAACGGCGGACACACGAGCGCGAAGTTGTAGCGGACGAGCGACTCGCGCCCCAGGAATGTGCCCGCAACTACGCTGTTCACGATCACCGCGGCGCAGGCGGCGCCAATCGCCAGCGATTCCCGGCCAGCGTCTCCAGCAAGTACCTGGCCGGCGAAGAGGCCCGTGCCGATGGCGAGGGCGCCCAGCGACACACTGAGTATCCCCCCATTGAGCAGGGCCACCGGTGGCGGCTGCCGCTGGTTCGATACCTGGTACGCCGTTGCCGCGGTCAGCCCGCCGGTTGCCGCATTCACGAACCCCACGATGGTCAGACCCAGCACGAAGGCGCCGTAGTTGCTGGCCCCCATCTGGTTCGTGCAGAACAGCACGATCCCAAG
>JAHDWR010000360.1:623-1910 GCA_023382755.1 Dehalococcoidia bacterium
GCCGTAGGCGATCGACATGCGCTAATCCTAGGTCCAGTTCCCGAGCGTGCCAGTTGCGGGCAACGAGAAAGGCGCCCGCCGGAGCGAGCGCCTTCTGCTAGTGTGGCCGGTTCCCTCTAGTTGCCGAAACCGTTGTAGAGACCGTCGTTGTCGCCTTTGTTCAGGTCGTTCGTCGCATTGGCAATTGCGATGATCGGCTGATCGCTCGTGATCGTCATGCCGCCCCAGAAGCAGGCCGGGTTCTGGCCAAAGCCGTTATCCGCGTCCGCGTTCTGGTAGAAGATGAACGAGCCCGTGATGGTCTTGGTTGTCGTGTAGGTCGCCGGGGCGTTGCAGCCCGGGGCCGTGTTCGACGTGTCGTTGATCGCCGTCAGGGTGACGTTCGCCGTGCCTCCGTTCGCCACGCTCACGCTCACCCACGTGTTGTACCCGCTGAGGCTCCCCGTCCGGTACGCCCGGCGGAAGATCAGCGGAAGCTTCGCGGTGGTGGTTGCCCGCGACGTCGGTATGCCGTTCACGGCCGTGTACAGGTCCGTGTCGACGAAGCTCCCGGGCGAGGTCATCTTGGAGCGGAAGAGCACCGCGGCCAGGGGCTGGTCGCTGGTGATGGTCGCCGCACCGACGAAGCCCTCGGGGATGCCACCCGTCGCTTCGTACACGCTGTGGCTGGCCGTCCCATTCGCCGGGATGTTCAGCGTCACGCTGTAATTCCCGGTGTTGCCGGCGTAGTTGATGGTCGCCGTCGCGGCCGTGTTGTTCGGGTTCGAAAGCAGGTACTGCGTGTAGAAACCACTGATCTTGGCTGCCAGCGGCATCGAAATCGTGGTGCCCAGGTCGCTCGTCCCGCCCTCGACAACGAATCCGTCGTACGAAGCGAGTTTGCGCAGACCGCTGCTCAAGTAGGCATCGACGCCGACCGTGATGGTCGAACTCGATGTCGTGACGGTCGCCGCCATGATCGAGTTGGCCGTGCTGGCTGGCATCGGGATGGCCCCATCGACCGCCGTCGGCGCGAAGCTTACCTGCCCGCCGACCGGGATCCGGTAGCCGCCGCCGGCGCACGCCGCCGAGCCCGAGCCCGCGTCCGATACGGGCGCTTTCGCGCCGCCCGGGAACGAGTACAGGATTGTGACGCAGGCTTCCGACGTACCCGTGTTCGCGATCGCAAAGCGGGTGTTGTAAGTCGCCGAAAGCGCGTTCGCGACATAAGGCAACGTCACTTTGGTGCCGCCCGTCGGATAGGCATTGTGGATCGAGTAGGACTTCACGAAGGTGTTCGAGGTGATA
>JAHDWR010000361.1 GCA_023382755.1 Dehalococcoidia bacterium
GCCGAGATCCGGTGCGCCAGCGCCGCCGAACCACGGGCAAGCGGCTCGAACCGCCAGGCCACCGCTTCCTCGAACACTTCGGCAGTCGCCCGAGGCACGCTCGCCTCGGCGCTCATAATCCACGAGCCCGCGAGCAACCGCAGGTGGTACAACGTCGAGCCCCGGTACGTTGCCGCGTCGAGCGCGCTCACGTGTCCGGCATATTCCGCGGCCACCCGTTCAGCCAGGGCCATCGCGGGGTTCTTCACCATGGGATCGAGGTCCACGACCCGTCCGAACGAGGTCATCAGGTTGCCATACACGGCATCGGTTATCCGCGGCTTCCGGCGGAACCAGGGCATCAGCGGACCACCCCGTGGATCGCCCCCGCTTCGTGCGCGGTGGCGATGACCGCCCTGTTGTAGCCCCCGTATACCAGCCGTGCCGCGATGTGATTGGCGATCGTGTGATGGTCCGGCGTGAGCGGCCGGTTGAGGAGCGCATGCACCCGCGCACCGTCCGGCACGCACTTTCGCCCCCCGTCTGCGTGCAGCAGCGTCTCGACGATGACGTCGGCCGTCACCGGGGCGCCCGTCGCCACCTTCGTCAGGTCCGAGACGAGCCCCGGGCGGTGCACCCAGGTGTCGCTCAGCGGGTGCCCCAGCACCGAGAGTCCGACGCAAACAACGACGTCCGTCGCCGTTGCCGGGATCGCGGGTTCGTGGGCCGCGGGCGCCTTGAAGGGCCGGTGCGCCGAACCGTCCGCCTCGATCGCCAGCACGTACTCGCCGCGCGGAAGCTCGCCGACGACATCCGCCGGGAAGCCTGCCATGCGCCCCGCCTCGACCTCGGCGGAGATGAACGTGTGTGCCTCCCCTGGCCGCATCTCCCGCGCGAACGCGGCCCCCAGACCGTCGGCGGTGGTCTCGGTGCAGGGCGGCATCGCGATGCCGCGCGGGCGCGTAAACCGCACGGTTGTCGTCACGGCCGCCGCGAGCCCGCGGCCCGCGGCTTCGTTCGCCAGGGAGTACACCAGGCTGGTCTTGCCTCCGCCGCCGACGGCGGCGACGATGACTCCAGGCCCGAACCCGAATGCTTCGAACAGGTCCACACTCTGATTCTACGGGCTCGAACGCGGTGGCTCTCGCATGGAAGGTCTGACAGCGGTTGTGCTCGCCGGGGGCAAGAGTTCCCGCTTTGGCTCGGACAAGGCGTCGGCGCTGCTGCGGGGCCGCCCGCTGCTGCAGTGGGTGCTCGACGCGGTTGGCCAGGTGTGCGGCGCGGTGGTGGTCGTGAAGGCGCGCGGGCAGGTGCTTCCCGAAGTCACCTCGCCCGTGCCCATCACTGTCGTCGAAGACATCTACGAAGCGCAGGGTCCGCTGGCGGGCCTTATCGCCGCCTTCGAGGTCGTGTCCACCCCCCTCGCCTTCGCCATCTCATGCGATTCGCCCCTGACGGAGCCCGCCCTCATCCGCGACCTGGCATCCAGGGCGGCCGACTCGGACGTGGTCTGCCCGCTCGTCGACGGCCACCCCCAGCCGCTGGTCGCGGTCTACCGCGTAGCGGCCTGTCTCCCGGTGTTCCGCGAGAACGTGGACCGCGGCCAGTTGCGCATCGTGGTCGCCTACCGAGGGCTCCGCCAGAAGACCGTGACCGGGGAAGAAGCGGCAACCGCCGATCCCGGCCTCCGGACATTCCTGAACGCCAACACCCCCGAGCGTTTGGCGGAAATCGACGCGCTTCTCGGTTAGGGCCGGACCACTCCCGCGGCAGGTTCGGTTGACAGCCTTTGGGGGCCACCTATGATCCCCCAAGAGGCCCGGCACACAGAAGCCGGGCGCACCGCCCAAGGGGTGGTGCCCGGGGCCGGCTGGCGCCCATCGTGGGTGGCAACCTTCTCCGTCGGCTCTCCGGCAGCCCGC
>JAHDWR010000362.1 GCA_023382755.1 Dehalococcoidia bacterium
GCTTCTTATCGTCGTGATTCCGCTCATTCGTGACAGAACGCAGGCACCGGCACGGCGGGGCTTATGTCGCAACTCCGGTAAAGGCGCCCTGGCATGCCAGTTACACGACAGGACACGCCCGGCCTGGAAGCGCTCCGCCAGCCCCACGCGCCGGATACTCGTCCCCCCGGCAGTCCCGAAGCCGCCTTCCTGCACAGAAACGCGAAGCGGCCGCGCGAGTGTTGCGCGGCCGCTTCGATGGATGCCTCTCCCGGGTTCAGCTAAACGTGAGCGGCGTGGTGCTCCACGGTGCGAGCTCCTCGCTCACGTTGAGCTTCACCTCTTGCCACGTCACCTTCACGCCACGCTCGCCCTTCGCAGCCTCTTCCTCGACCATCACCTCGAACATGCCCTGGTTGGTCGTGTCACCCGGCTGTGCGAGCAACTGCATGAACGCCTCGGCTGCTTCGTACGTCTCCAGCATCCGCGGCTGCCACCGGCCGAACACCTTCGGGTTCTCCGCGTACTCGTTGGTCATCCCCGTCCGGACGAACGGGTACATCACCGAGAACGCCGATACCAGGCTCGCCGCCTTGCCCAGGTTCACCGCCAGCACCTTCGGCAGCTGGAGCACCGCCCAGTTTGCGATTGCATACCCTGGCACGCTCATGCCCGGGTCGATCGACTGGCGCGACGAGATGTAGACGATCTGCAGCGGCTCGTTCGCGTAGACCGCCTCGCCCGACCACAGGTGCGTCATTGCCATGAACCCGTCGATCTTGGTGTCGAGCACCATGCGCGTCTCTTCCAGGTTGTTGATGAACGCCTGCCGGACCCGCGCCCGCCGCATCGCCATCGACTCGCCTTCCACTTCGCGCAGCGAACGCCCGAACGAGTAGCCCTTTTCGGTCAGGCCCGAATTGCAGATGACCAGGTTCGGGATGCCGCCCATTTTGTCGATCACGTAGGTCCGGGTCGCCCACAGGTCGCCCATGTTCGTCACGTCGGCCTGGAGCGGGAACGCGTTCACGCCCTGCCCGCGGAGGAAGTCGACGAGGTCGAGGCCGTCGTCGTACGAGCTATGGAAGTGGACCGCCACGCTTTCGGCGCCGTTCAGTCCCGCGGCCAGCGCGAACGACTGGCCGAGCCCGCCGTCCTTGCCCGCGCCAGAAATCAACACGCGCTTGCCCTTCACCCCTGCCGAGAACTCCGCCGGGAATCGGAAGTTGTCGGGATTCACCGTAAATGCCATGTCTGAAAACTCCGAAGGTATTGGCGCGCATTATGGCAGAGAGCCGGCCTATAGGCGCAGCCATGGCTTCCGGCCGCCCCCGTCCCGCGGCTCGCTTTCCCCGTGCCCGGGATGCGGGCTTACCGCCGGATCAGCCTTCGCCGTGCCGCCTCTTCGATGATCTGCACCACGTTCGTCGCCGCGCCCTTCCGGATGCTGTCCGTCACCGTCCAGAAGGTGATCCCGCCCGGAAGCGACGTGTCAGCCCGCAGCCGCCCCACCAGCACTTCATCCGTGCCCGCCACATCCATGGGCGTCGGGTAGAGCTCCTGGCCCGGGTCATCCATCAGGCGCACTCCGGGGGTCGATTCCATGAGGTGCCGCGCCTCGGCCGGGCTCACAGGGTTCTCGAACTCCGCCCACACCGACATCGAATGTCCGAAGAATGTCGGGATCCGTACGCACGTGGCGCTGACCGCAACATCCGGCGCATGCAAGATCTTCCGCGTCTCGTTCGCCATCTTGATCTCTTCCTTCGTATAGCCGTCCTCGGCGAAGAGGTCGATCTGCGGTACGGCGTTGAAGGCGATCTCCCGTTTCTGCGTGCCCGAAGGCTCGTGCCGCCCGTCGAGCGCGGCGACCGTCTCTGCGCGCAGGCCGTCGACAGCCGCGCCTCCGGC
>JAHDWR010000363.1 GCA_023382755.1 Dehalococcoidia bacterium
CGCCGTTGACCAGCACCGTCGCGCCGTCGGGGATCCGTCGCGTGGCATCGGTCACCGAGGGCACGCAGGGGATGCCCAGTTCGCGGCTGACGATCATCGCGTGGCTCTGCGCGGCCCCGACATCCACAATCACCCCGCCCGCGGCGACAAAGAGCGGGGTCCACGATGGGTCGGTCATCGGCGCCACGAGGATCTCTCCCGGCCCGCAGGCGGTGGGGTCGATTGGGTCGAGGACGACCCGCGCCGTGCCGGTGACCCGCCCGGGGCAACCCTGGAACCCCTGGAGCACATCGCCCACCTTCACCGCCTCGACGGCCGTTGTGCCCTTCGCCGGCCAGGTCGAGGGATCGGGCTGCCTGCCCCAGAAGACGAAGGGCTCCTGGATCGCCGAATACCGATCGTAGAGCGCCTTGCGCTCGCGGATGGTGTCGCGGAACACGGTGGGGTTGGCCAGCCAGCGCTCGATCTCGTCTGCTTTCAGAAACGCGAAGTCCCCGACATCGTCACAGACACCGGCGGCAACCATCCGGCGCCCGATGGTGTGCATGGCCATCCGGGCTTCCTGGGCGAGCTTGATCGCGTTGGTCTTGGTGCGCTCGCGGCCTGCCTGGAACAGTACAGCCGAACGCGCCGAGGCGAGGAACATGCCCTGCGTCTCGGCGTCGCCCGCGAGCATCTCGCCGATCTCCGCAACGATGCGCTCGCGTTCGGCGGCCATCGTGCGGTTGCGGCCCGATGGGTCGGCCTCCGGGCCGGCCAGCCGCATGCGGTCGATCGCGGCCAGCGCAAGCTCCGGGCGCGTCTCCCAGGTGTGGTTGCGGACCTCCCATTCCTTCGGGCCGCGGGCGCCATACTTGCGCAAGAAGGTATCGAACTCGGCTTTGAACGCGTCGCCCGGGGCACCGGCCGCGCCAAGCCGGTCGAGCAACCCTTCGACACCGGCGTCGAAGGCCGCCGAAAGCGCCGGGTTGGCGGCGACTTTGCGTCCGAGTTGCCACATCGCCAGCGACGGCGCCGCGGACTCCACGTCGCCGACTCCGGAGATGATCCGCATGGCGTCATCCGGGCGGCCCACCGCCGCGCAGATCTGCGAGAGCGCGCCAACCGGCACCGTGCTCAGGAAGGTCACGAAGATGTGATCGCTGAAGAAGCGGCGGAAGTGCGTGAGCAGGAGGTCGCGGGCATAGGCCCAGAGTTCCTCGTTGGACATCGCCTCCAGGTTCGGGCGGCTGGCGCGGAGGCTGTCGGCCACCTTCTCGCCTTCGGTGGGGATGTCCAGGCGGTCGAGCGTGATCGCCCACTGGAAGCGCTCGCCCAGGGCGGCGGTGCGTTCTTCGTCCTGGTCGCCGGGGGCCTCTTCATAAGGCGGCACGCCGGGCTGGGCGCCGAAGAACAGGTCGTCCATCGCCTGTGCCGAGAGCCCCGGCGCCCGCTCGCCCAGGATGCGCGTCACCGAGGCGTTGAGGTAGCAGTAGGAGCCGAAGATGCCGAGCGTCTCCATCTCGCCGGGCTTGAACTCGTCGTGGGTGAAACCCCCCATCTTCACCAGCGCGTCGCGCCAGGCGCCCTCGGTGTGCTCCTCCATGAGCAGGCTGAAGGTCAGGGGCATCACCGGGTCGGGGAAGACTTCCCCGACGTTCGCGCGAGTCCAGAGCGGGAAACGCTCACTGGGGCGGCTGCCCACGATCCATGGTTCCATTTCCTGTCCCTCCATCCGCGGCGTCCCTTCCGCAGGCGGGGAGGGTACATCGAGACTCGGCGGAAATCCAAGCAGCGAAGCCGCGGAACAGCCGCAAGCCCGCGCCGATGCTACGCTGCGGAAGTGCCGGCCCCCGATCCAACCCGCAACGCCTTCGCCGAGGCCTTTGGCGACATTTTTGGCGA
>JAHDWR010000364.1 GCA_023382755.1 Dehalococcoidia bacterium
GCCGCGAAGATCCTCCAGTACTTCATGGAGAACGTGGACCGGTGAGCAGCATCACCTACGGCGGGTACGGCGGCCGGGTGCGCACATCGAGCGGTGTGTGGCGCGGGTGGGACCGGTTCGACTACATCATGGTGTTCGCCGCGATCGCGCTCGTAATCTATGGCCTGCTGCTTATCTACAGCGGTTCGCTTCCCTGGTACGAAGGGCCGGTCGCCAGCCTGAACAACCCCGCCGCCAAACAGGCCGTGTTCGCGGCAGTGGGCGTTGTCGCCATGCTCATCGTCTCGAAGATCGACTACCACCACTTCATCCACTACTCGTGGGCGCTGTATCTGATGGGCATCGTCTCACTCCTCGCCATCCTGGCGTTCGGTTCAACCGAAGGCGGCGCAAAGAGCTGGTTCACGTTCGGGCCCGTGCAGGTGCAGCCCTCAGAGTTCGCGAAGATCGCCACGATCCTCTTGCTGGCCCGCTTCTTCAGTGAACACGGCGGCGATGCTCGTGAGCTCAAAGCCCTGTTGCTCTCACTCGCTATCATGGTCCCGGTCGTGGGCCTGGTGTTCATCCAGCCTGACCTCGGAACTTCGTTGGTCTTCGGGGCAATCTGGCTCGGTGTCGTCATCGTGGCTGGCGTGAGCCGCGGCCACCTGCTGGTCATGGGCGCGATTGTCCTGGCACTTCTGCCATTCATCTGGACCTTTGGCATCGCGGATTACCAGGTGCAGCGTATCTCGGTACTGGTGGACCCCAACCGCGACCCGCTCGACACCGGATTCACCACGCTCCAGGGCGAAATCGCGCTTGGTTCGGGCCAGGTGTTCGGCAAGGGGTTCACCCAGGGCGACCAGACCCAACTCGAGTACCTCCGCGTCGCGACGCGCGACTTCATCTTCAGCCTCATGGGCGAGGAGTTCGGATTCGTGGGGGCAATGGTGATGTTCGGACTCTTCATCCTATTGCTGATGCGAGGGATACGCGCGGCGCAGCTCGCCGGTGACACGGCGGGCCAGCTTGTCGCCGTTGGCATCGTTATGTTGATTTTGATGCAGACGTTCATCAACATCGCGGTGAACGTGAGATTGTTCCCGGTGACGGGGATCCCGCTGCCGTTCGTGAGCCAGGGTGGCTCCTCGCTGGTGAGCCTGTTTGTGTCGCTGGGGATCCTGCAGAGCATCGTGATGCGGCACCGGGCGTACCGGCAGACCTAGTCGATTCGCGATTTACGATTCAGCGCGTATCAGGGCGTCGCGGACCGTCCGGACGGGGATGAGCGTCATGCCTTCGGCCGCGGGCGTGCCGGGAGGGACGAAAGCGCGTGTGAACCCCAGGCGACCGAGTTCGGCAAGTCGCCGCTGGGCCTGCTGGGCGGGGCGGATGGCACCCGAGAGGGCGACTTCTCCCAGGTAGGCCGTGGCGCGCGGCAGGGGCCGGTCGCTGACGGCGGAGGCGAGGGCGGCGATGACGGCCAGGTCGGCGGCGGGGTCGCGGAGGCGGAGGCCACCAGACACGCTCGCGACCACGTCCATGCCCGCAGCGTTGATGCCACCGCGCCGCGCGAGGACGGCCAGGAGCAGGTGGAGCCGCGAGGTTTCGAGGCCGGCGGCGATGCGGCGCGGAGATGCGAGGCTGGTGGGCACGGCGAGCGCCTGCACTTCGATGGCGAGCGGGCGGGAGCCCTCGATGACGGCGGTGACCGCGCAGCCGGAGGCTTCGGCGTCGTGGGCTTCGAGGAGGGCAGAACTCGGGTTTTCAACGCTCTGGAGGCCGGCTCCGGTCATTTCGAATACGCCGACTTCGTCGGTGGCGCCGAAACGATTCTTGACAGCACGGAGGACGCGCAAGGCGCCACCTTCGGCGCCTTCGAAGTAGAGGACGGCAT
>JAHDWR010000365.1 GCA_023382755.1 Dehalococcoidia bacterium
CCCATCTTCTCGCCCGTCCCAATGAAGCGGACGGGGATGCCGAGCTCGTGCGCGATGGCGAAGGCGATCCCTCCTTTAGCTGTGCCATCGAGCTTGGCGAGCACGATGCCGGTGACGCCCACGGCCTCGGTGAACGTCTTCGCCTGCATGAGCCCGTTCTGGCCGGTGGTCGCATCGAGGACGAGCAGTGTCTCGTGCGGGCCATCGGGGTAGTTCCGCTGGATGATGCGGTTCATCTTCTTGAGTTCTTCCATCAGGTTCGACTTGGTGTGGAGGCGGCCTGCGGTATCGATAATGACGAAATCGGCCCTGGCGCTCTCACCTGCGGCGAGAGTATCGAAGACCACCGCCCCCGGGTCGGCGCCGGACTGGTGGGCGACCACGCGCACACCGATGCGTTCGCCCCAGACCTTTAGCTGGTCGGTGGCGGCGGCCCGGAAGGTGTCGGCAGCGCCGAGGATGACGCTGGCGCCATCCTGCTTGAAGGCATGGGCCATCTTCGCGATGGAGGTGGTCTTCCCCGCGCCGTTCACGCCCACCACAAGGATGATGAGCATGGCTGGCGCGTCGGGCCGTGCCCAGGCGGGCGGCGTCTCGCCGGGTTCGTGGAGGACCGCAACGAGCTCTTCCCGCAGGATTTCCCGCACGCGGGCACTGTGCTTCGCGCCCTCCTGTTTCACCCGGGCACGGACACCGTCGAGGATCGCGGTCGTGGTCTCCAGCCCGGCATCTGCGCCGATGAGGATCTCCTCGAGCTCGTCCCAGAGGTCGTCCTCGAAGTCGGCCCGCTCGAAGAGGCCGCCCAGCCGGCTAAAGAAGCCACGCCGGGTCCGTTCCACGGCGCGCACGGTCTGCTCGTGCACCTCGGCCTTTTCCTCGGGCGTCGGCTCGAAGACGAGTTCCGCGCCGGTCTGGGCGGCGCCAGCGTCTTCGGCTGCTTCAGCGGGCTGCTCTGCGGGTTTCTTGCGCCAGAACCTCACGGGCGCTCCTTCTCGCGGTCTTGGCGGGATGGTACCGCTCCGATGGGTAAGGGGCAGTTGGGGCGATGGCGTATCATGCGGATGTGGCAACAGCAGTGACCGAGACGGTGTTGACTGCGGAGGAGTTCTACCAGCTTCCCGACCCGGAACAGGGCGGGAAAATCGAGCTCGTCCGCGGAAGGGTGGTGACCTCCATGCCGGTGAGCGGCAAACACGGCGAACGACAGGGGATCATCTGGCAGGCTTTGCGCCAGTTCCTCTCCCCTGGCCAGGAAGGGAAGGCCACGGTCGAAACAGGCTACGTACTCCGGCGCGACCCGGACGTCGTCCGCGCGCCCGATGTGTCGGTTGCACCGGCGGCCCTGCTTGAAGATGGCGAACTGCCTGAGGATGCCTTCATCGAGGGCGCGCCGCTGCTGGCTATCGAAGTTGTCTCCAGCAACGACTCCGAACGCGAGGTCCTGGAGAAAGTCGGCGAGTACCTGGATGCGGGCGTCGCGCGCGTTTGGGTTGTGCGGGCCCGCAACAAGACGGTGGTGGTCTACTCCGCCTCCGGCGACGTGAAGTCGGTCCCCCTGACGGGAACGTTGACCAGCGAGGACGCTGGATTCGCCCAGGCGGGATTCGCGTTGGCGGTCTCGACGATCTTCGCGTGACGGGCTAGTTCTGGGGGATGTCTGAGAGCCGCAGGCCGAGGACTTTCGAGACCCCATCCCGGCCCATCGATACCCCGTAAATCGCGTCAGCGACTTCGATAGTGCGCCGGTTGTGGGTGACCACCAGGAACTGCGTCTTTTCGGCCAGCTGCTTGAGCGCACCGGTGAAGCGGCCCACGTTGGCTTCAT
>JAHDWR010000366.1 GCA_023382755.1 Dehalococcoidia bacterium
TGCCCGTTTTGTGCGCCGTTCGATCACCGGGACCTCCGAAGCGAGCCCATCTTAGCACCGGGAGAGGGCCCCGCAGCCCGCGTTTCGGGCTGCGGGCTGCGGGACCCCCGGGGGAACCGGCACCCGGGAGAGAGACGCTGGGAGCAGTTACGGCCTACCGTGCGGCAACCCCCAGTCCTCCTGTCCGGGCGATATCGACGAGCCCGGGGTTGACGGAAGAATCGCGGTTGAGCGAGACGGAGTCGAGCAGGTCCAGGTAGCGCTGGAGCTGCGACGACCGGAGGTCGCGCAGCCGCGAGATGCCCGCCGCCAGGCGTTCGGTGCCACCGGCGAACAGCACCGCGAGGGCTTCGGAGACCGCCGGGCTGTGGTTGATTTCGTCCGCGAGAGCCGCCTCGGCCCGGCCGAGGAAGTGGCCGAGGTATTCTTGGGCGTTGGGGTGATACTGGAGGTAGTAGGCCAGGTGGCGCGTACCGTACTCCAGGTGGCGCCGGCTATCCCGGGCGAGGAGCGAGAACAGCTTCCGGTCGACGGGCGAGGGGCAGGCTTCGGCCAGGGCCTCGAACGTGGCGACCTCGTAGACCTTGTAGACGACGCAGATGGAGGTGATCCATTCGGTTGCCTTGAGCGCGCCGAACCAGGTGCGGTAGAGCGTGCCCAGGTTGCTTTGCAGGAGTCCGCCGCCATTCGCCAGGGCACGCTTGCGCAGGGCTTCGACCTTGCGGCCGGCGTCGAAGTTCTGGACCGAGAGCAGGTTCTTGATGTCGTGGAAGCCGTAGGCGATGCGCTCTTCCCACGAGCCGATGATCTTCTGTTCGGCGAGTCCGTTTTCGGCGAAGGACGTGGCGATCTGGCAGATGGCGCGCTCGACCTGTTCGGGCTGTTCGCCGAGGGCGGCCCAGTCGATGTCGACGGCGGGGATCCAGCGTTCGCGGATGCCCTGCTCGTAGAGCGCGTCGGAGCCTTCGGCCCAGACCTCGCTCTTGGCGTAGATGCTGTAGGGACCGGGCATGTAGGAGCCCGGGGTGGGGTGGGAGCCGAGGGGCGTATCGTTTTCGTAGGGCCACTGGTCCGGCACCGTCCCATAGGTGCCGATGTTGATCTCGGGCATGCCCAGTCCGTGTTCGCCGGGCCGGGCGCGGATGCCGAGCTGCGTGCTGGGGCGGGCCCAGCGGAAGTTCATCGCCGCGATCATCGGGTTTTCGCTGGCGGCGTTCATGAACGCCCTGGCGGAATCACCATCCACGCGCAACGCGACGAGGGATCGGATTGTGCTCTCGGGGAGCGGTGATTGTTCGAGATCCCAGAGCAACTCTGCGGTCCACCCGAGCTCACCGGCCCGGCGCTTCACCCCTTCAGCCACTGCCACCATTCGTCCTAATCCTCCAGGAAGACTTTCATGCCGGGCGCCATGCGCTGGCGGCGGTCGCCGAGGCCGATGACCTCGAGGCGGTGCATGTACTCGTTGATCTGCTTCTTGCGCATGATGAGGAGCTTCTTGAACCCCTCGTCGATGTGCTTGATGCCGCCGCCGGCGAGGACTGCGAGCGCCTCGCTGGTCGCCGGGTTGGTGGTGAGGCTGCCCTGCGACTGGCCGAGGGCGCCCTCCTGGATGTCCAGATAGTGGTGCAGTTGTTCCTTGCGCTCGGGCTCCACATCCATGAGGTACTTGAGGTGGGTGACGCCAAAAGCGAGGTGGCGCGATTCGTCCTGGGCCGACAGGCGGAAGATGCGCTTTTCGGCTTCGTTGTTCGAGATGAGCTCGCC
>JAHDWR010000367.1 GCA_023382755.1 Dehalococcoidia bacterium
AAACATGTCAAGCTCCCGGAAGAAAGGCAGAGCCCCTCGGTAGTCGTCTCCGAGAGGCTCCGTATGGCGGGCGAGGGTCAGAGGTCGGGGTTGTAGGCCCAGGTCGTCTGCTGGTAGCTGTATGGGCAGGACGGAGCGCCCGTTTCACACGCGTTGTGGTACCCGGTCACCGAATAGGCGGTGTAGTAGCCCCGGAGCGATGAGGAAGCGGTCGTCCAACCCGGTCCTAGCCAAACGTGGGCATGAGATGGGTAGGTGTCGAAGTCGGCGAGCTGGTAGATGTACGTGCAAGTTCCGCTCGAGGGCTTGACGGTTGTCGAGACAAGCTGAAAGCCATCGTAGTAGCTCCCGGCGTAGGCGTTGGTACACCCTCCTGTGGAGAAGTAATACTCCTCCGCCTCCGCGTTACGGAACTGAATACCCGCGCCAAGAAAGAGGACGATGGATGCGATCCCCCCGAGCCAGAAGAGCCGGCCTGGAGAACGCCGCAACAGATTGAGTGCCATTTGGTCAACCTCCTTAGAATTTAACCAGCCGGTTGGTGCATCAGAGTGGCGTGGGCCATGAGCGGTCTCAAGGTGAAATCGGCTGCAAAACGTGCTGCCTTCGCGGCTTCAAAACATGGCTATCGCCCTAACGAAAATTCCGTTAGGCTGACTGGTGTGGACGGGGTACAGCTCAGCGCGGCCGAGCGCATCATCCGCCGGTTCGGGGGCCAGAGCGCCCTCGCGGCCCTGCTCGGCAAGCGCCAGAGCACCGTCCAACACTGGGCAAAGACCGGCCGCATCCCCTCGCAATGGCACGGGGTGCTCATGTCGGTCGCCCGTCAACGAGGTGTCGTGTTGGAACCGAAAGACTTTGTGCAGCCGTCTCCGAAGGAAGTGAAGCCGGCGAGTGGAAAACTGGGCGTGCTCCTGGTCGGGCTGGGCGCAGTAGCGACGACGTTCATCGCGGGCGTCGAGAACGCCCGGCGCGGGAGCGGGCGCCCGATCGGGTCGCTCACCCAGATGGGCACCATCCGGCTGGGCAAGCGCACCGAGAAGCGCAGTCCGCTGATCAAGGAGTTCGTGCCGCTGGCGGAACTCGATGACCTGGTCTTCGGCGCCTGGGACCCCATCCCGGACAACGCCTTCGAGTCGGCGATTAACGCGGGCGTGCTGGACAAGCACGAGCACCTCATCCCGCACCAGGCGTTCCTCGAATCGATCAAGCCGATGCCGGCCGTCTTCGACCAGTACTACGTGAAGCGGCTGCACGGCACGAACGTGAAAACGGGCAAGAACAAGCTGGAACTCGCCGAGATGATCCGGAAGGACATCCGCGACTTCAAGGCGAAGAACGGCTGCGACCGGCTCGTGATGGTCTGGTGCGCCTCGACGGAAATCTTCATGGAAGAGACCGCCGCGCACGCGAACCTCGAAGCCTTCGAGGCAGCCATGGAGGGCAACGACGAGTCGATCGCGCCCTCGATGATCTACGGCTACGCCTCGTTGATGGAAGGGGTGCCGTTCGCGAACGGCGCGCCAAACCTGACGGTCGACATCCCGGCTCTCCTGAAGCTCGCGCACGACAAGGGCGTGCCGATCGGCGGCAAGGACTTCAAGACGGGCCAGACGCTTTTGAAGACGGTCGTCTCGCCGATGCTGAAGGCGCGCATGCTGGGCGTGGCGGGCTGGTACTCGACGAACATCCTGGGCAACCGCGACGGCGAGGTGCTGGACGACCCGGAGAGCTTCAAGACGAAGGAAG
>JAHDWR010000368.1 GCA_023382755.1 Dehalococcoidia bacterium
CGCGCTGGTGGGCGCGGTAGTGCCGGGTGACGGTGCCGTGGGCCGCCTCCGCCTCGCACGTCTTCCCGTCGGGGGTCATCAGCACGGAGGTCATGAGGCCGAGCGAGCCGAAACCCTGCGCCACCGTGTCCGACTGGACATCACCGTCGTAGTTCTTGCAGGCCCAGACGTACCCGCCCTCCCACTTCATCGAAGCTGCGACCATGTCGTCGATGAGCCGATGTTCGTAGGTGAGCCCGGCCGCCTTGAAGTCGGCGGCGAACTCCGCATCGAAGACCTCCTGGAAGAGGTCTTTGAAGCGGCCGTCGTAGGCCTTGAGGATGGTGTTCTTGGTCGACAGGTAGACGGGGTAGTTCCGGTCCAGGCCGTAGCGCAGCGACGCCCGGGCGAAGTCGCGGATTGAGTCGTCGAAGTTGTACATGCCCATGGTGATGCCAGAACCGGTGAATTTGGCCACCTCCATGGTGATGGGCTCGCCGCCGCCATCAGGCACCCAGCTGAGCGTCACCGTCCCCGGCCCTGGGACCCGGAAGTCCGTTGCCTTGTACTGGTCGCCGTGGGCGTGGCGGCCGATGACGATCGGTTTCGTCCAGCCGGGCACCAACCGCGGGATGTTCTTGCAGATGATGGGCTCGCGGAAGACCACGCCGCCAAGGATGTTCCTGACAGTGCCGTTGGGCGACTTCCACATCTGCTTGAGCCTGAACTCCTCGACCCGGGCCTCATCGGGGGTAATCGTGGCGCACTTCACGCCCACGCCGTGCTTCTTGATGGCGTTCGCCGCATCGATGGTGACCTGGTCGTTGGTCGCGTCGCGATGCTCCATGCCGAGGTCGTAGTACTCCAGCTGGACATCGAGGTACGGGAGAATGAGTTTCTCCTTGATGAACTGCCAGATGATGCGGGTCATTTCGTCGCCATCGAGTTCGACGACCGGGTTCGTGACCTTGATCTTCGCCATGTGAAGGGGTGCTCCTCTAGGGTTGGGTGGTGGCTCAGGCCTGGGGCTGGCTGGCAAGCTGGCGCAGCACGTATTGCAGGATCCCGCCGTGGCGGTAGTAGTCCAGCTCAACCGGAGTGTCGATCCGGCAGATCGCCTCGAACGATGTGGCCGTTCCGTCGTCGGCGCGGGCGGTCACCGTCAGGCGTTTGCCCGGCTTCAGCCCGCCGGCGATACCGCCAATGGAGTACGTCTCGCGGCCGGTCAGCCCGAGCGACTCGCGGTTTTCTCCGGGCAGGTACTGGAGCGGCAAGATGCCCATGCCGACCAGGTTGCTGCGGTGGATGCGCTCGTAGGATTCGGCGATGGCCGCCTTCACGCCGAGCAGGTTGACGCCCTTCGCGGCCCAGTCGCGCGATGAGCCCGTGCCGTACTCCTTTCCAGCAAGCACTAGCAACGGCACGCCTTCGGCCTTGTAACGAGCCGAAGCGTCGAAGATGGTCATCTCCTCTCCGTCGGGCAGGTGCTGCGTGACCCCGCCTTCCGTCCCCGGCGCGAGCTGGTTGCGGAGGCGGATGTTCGCGAACGTACCGCGGACCATCACTTCATCGTGGCCGCGGCGCGACCCGTACGAATTGAAGTCGTTGCGGTCGACGCCCATCTCGCGGAGGTAGATGCCCGCAGGGCTGTTGGCGCTGATGTTCCCGGCCGGCGAAATGTGGTCGGTCGTGACCGAAT
>JAHDWR010000369.1 GCA_023382755.1 Dehalococcoidia bacterium
GCAGCCTGGCGCCCGGGATGGCCCCGGCGAGCTGGCGGCTGTTCTCCGGCGGCACCATGCCATCATCCTCGCCGCACAGTACGAGCGTGGGACATGCGACCTGCCCCAGCCGCCCGAAGGACGTCCAGCCCTCTATCGCGCCCTGCTGGCGGAGGACAGCGAACCGCCGGGGCGGTGCTTCGAGGTCGACGCCCATCAGGTAGGCGAATGCATCGGGATCGCGTTCTTTCCAGCCCGGTGCCGCCATCGCGGCATTCTGTGTCTCGAAGATCTCCTCCCGGGTCATCTCCGGCGTGAGGCGCATGGCCTGGTACACGGCCGCTGTCGAGCCCACGCTCCCGGGCCCCCGGTGGCTCGTCCCGCTGAGGACCAGGGCCGAGACCCGGTCCGGGTGCGAAAGCGCCAGCTCCTGGGCGAGCATCCCGCCGCGAGAACGCCCGTAGACCGCCGCCCGCTCGACGCCTGCGGCATCCATCACCGCGAGGATGTCCTCGACTTCGTCGTGAATGGAGTAGGGCTCGTCGCGGCGTTCACTGAGACCCATCCCGCGGCAATCGAACGTGACCACGAAAAGGCGCTCCGCCAGCAGATCGGGGAGCCGGCCCCAGTGCGGCAAGCGGTGCGACAGCCCGAGGACCATCACGATCGGCGGATTCGATGGCGCTCCGCGGGTCTCGTAGGAGATGTCCCAGCCACTGGCACTGGTCTTCGGCATGGCGCGGGGATACTACCACCGCCCCGGATGCCTCGCTCAGACTGCCCGGATAGTCCGCGCACCTGTCAGGTCGACCAGTGCGGAAACGCCGATCCGGACGTCCCAGCCGCGCTGGCCCGCACTCACGAGCACGTCTTCGAAAAGTGTCGCCGTCTCCTCGATGAGGACCGGGAACCCCTTGCCTATGAGCGCAAGCGCGCTGATCCCGCCGACCTTCAGGCCCGTGTGGCGCTGGGCATCGCGGTGGCTGGCCATACGGAGCTTCTTTAGTCCGAGCGAACCAGCGAGCACCTTCAGGTCGATTTCCAGCGATGCCGGGACCATCACCAGGTACGGCTTCCCGCGAGGGGGATCGGACTCCACCACCAGCGTCTTGAGCACCTGGTCCTCCGGAACGCGCGTGACCCGGGCGACCTCCTGGGCCGAGCGGATGCTGCCGTCGAACTCGAAGGTCTCGTGAGGCACTCTCCGTTGTTCGAGCATCCTCACGGCGAGCGGCTTCTGCACGGCCATCGCCGCTACAGATGCTGGCTCACGCCGCCATCGACGTGGAAGACCTGGCCGTTCAGGTAGCCCGCGGCGTCCGAGGCGAGCAGGACGGCGAGGGCGGCCAACTCCTCGGCCTTCCCGAAGCGGCGCATCGGGATGAACCGGAGCAACAGGTTCGCGCCGATTTCGTCCGGCCCGCGTCCCGGAGTCCAGTCCATCCAGCCCGCGGAGATGCAATTCGAGGTCATCTGCCGTGCGCCGAGTTCCTGGCTGAGCGCCGTGGAGAGCCCCACCATGCCTGCCTTCGCGGTCGTGTACGCCGCCAGGCCCTCGACGCCTCGTTCCGCGAAGATGTTGCTGACGAAGATGAGCCTCCCGGTCTGGCCCTCCGGGAATTCGCGGATGAACGACCGGGCCGCGTAGAACGCCCCGCTCTGGTTCACGGCCTGCA
>JAHDWR010000370.1 GCA_023382755.1 Dehalococcoidia bacterium
AGCACGGCGAGGGCGGAAGCATCATCAACGTGAGCTCGACGGGCGGGTTCCGGGCCTCGGTCGGGCTGGGCGCGTACTCCGTCTCGAAGGCGGCCGTCATCATGTTGACGAAGGTGTGCGCGAAGGAGTGGGGGCCGGACGGGATCCGGGTGAACTGCATCGCGCCGGGGCTCATCCGGACGGAATTCTCGCGGGCACTGTGGGACAACGAGGCAGCCAACCGGAACGCGAGTTCGCAGAGTCCCCTGCGGCGCATCGGCGAACCGGACGAGATGGCCGGGGCGGCGGTGTACCTCGCCAGCGCGGCCTCGTCGTTCACGACGGGCGAGACGCTCATCCTGGACGGCGGCGGGCTGGCGTAGGGGGCGGACCGTGCCCGACATGCTGGTGAAGCTGTACGACCTGCCAGCGAGCGGGCCCCTGGTCGCGCGGTTGCGCGAGCGCGGGGTCACCTGCCGGCGGGCGGAGGCGTATGAGCGCTCCGCGGTGCTGGCGTTCGCAAGGGCGCGCTTCCCGGCGTGGGGCGACGAGGTGCTGGCGGGGTTCGCGCACGTGCCGCCCACGGTGTACGTCGCGACGCGGGACGGGGCCGTGCTGGGGTTCGCCTGCTACAACGCCACACGGCCCGACTATTTCGGGCCAACCGGCGTGCTGGAGGCGGAGCGCGGGCAGGGCATCGGGCGGGCGTTGTTGCTGCAGTGCCTGGAGGCGCTGGCGGGCGAGGGGTACGCGTACGCGATCATCGGTGGCGTCGGGCCGGCGGCGTTCTACGAGAAGGCCGTGGGGGCGACGGTCATCCCGGGGAGCGAGCCGGGGGTCTATCGCGACCGGCTGCGCGGGGAATAGGATGCGGGCATGTTCGGCAAGATAGGGCGCAAGGTTCGCGGGTTGTTCTCGAAACTGTTCCGGATGCTGGCGCTGGCGGGCGGGCTGGTTGCGCTGATCGTGGTGCTGGACGCGCTGCTTTCGCCGGACAGGCCGGGCGGGGAGCGCCCGTAGCCGCTTCATGCGGTGGACCGCAGTGCGCGAGGGAACCGGTAAGAGAAGTTCAGCCGGATGGTCATCACGAGGCACCGGTGCAGCCGGGTGTCAAGCACGGATCGGGGAACACATGTGCCTGGGCCCGGGATTACTCCCGCTCGAGCCTCTGGAGGCCTCGCTCAGGCGTCCACCACTCGACCACGAGCCTGGTTGCCTCGTCATTGAGTCCCGTAATCACGACCTCGGTGATGTCCGCGACGAACGTCTCTCCGGCGGGCTGGTCCTCTGTCTGGTCCGTGGCCACGAGGGTGGCCCTCCCGGCGATCTTCGCCTCACCCGGCCAGTCCCGCTCCTTGCCCTCCTCGGGATGGAAGGTTGGGCCGTGCAGGGCGAAGCGGGGGTCGCGCTTGAGGTCCGCTCCCTTGCGGGCGCCGATCATCGAACCGAACCGGAGGTCGCCGTCGATGAACTCGCACTCGATGCCCGAGATGCGGGGAGCACCATCGGCGCGCAGCGTCGCGATGGTCTTGTGGCGGCCGGCGTCGAAGAGCCGCCGCACACGTTCGGCGAACCCTGGTTCGGCCTGCTCGATCACTCTCCACGCGGGCACGGTTCGTAGTGTAGCGATTCTCACCGATCGCG
>JAHDWR010000371.1 GCA_023382755.1 Dehalococcoidia bacterium
GACATCCGCGCCGCCGAGATCCTCCACGAAACTCTTACGAAGGCATTCCCGGCGGACGGCTGGCTGAGCGAGGAACACACCGATACCACCCACCGCCTGGGGCGCGAACGCGTCTGGATCGTCGACCCCATCGATGGCACGCGGGAATACCTCCAGGGGATCCCCGAGTACGCGATCTCCGTTGGCCTGGCCATCGGCGGCCGGCCGGCACTCGGTGTCGTGCACAACCCGGCAACCGGTGAGCTGTTCGCCGCGGAGTGCCTCACCGCGGTCGAACGCCTGCCCACCGAACCGACCGGACGCCCGTTCGACGTACTCGTCGGCAGGGGCGAGCAGGCCCACGACGACGTCCCGCCGCTGCCCCGCGGCGCCAACGCGCGCGCCGTGGGAAGCGTGGCCTACCGCCTGGCGCTCCTGGCCGAGGGGCGCGGCAACGCGGTCCTGACCGGCTTCGGCCGGTCCGAGTGGGACGTGGCGGCCGGGGCGGCGCTCTGCATCGCTTCGGGGCTGCGGGTGACCGGAGTGCTCGGCGATTCGCTCGCGTTCAACCAGCCGGAACCGCATGTCCGCGGGCTGCTCGCGGCCGAACCGGGGCTCCACCGCCAGCTCGAAGCGTTCTTTCAGCAGTACCGCCGCGATTGAGGCCTCCGGTCTCCAGTCACCCCCGAGGCAGCGGGATGGCGCTCAGGCGCACCCAGAGCCCCGGCTCGCCCACCATATCCGCGGAGAACGTGCGCGTGGCGCCGAACAGCCCCAGCAGCCGCCCGGAGTCCGCGAGCGCGACCATCCCGAGGCGCTCCCACGCGGGCACCTTCTCGTTGACCAGCAGGTCCGAGACCTTCCGCTCCACGCCGTGCCAGGCGATGCGGTCACCCGGCTGAAGCGGTCGCACGCGGAGCGCGCCCTTCGCCGCGCCCTCCCCGAGCGCCAGAACGGGGCTCTCTGCCGTCGCCTCGACTTCGCTCGTCACCACATCTACCCGCCACGGGCCGGCGCGGGTGCTCCCCGGTACGTTGAGGATAGCCGCCGGGAACGGGTCTACCGGTTCGAGGCGCGGCCCAAGCCGGACACATCCGCACGAAACTTCGACGACGGTGTCGCCGAAGTGCACCGCGCCGGTGCCACTGGTGAGCACCGCGCGCAGGTTCGCCACACGGGTCCGGTTCACCTCCGGCTTCAGGTGGTAGAACGCGGCCTCACGTTCGAAGACGAGCGTGAGCGCCTCCGACGGCAGGTCCCGGAATGGCGTCAGCGCGAAGATCGCTCCGACCGGCCCGCGCTCGCGCGGCTGCACCTCGAATGAGCGCTTCTCGATGAACGAGAACGCCTCGCGCGCGCTCTCGGCCAGCCCGCGCAGCGCGTCATCCACCGAGGGGTTGAGCGCTCGCAGCTGCTCCAGCACGGTCCCCCGTACGCGGTTCCTCGTGTAGGAAAGGTCGGCGTTGCTCGGATCGACGATGGGCGTGATACCGAATTCGGCGCAGATGGCTCCGGTGTCCTTCCGGGCGGCCCCCAGCAGCGGCCTCACGAGCCGGCGCTCTGGCGCTCCCGGCACGGCGGAAACCGGCAGCATCCCCCGGATGCCTCGCACACCGCTTCCCCGCGCGATCCGCATCA
>JAHDWR010000372.1 GCA_023382755.1 Dehalococcoidia bacterium
CCCGAGTCGGCGGCGGCGCCGTGGCGGTCTTCGAGTCTAACAAGGGCAGGGGACCTCTGCAACGCGCGAGCCCATCCACGCACGCCCGATCCCGGATTTTCCCGAAGTCTGCCTGAGGGCGGATTTACGTCGGCTACCAGTCAGGTATCCGCACGCTCCCCAGGGCCCGTCCTCGCCCGTCACGTCTACATGTCGCACCGAATCAACGACTAACGGGCCGTTACGCCGTTGTCGACGAGCCGGTACGGCAGTTGCTCCCTTACTGAGGCGTCAGCGGTATCTCATGTCCGACGCCCTCATCCTGCTCACCTCTGAGCCCGTCCTCACCTCGCTGCCGGGTCTGCTCGCCTTGGCCGCCGCCAGCGTGTTACGCCGCCCCCGCACGGACGGCTCGCCGTCGCTCCCGCCCGTGCCTGCTCCGGAAAACGGCCGCGCGGGCTGGCTGATGCGCGGGGCCCCCGTTGGCCGGGTCGGGCCGCTCGCCCGGTGATCCGGGCTCATCCGCGACCCCGAGACCGCCGATTCCCCGTCAGCCACACCCCCCGGCCCCGATGGCCGCGCACGCTACAATGCTGCGGCAGCATGGCAGGGCTGACGCCCAGCCGCGCCGCGAAGGGTGGGAGAGTCTCGCATGTTCTCACGTGACGTGCTGCGCATCGATGCCGCGACCACCGCGGCCGCCATCGAAGACGCCATCCGCAACCAGGTGCGCGGCTTCCGCCGTCGAGGCGTCGTCGTTGGCGTCTCGGGCGGCGTCGACAGCTCCGTCGTCGCCTCCCTCTGCGCGCGTGCGCTCGGGCCGACACACGTCCTGGCGCTGATGATGCCCGAGCACCACTCCTCGCCCGAGGCGCTGACGCTGGCCGGCGAGCTGGTGGCCACGCTCGGCATCGAGCACCTCGTCGAAGACATCGCCCCCGTGCTGGCCGCCGCCGGCTGCTACGCCCGCCAGGACGAGGCCATCCGTTCGGCCTGGCCGGCCTACGAGCCCGGCATGCGGTTCAAGGTGGTCCTCCCCTCGATTCTCGAGGGCGACCGCCTCAACGTCTCGGAGCTCGCCATCGAGCAGCCGACGGGCGAGCAGGCCAGGGTGCGGCTCGGCGCCCGTGCCTACCTGCAGCTCATCGCCGCCACCAACTTCAAGCAGCGGATTCGCAAGATGATGGAGTACTATCATGCGGATCGGCTCAACTACGTCGTGGCAGGCACCCCCAACCGGCTCGAATACGATCAGGGCTTCTTCGTCAAGCTCGGCGACGGCGCCGCCGATCTCAAGCCCATCGCGCACCTCTACAAGACGCAGGTCTACGCCCTGGCCGAACACCTCGGCGTGCCCGAGAGCATTCGGCGCCGTCCGCCCACCACCGACACGTTCTCGCTGGCGCAGACGCAGGAGGAGTTCTACTTCGCGCTGCCCTACGACCGGATGGACCTGTGTCTCTACGGGCGCAACCACGAGGTGCCGCCCGCCGACGTCGCCGCGGCCATCGGTCTGACGGCCGAACAGGTGGAGCGGGTCTACCGCGATATCGATCAGAAGCGCCGCACGACGAGCTACCTCCACGCGCGGCCGCAGCTCGTCGAACCGGTGGGGGAGATTCACGGCTGATGTGCGG
>JAHDWR010000373.1 GCA_023382755.1 Dehalococcoidia bacterium
TGCTTTTCACTGCAGCTGCCCGGATACCCGTGGCCACTCGCATGCGCGGTGGCTGCAACGATGCATGCCCGCGGCATGAGTCTTTTCTTCTTAGCCAATTTGATCAAGATAGGCTTGATCGTGCTCACTCGATACACATAGCTATTTCGCCTGGACTGGCTTGTGGCGACTTGACCGCTCGATATGACATTGGTATAACGTGACCATGATAAATGACGATGTCATGGCTCGTGGCATAGACCCGTTCGATCCGTGGATCTGGTCATGCCATCAGCATGGACGTCCATCCAGGCGGGAGCGCTTCGGGTGATCGTCGCATTTGGCAACCTTGTTCACCAATAGAAGATTAGCAAGCGATCGGCCGGCGGCGGCCGTCGCGGGGCGAAACGAACGAATTTCCGACCGGTCCGGACACTGAAAAGAGCAAACCGCCCGAAAGGGCGGGACGCAAAGCCGAGGGCCCTCGTTCCCCTGCGGGAACAGGGCGGCCGGGCTGCCAGCGATGGACATGCGGCTCTTTCCGTGCACGGGCTTGTCCTGGTTGCGGGGAGGTGGCATGTCCCAGTTGCGCGCGCATCGCACGATCCGGATTCTCCGTGCTGCTGCGATCCACGCGGCCCTACTGCTCGCCACGCTGTTCCCGGCGGCGGCGTGGGCGGCGAATCTCACGCTGGCCTGGGACCCGGTCGCCAGCGCATCGCTTGCGGGCTACACCGTCCACTGGGGTACCGCCCCGGGCAGCTACACCTCCCAGGTCGACGTCGGCAACACGACCTCGCACACCGTCACGGGGCTGGGCGACGGCGTGACGTACTACTTCGCGGTCTCGGCCTTCGACACGTCGGGCAACCGCAGTCCCTACTCGAACGAGGTCGCGGGGACGACTCCGGCTGCGGCTCCGGTCGCGAACTTCACTGTGAGCGCCACCGCCGGCGTTGCACCCTTCTCGGTGAACTTCACGAGCACCTCCACCGGAACCATCTCCACCTACGCGTGGACGTTCGGTGACGGTACCACGAGCGCCTCGCAGAACCCGGCGAAGACCTATTCGACGCCCGGCACCTACACCGTCTCGCTCACCGTCACCGGCCCGGGCGGAAGCAACACGAAGACGAGCACGAACCTGATCACCGTCAGCGCACCGGCGGACACCACCGCGCCGAGCGCCCCGTCGGGGCTGGCTGCGAGTGCCAACGGCACGACCGGCATCAACCTGTCGTGGACGGCGTCGACCGACAACGTCGGGGTGACCGGCTATCGCGTCGAGCGCTGCCAGGGGTCGAGCTGCACGAACTTCGCGCAGATCGCCACGCCCTCGGGCACCACGTTCAGCGACAGCGGGCTGACCGCGAGCACGACGTACCGCTATCGCGTCCGCGCGGCGGATGCCGCCGGCAACCTGAGCGGGTACTCGTCGATCGCCTCGGCAACGACCGACACGCCGCCTGACACCACTGCGCCCAGCGCGCCATCGGGCGTGGGCGCGACGGCGAACGGCACGACCGGCATCAACCTGTCGTGGACGGCGTCGACCGACAACGTCGGCGTGACCGGCTACCGCGTCGAGCGCTGCCAGGGGTCGAGCTGCACGAACTTCGCGCAGATCGCCACGC
>JAHDWR010000374.1 GCA_023382755.1 Dehalococcoidia bacterium
GTTATTCACGTTCGCCCAACTATCGCGCATCCGGTAGAATCCGGCCACAAACGTTCCCTACGCCAACTACCGGAGAATCAATGAATACCATCGAGTTCCTGCAGATCTCGTCGGCCGTGGTCCCTGACCGCGAGGCGCTGGTCGAGTTCGGCGGAAACAACAAGCGGATCACCTACGGGGAGATGTACCCGCAGGTGGTGAAGCTGGCCAACGCCCTCCAGGGGCTGGGCATCGAACGCGGCCAGAACGTGGCCGCCATGTCGGTCAACAGCGCCGACTTCGTCCTGACGTACTACGCCTGCGCCATGCTCGGCGTGACCTTCGTGCCGTTGAACTACCGCGCGAAGGACGAAGAGCTGACGCACATGCTCAACGTGAGCCAGTGCCAGGCCGTGTTCGTTTCGGACCGCTACCTGGATATCGTCGAGCGGATCCGCCCGACCCTAACGCACACGCAGCACTGCATCGCCTATGGCGGCGGGCAGGGCGGCTTCCTCGATTACCACGAGCTGGTGGCGCACGCCGGCGAGGACGAGATCTGGACCGAGGTCGACGACAAGGACGCGACGATCATCATCTTCACCTCGGGGACGACGGCGCTGCCGAAGGGCGTCCAGCTGACCTACCTGGACATGACCGCCTATGTGACGAACCAGCAGCCGGCCGACCCGGAGATCCACGAAAAGGTGCTGGTCTCGGCGCCGTTCTTCCATGTGGCCGGTGCGACGACCATGATGCTGGCGATCTGGAGCGGGCGGACGCTAGTCATTCTGCCGCAGTTCACCCCGGAGGACTGGCTGGCGGCAGTCCAGACCGAGGGCGCGACCCACGCGTTCGTGGTGCCGACGATGCTCAAGCGCATCATGGAGGTCCCGGACTTCGAGACATACGACCTGTCGACGTTGCAAAGCATCACCTACGGCGCGGCGCCGATGCCCTACGAGGTGGTCCGCCGGGCGTGCGACGTGTTCCCGCCGAAGGGCGTGGGGCTGATCAATGCGTATGGCCAGACGGAATCGACCGCGACGCTGACGTTCCTGGGGCCCGAAGACCACGACCTGAGCACCGATACCGCCGTCAAGGAACAGCGCCTGCGTTCGGTCGGCAAGCCGATGCCCGATGTGGAGCTCGGCATCATGGACGAGCGCAACCACCTGCTTCCTCCCGGGCAGGAGGGTGAAATCTGCGTCCGCTCGGACCGCGTGATGAAGGGCTATTACAAGCAGGAAGACGCGACGAGCACGGCGATCATCGATGGCTGGCTGCACACGGGCGATGTCGGCAAGATCGACGAGGGCGGCTACCTGTACATCACCGGGCGCAAGAAGGACCTCATCATCCGCGGCGGGGAGAACATCTCGCCCGGGGAGATCGAGAACGTACTGGAAGACCACCCGGCGATCGAAGAGGCCGCGGTCATTGGTGTGCCGGACGTGGAGTGGGGCGAGGTGGTGAAGGCGGTGATCGTGCCGAAGGCCGGGATGAGCGTCACGGCCGCCGAGATCAACAGTTACGCCAAGGCCCACCTGGCCTCGTTCAAGGCGCCGCAGTACATCGCGATCGTGCCGGAGTTGCCGCGGAACGCGATGGGCAAGGTGCTGAA
>JAHDWR010000375.1 GCA_023382755.1 Dehalococcoidia bacterium
AGCCGGGGCGCCAGCGCGGGCCGCGTCCAGAGCGTCGCCCTGGGCCTGATCGTGAACCGCGAGAAGGAGATCCGCGACTTCCGGCCGGTCGAGTACTGGACCATCCACGCCGCCCTTGCGAAGCAGGCCCGCGCCTTCGAGGCCGAGCTGACGAAGTTCGCAGGCGCGGCGAAGGGCACGAAGCTGAAGCCGGCCTTCACAAGCGCGGGCCCGGCCATCCCCTCCGAAGCGGCCGCGAACGGGCTGCTCGCGAATCTGCGCCGCTCCCAGTTCCATGTCGCCAGCGTGGCGCGGGGCGAAAAGAAGCGGTCCCCGGCGCCGCCATTCACCACCAGCACGTTCCAGCAGGCTGCGGTCAACCGCCTCGGCATGAGCGCCGCCCGGGCGATGAGCATCGCCCAGGAACTGTACGAAGGCGTGAACGGCCAGGCAGGCCTCATCACCTACATGCGCACCGATTCGCTCAACATCTCCCCGATTGCCCGGGTGCAGGCGCGGGACTTCGCCGCCCACACCTGGGGCGGCGACTTCATCCCGGCGAAGGAGCGCGTGTACGTCACCCGCTCTCGGGGAGCCCAGGAGGCCCACGAGGCCATCCGCCCGACGAACCCGTCGGCCACGCCCGACAGCCTTCGCCGCAACCTGAACAACGACCAACTCCGGGTCTATACCCTCATCTGGCAGCGGTTCATGGCCAGCCAGATGTCGGACGCGCGTTACGCGACGGTGGCGGTCGACATCGAAGCTCGCGAGGGCGCCACTACCCACGGGACGTTCCGGGCCAGCTCCAGCACGCTCACCTTCGAAGGCCACCTGAAGGTGTACGGCGCCGACGCCGCCGAGCCGGCAGCCGAGGACGAGGAGGAAGACGGGCTGCAGGGTGCGCTGCCCGACCTCTCCCAGGGCGACATCCTCGATCAGCGCGGCGTCGATGGGCGCCGCCACCAGACCGAACCACCCCCGCGCTACACGGAGGCCACCCTGGTGAAAGCGCTCGAGGAGGAAGGCATCGGCCGGCCGAGCACCTACGCGACCATCGTCCAGACGGTCCTGAAACGCGATTACGTCGAGAAGCAGGGCCGCCAGCTCGTCCCGCAGGAGCTTGGCTTCATCGTCCATGACCTCCTCGAGCAGCACATGAAGAAGTACGTCGACGTGCCCTTCACCGGCGAGATGGAGCGCGAGCTCGACGAAGTCGCCCAGGGCCAGCGCGAATACGACGAGGTCCTCAACCAGTTCTGGCCCGAATTCAAGCGCGAGCTGGACAGCGCGGAAGGCGCCGCCGAGAAGCAGCAGGAAGTCACTGATATCCGCTGCCAGGTATGCGACCAGGCGAACCTCGTGATCAAGTGGGGGCGCAACGGGAAGTTCTTCGCGTGCCCGCGCTACCCGGAGTGCACGAACTCCCTGCCGATGGGGGCTGACGGCCAGCCCGTGTACGCTGCGGCTCCCCAGGAGATCGCCTACCGCTGCCCGAAAGATGGCGGCGCGCTCGTCAAGAAGAGCGGCCCGTACGGCCAATATGTCGACTGTGTGAACCGCGAGAGCGGCGCCTGCGACTTCCGCGGGGGCGTACCGGTGGGGGTCGCCTGCCCGGA
>JAHDWR010000376.1 GCA_023382755.1 Dehalococcoidia bacterium
GCGACGATCCCTGGGGCTTCACCATCCCCATCGCCGTCATGCGCGCCCGCAAACCGAAATGAGCCCGGCGGCAGCCAGGCGCGATCGATGGCATATCAGCATTCCATCCATAGGCCGGTGTGCCCCCGTGAAGCACCCGGTAACCTCTCCAGCCATGAGGAGTGGAGTGGATGCAGCATCCCATGCACCGGCAGTTCTGCTGACGGAGAGAGAACGCGAGGTCGCCGACCTCGTTGCCGCTGGGCTGACGAACGGGGAGATATCCGAACGCCTCGGCATCACTTTCGCGACCGCGAAGTGGCACGTCAGCCAGGTGCTCGCGAAACTCGATGTTCAGCATCGCGAAGACGTTCGCCCGCGCCTCAACGCCCTGTCAGAGCCACCACCGCGCCGTCCCCGCTGGAACTGGCTGATACCGTCTTTCGGTTCGTGGAAGGCTCTCGGTCCGGCAGCAGCAGCCCTCCCCATTGCTGGCATCACGGCGATCACTGTGGTCGCCCTCGTGGCCACCGGTGGGCCCCGGCAAGTCGCACAGCAGCCGGGCCCCACCGCCGCGCCCCCTGGAATGAGTCACGACATCGATGCGTCGGGCAACGCCCCACCACCCATCGTGTACCAGGGCGAGGTCCTGCCAACCGGTCCGGGCCGTTGCGACTACTCGGGCCGCGACCTTACTGGCCTGTGGGCGTCCGACCAGGATCTCTCCGGGTGCAACTTCAGCAATGCGGACCTCGAGGCTGCTCTCCTCAACGGCGCGAACCTCACCGGCGCGAATCTCGAGGGTGCCCTGCTGCGCGGAGCGAGCATGGCCGGTGTCAGTTTCGCCGGGGCCAACCTCCGGAATGCAACGCTTCACAATGCCATCCTCCAGGGCGTCGATTTCTTCGACGCGGACCTGACCGGCGCCGATTTCAACAACGCCATCGTCAGCGCAAACTGGCGCGGCGCGACCTGTCCCGACGGCCTCCCTGCCGATGACCGTGGCGGCACCTGCGTCGGCACCCCCGGCGTCGAATACCTTCCGGTGACCCGCTCGGTCGAAGCGTCCCGGCAGCTCGCGGCAACACACCAGCCGGCGCCCGACTTCGTCCTTCGCGACTCTAAGGACCTCGCAACTACCCACACCCTCTCCGGCTACCGCGGGAAGCCAGTCGTCCTTGTGTGGTATGTCAGTTGGTGCGGCGGGCAGTGCCTCACCACGCTCATGTCCCTTCAGGAGGCACAGGCAACGGTCGGCGACCGGATAACGATCCTCGCGGTGAATCTCCGGGAGTCCCCGGCAGTGGCAAACGCCGCCCTGGAGGCCGTCGCCGCCACACTGCCGGTAGCCCTCGATGAGGACGGCTCAGCCGGGTGGAGTTACGGAGTGATCGGTGCACCCTCCACGTTCCTCATCGATGCCGAAGGAATCGTCCGGGAGTTTCGCTTTGGAACCCTGACCAGCCCGGATCTCGCCGGTCTCCTCGCGAGCGTTGGCGTCCAGTACTGACCCGCCTGAACCCCCCGCCCCCGCCCTCGCGCTACCATCAACGTGGGCGCGTGTGGAACCTCCGCGCCGTCTCGAACGTCTGGACGACCGAACGGAGGCCGCATCAT
>JAHDWR010000377.1 GCA_023382755.1 Dehalococcoidia bacterium
AGATTGAAGACGGCGTGCCGGATATGAACCCCATGAGCTGCCAGAAGGGCAGCGCCTGGAGCATCCAGCTTGACTCGCCCGACCGCCTCCTCTACCCGATGCGGCGCAAGGGCGAGCGCGGATCCGGCGAGTGGGAGCGCATCTCCTGGGACGAAGCCCTCACCGAGGTGGCCGACGCGCTCATCGAGGCGATCGACTTCGAGGGTCCGGAATCCATCGTCTTCGAAGAGACGGTGGAGGGCGGACTCCTGGCGCAGGCGGCCTACCTGCGCTTCGCCGGGCTCCTTGGCGCGACAACGCTCGACGCGAACGGCCTGATCAACGACTTCCCGGCCGGCCATCACATCACGTTCGGCAAGTTCTCGTGTGCCAGTTCGGTGGACGACACGTTCCACTCGGAACTCATCCTGATCTGGCACTCGAACCCCTCGTACACCTCGATCCCGTACGCGCACTTCATCACCGAAGCCCGCTACAACGGGTCCAAAGTGGTCTGCATCGCGCCCGACTACAGCCCCTCGGCACTGATGGGCGAGCAGTTCGTGCCCATCCGGCCGGCGACTGACGCCGCACTGGCGCTTGCGATGTGCCAGGTCATCATTGAAGAGGGGCTCTACGACAAGGCCTTCGTCCAGTCGCAGACCGACCTGCCGCTGCTGGTGCACACGGCGACCCGGCGCTTCCTGCGGGGCCCGGAGTTCATGGACGGCGAACGCGAGGACCAGTTCTTCTGGTTCGACGAGGCGACCGGCGAAATCGACCTGGCGCCCCGCGGGACTCTCGAACTCGAGGAATCGCAACCGACGCTCGAGGGTTCGTTCACGGCCACCGGCACCGATGGGAGCGCGCTCGAACTGACGACGGTCTGGGAGATCCTGCGCGAGCGGCTCAAGGAATACACGCCTGAGGCGGCCGGCGAGATCTGCGGCATCAACCCCGAGGTCATCCGCGGCCTGGCCCGCGATGTCGCCTCTCGGAAAACCAAGATCATCGAGGGGTTCAACACCCCGAAGTACTACCACGGCGACCTGATGGAACGCGCGATGTGCCTGTTGCTGGCGCTCACCGGCAACTGGGGCCGCCCGGGCACCGGGATCCAGGGCCTCGCCCTGGCCGGACTCGACGGCTACATGCTCTTCGGCATGAAGCAGAAGCGCGGCGTGGCCGAGACCATCCGCGTGATGGACGGCGTGGAAGGCGCGATCGAGGCGCTCCGCTCGCAGGACCCCGAAGCTTCGGACGAGATCCTCGGCTACGAGCTCCTCCAGCGTGGCGTCGCCGCCGGGACCGCCAGCCCGCCCGCCTTCTTCCACTTCTACCATTGCGGCTACAAGGACACCTGGAACCGCCAGGAGTGGTCCGACGAGACGATGGGGCGGACATTCGAGGAGTTCGTCTCCGATGCGACCCGCCGCGGCTGGTGGGGCGGCCTGGTCAAGCCCGGCCCCTCGACCGACCCGCAGGTGCTGTTCATCGTGGCGACCAATCCGATCCGGCGCCAGCGCGGGGGTTCGGACACGCTTGTCGAGAACCTCTGGCCCAAGCTGGAGAAGATCGTGGTCGTCGAGAACCGCATGAGCGCGACCGCCCT
>JAHDWR010000378.1 GCA_023382755.1 Dehalococcoidia bacterium
AACACGTCGCCCGTCTCGATGTTCAGCTCATCCGCCGCGCGCTCATTCGCGAACACCTCGTCGTCGGCAAGCGCCGCCAGGTCTGCCGCACTCCCATCCAGGTGCGCAAAGCCGCCGAAGCGCGCCATCGTCTCCGGGTCGGTCCCCACCAGGATGACTGCTGGTTCCGTCAGCGCCGTCCGCGTGTTGTGCACCGGCACGGGCTCGAACAGGAACCCCATGAACCCTTCGATATCAGGGTCGCCGGCAAATGCCGCATCGAGCCGCGCTGCCAGGTCGTCGCCGGCATAGAACTGGTCTCCGCTGGCCGCCGCCTCTTCGGACTGGAAGTGGTGCAGGCTCAGGTCGGTCCGCTGCAGGAAGTCGTAGGCAACCCGGGTCACGCTGTAGTTGAGCGTATCGCCCGTGGTGAATGCGGCCGTCACGATGGTCGTTGCCAGCATCAGGCCGGCCACGATCAGGGCCGACTGCGCTGGCCGCCGCCGGATGTTCCGCAGGCCCATCCGGAACATCATCGGCCCAGCGACGAACAACCCCGCCGATACCACCGCCGAGACCGCGAACAGCCCGATCAGCACCACCATGATCGTCTGCATCGAGAGCCCGAAGAGTTCGCTCATCGCTGGAGCTCCTCCCCCACGATGCGTCCATCGCGCATCCGGATGATGCGGTGGCACCGCGCCCCCACCCCCGGGTCGTGCGTCACGATGACAAACGTCTGGAGATTCTCCCTGTTGAGCTGCTCCATCAGCCGCATGACGTCGTCGGCCATCTCCGAGTCGAGGTTGCCCGTCGGTTCGTCGGCCCACACGATCGCGGGATCGTTGACCAGCGCCCGCGCGATCGTGACGCGCTGGCGCTGGCCGCCGCTCAACTGGTTCGGCCAGTGGTGCGCCCGGTCGGCGAGCCCGACCCGTTCGAGCGCCACCATCGCCTTCGCCCTGGCTTCCTTCCCGGGCACGCCGGAGACGACCAGGGGCAGTTCCACGTTTTCCGCCGCCGAAAGCACCGGGAGGAGGTTGTACGTCTGGAACACGAAGCCCATCCGCCGGGCCCGATAGCGCGACTTCGCCCGGTCGGAAAGCTGGTTGATGTCGGTCCCGTCGATCCAGACGTGGCCGGAGTCCACCGTGTCCAGGCCGCTCAGGCAGTTCAGCAGCGTGGTCTTGCCGCAGCCCGAAGGACCCATGATCGCGACCATCTCGCCGCGCGGCACCGCGAGGCTCACCCCCCGGAGCGCCTGGACGCCCGCCGCCCCCGTGTCATAGGTCTTCACGACTTCTCGCGCTTCGATGATCGGCTGCGTTGCGCCGTCCTCGCCCCGCTCGTCGACAGTTGCGGTTCCGGGTTGCATGCGGCTCTCCAGGGATGGCTATCCAGCAGCCTGCCTCACCGCTGGCTCGGTGATCACGGCCTTCCGTTCGCAATCGCGGCGACGAACGGGCCGCTTGCCGCTTCGACGCGTCGCGCCCGCCGGGACAGCCCAAGGCGTTGACGGCCCCGCCGCGCGCGGCAAGAATCGTGCCGCCGCACCGCCCCACGCG
>JAHDWR010000379.1 GCA_023382755.1 Dehalococcoidia bacterium
GATCTTCGTCGAATACCAGACCTCGTTCGACCGCACGGGGGCGGCGGTCCTTGGGGCCATGCTGGCGATGGTTGCCGCCGCCATCCTCGCCGCCGAGCTTACGGTCCGCGGCCGGATGGGCCGCCGTGCCTCCCGCCGCCAATCGCTCATGCGGCCGGTGCCGCTGGGCAGGTGGAAGTGGCCCGCGGCCGGGTTCCTGGCGTTGATCGCCCTGCTCTCGCTGGGCCTGCCCCTGGGCGTGCTGAGTTACTGGCTGCTGAAGGGCATCCAGGCTGACGCCGCCTTCCCGGCGATAGGTTTGGCCGCCCGCCATTCGGTCACGATGGCCGTCGGTGGGGCGATCATCACCGTCCTGCTTGCGCTCCCCGTCGCCATCCTGGCCGCGCGCTACGCCAGCCCCTTCGGCGCGGTGATGGAACAGGCCGCCTACCTGACGCACGCGCTCCCGGGCGTTGTGGTTGCCCTCGCCCTTGTCTTCTTCGGCATTAGCTACGCACGCGACCTCTACCAGACCACGTGGATGCTCCTCCTCGCCTACGTCATCCTCTTCCTCCCGAACGCCCTCTCGGCACTCCGAGCGTCGCTCCTCCGCCAGCCCCGCAGGCTCGAAGACGCCGGCGCCTCGCTCGGCCGCTCGCCGCTCCGGGTCCTGGCCTCGGTGACGATCCCGCTCGCGCGGCCGGGGATGGCCTCGGCCGGGCTGCTGGTGTTCCTCACGGTCATGAAGGAGCTCCCGGCCACCCTCCTCCTCAGCCCCCCGGGATACGAGACCCTCCCCGGTCTCGTCTGGAGCCGAAGCACCGACGCGCTGTACGCTGGGGCGGCGCTGCCCGCACTCGTGCTCGTCGGCCTGGCGGCGATTCCCGTGGCGTTGTTGAGCTGGAGGGGCGACCTTGGATCGCTCGAATCCTGAACCGCTGACCTGCGAGGGCGTCGAGGTGCGCTTCGGCTCCCTGCGCGCCGTCGCGGGCGCCGACCTGGCCGTGGCCGCTGGCGAGATCGTCGCCCTCCTTGGCCGCAGCGGTAGCGGCAAGACGACCCTCCTCCGCGCCATCGCCGGCTTCGAACGCGCCACCGCCGGCGAAATCCGCATCGGTGGCCGCCTGGTCGAAAGCCCGGCCACCAGCACCCCCGCCCACCGTCGCTCGGTCGGCCTCGTCTTCCAGGAATACGCCCTCTTCCCCAACCAGACGGTCGAGGCGAACATCGCCTACGGCCTCGGCCGCGGGTCGGCCGCGCGGGTGGAGGAGCTGATCCGCACCGGCCAGCTCGAAGGGCTCGCTGGCCGCTACCCGCACCAGCTCTCCGGCGGCCAGCAGCAGCGGGTGGCGCTCTTGCGTTCCCTCGCCCCCCGGCCGCGCGTCCTCCTCCTCGATGAGCCGTTTTCGAACCTGGACGCGGGGCTCCGCGTGGCCATGCGCGAGGATGTCGCCGCCATCCTCCGGGACGAATCGATGACCGCGGTGCTCGTCACGCACGACCGCGCAGACGCCATGGCCATCGCCGACCGCATCGCCGTGATGGAGGCCGGGAAGGTCATCG
>JAHDWR010000380.1 GCA_023382755.1 Dehalococcoidia bacterium
ACTGGTGCGGGACTTCCTGGGGCGCGAACCGGACAACGCGGCGTTCCTGCGGGGCCTCGGGCTGGCGGTGGACTGAACGTTCAGGGCCCCGGGTGGGAGGCGGCGTGGCGCACGGCCTCTATCCAATCGTGGGCGACGAAGCGGAGGAAGACAGCGCCGAGCAGCGCGCCTACCGTGAGGCTGTAGATGACGTGCGTCGGCCAGTGCTGGGTATCGCTGCCGGCGGTGAGGCCGTGCAGGAGGGCGAGCCCGAAGGCCGCGTAGGCGAGGAAGTGGATGGCGCGCCATGCGGCGGTTGGTACCCATCCGGCGAACCAGGTGCTGAAGAGGATCGCGAGGAGCAGCCAGAGGGCGAAGACGCCAAGGGCAACTTCCCAGGGCCGATAGCCCGAGGCGAACGGGACGAAGACATCCCAGATGTGGAAGACGAGATAACGGTCGAGGACGAGAGCGAAGCCGTGGACCAGGGCGAGTGTAAGCCCGAGGGTGCCAGTCATGCGGTGGACTTCGAAGACGAACGCCTGACGGCCGACGCCCGGGTGGAAGCGGAGGTTGACGCCGACGCCGGTGATCACTGACGCCCACAAGAGCAGGTAGGAGGCCCAGGCAGCGGACCGGGTCATATCCCACGTGGCGGTGCCGCCCTGGGAATCGGAGGCCCGGCCCGCGAGGACCGCGGCGATGAGGATGGCGAAGGTGACCGTCGCGAGTTTCCAGCTCATCTCAGCTGGCCCTCGTCTTGCGCTGGGTGGGGGTGGGGGTCGGGGTGCGTGGCGGTTCAGCGGTGGCAGTCGCCTGGGGGGTGCCGGGGGCGGGCGTTGCGGGTGGCGAGGGAGCGGCCGTGGGCGTACCGGGGAGGATCGTGGGGGCGGTGTCGATGGGCCCGGCGGAATCGTGACCGAGGTCGTTGGTGGCGTTGAAGAGCGCCCAACCACCGAAGAACGAGAAGACGACCACAGCGTTGATGAACAGCTTCACGCCCGTGAAGCGTTCGTGGGCGAAGCGGTTGGGGCGGCGGGGCACGATTCCAGACTACTCTTCCGGCCGAAGGGTGACAGGACCGACCGGGACCCGATTCGGTGAGCGCTGGACCGTTCGAGGTTCGAGGACACGGACGGCGAGGATGGCAGCCACGACCGCGGCGGTTGCGGCGTAGAGCGCGACCGCCGCGGTGGCCGCGGAATCAGTGCCGGCGGTGATGCCATGGAGGAGGGCGGCGAGGTAGGCGGGGAAGGCGAGGTAGTGCAGTGAGCGCCAGGTGGCGTTCGTCATGCGGCCGGCGAGGGCGGTGGAGAGGAGGACGGTTGCGGCGAGCCATGTGGCGACCGTCCCCAGCAGGACTGCGGCGGGCCGGTAAGGGCTGGTGGCCCCGAGGGCCACATCCGTGGCGGAGATGCCGGTCCATGGGTCGACGAGGATGCCGGCGACATGGCCCGCGATGAACGCGAGGGCGAGGGTGCCGGAGACACGGTGCGCTTCGAGGAGCCATGTGATTGGCGCGGGGC